>NZ_CP021247.1:3420205-3728092 GCF_017309955.1 Novosphingobium sp. KA1 | reverse complement strand
AAATTTCTCGTATTTTACGAGAAAAGATGGCAATATCAGATGGTTAATCGGGAATCATAATCCGCGTGTCGGGGGTTCGAGTCCCTCCTCCACCTGTTTTTTCAGCATTTTTCCCTGATTGAACATGGGCGCGCCCGAGGCAGTTGGGCGTTTAGTTGGGAGAAATTGCTCTCCCCTCCAGCTTTCTGATGGCCGCTTGGCCCAGTGTCGGATCACGGTGCATGTAATGGGCGTCGAGGATGGTCCCGACCTCCTTCAGGCTGTGGCCGTTGATCGCCGCGATTTCCGGAACGGTTGCGCCTGCGATGGCGAGACGCGGAAGCCTGATTCGGCCCGCTGCGTTCCCCGTTCGGTAGCGAGGATGGTGTCAGGCCGCGACCTGCTCTCTGCTGCCTATCGCGCCCGTGTGCGCTCAAGCGCTTGCCGCAGCGGCGCACTTGGCGGCACCGCGACTGGCACTTTGGTCTTGCGCCGGCGCACCAGGAGGTGCGGGAGTGATCTTCGCGCGGCGATCAATCCGATGGTGCGGGCGCTTTGCCGGGTACGGGCGGTGGCGGGCCGAAACTGCCGGCGGGCTGGGCATGCATCATCTGCTGGAGTTGAAGCATCGGGCGCTGGTCCTCGGTGATGCCGCCGGACATCGGACGGTCGATGTCGATCACCAGCAGCAAGGTGCCTCCGAACAGCACCAATAGAAGTGCGGCCGTCGTTCTGCCGCGGCGTCCGGCCAGGACATAGCCGAGGACGGCTGCGGCGATGACCTGATAGACGATCAGCATCAGGAACACTTCCAGCGGCACATGCGAGCGGCGGGATTGCTGCCGGGCGGCGTCCATGTCGATCATCTCGTTCATCGAACTGATGTAGGCGCTCGACAGCGGGCGGCCGTCCATCGCGGGGAACGCGACGACGGTGGCTTTCCAGAGATCGATGACGAGCTGGTCGCTGCGGTTCAGGGCCTGGCTTGGCACGGCGCTGCGCGCTTCACGGGCCAGTACGATTCGATTGTCGGTATAGTCCCGCAGGAGAACGCTGAGCCGGGTACGATGGGGTTCGGGCAGCAACTGGGTGCGAAGATACGTCGTTCCGATCGCGTTGGATTCGGCAAGCACCATTTGTCTGCGTGCGTCGAAACGATCGATCGAGAGCGAGAAGGTGAAGCCGACCAGAAGCGCGAGCAGGCCCATCACCGAGGAGACGATGTAGCCTTCTTCGTTATGCGAGCGGCTGGCATCGGCGACGCCATTGCGCACGCGTAGGCGCCAGCCGGCGAAGGCCGCAATGATCATGGCGCCGTAAAGGACCAGCCCGATCAGCGCCAATGGAGCGCTGAGTAGCCAATTGCCGACTTGCGCCATGAAACTCTCCGATTTGCGTTCAACCGCGTGATGGTGGCAGCGGGGGCTGATCCGACATATCGGTATAAACCCCTAGGTGGCGCGGTCCGGAACCGAACTGCATCGGAAGCGATGCGCGCGATTTCGATAGGGTGATCTGCCCCCTTCTGAGTGGCCCATCGACTATCGTAGTCTTGACCACGAAGGAGGAATGGAATGGCTCGGAAGCACAAGCCGGAGGAGATCATCGGCAAGCTGCGTGAGGCGGAGATCGTGTTGGCGCAGGGCGGGACGGTGGCCGACGCCTGCCGGCGGATCGGCGTCACCGAACAGAGCTATTACCGCTGGCGCAAGGAGTACGGCGGGCTGAAGATGGATCAGGCACGGCGGATGAAGGATCTCGAGCGAGAGAACGCCCGGCTGCGGCAGGCGGTGTCGGATCTGACGCTCGATAAAATGATTCTGCAGGAGGCGGCGCGGGGAAACTATTGAGCCCCGCCAGACGCCGCCGCTGTGTCGATCACATCCGAGGGATCATGGCTGTCTCCGAGCGGCGGGTGTGCCGTGTGCTCGGGCAACATCGATCGACGCAGCGCAAGGCGCCACGCGGGGCGGATGACGAAGCCGCACTGACGGAGGACATCATCGCTCTCGCCCGGCAATATGGTCGTTACGGCTATCGCCGGGTGACCGCCCTGCTGCGCGATGCGGGGTGGCATGTGAACCGTAAGCGGGTCGAGCGCATCTGGCGCCGCGAGGGGCTCAAGGTGCCGCAAAAGCAGCCGAAGCGCGGAAGGCTCTGGCTCCATGACGGATCGTGCATCCGGCTGCGGCCCGAATATCCGGGGCACGTGTGGTCCTACGACTTCGTCGAGGGCCGCACGCATGATGGTCGCAAGTTCCGCATCTTGTCGATCATCGACGAGGCCAGTCGGGAGTGCCTGGCCTTGCCGGTCGCGCGACGGCTCAGGAGCGAGGATGTGCTGGCGGCGCTGGCCGATCTGTTCGTCACGCGTGGGCCGCCTGCGCATATACGGTCGGACAATGGCCCCGAATTTATCGCCAATGCCGTGCAAGAATGGCTGGGCAGGATCGGTGTGAAGACGCTCTACATCACCCCCGGCAGCCCGTGGGAAAATGGCTACTGCGAGTCCTTCAACGGCTCGATGCGTGACGAGCTACTCAACGGTGAGATCTTCTACACCCTGGCCGAGGCTAAGATCCTGATCGAGGCTTGGCGGCGGCACTACAACACTGTCAGGCCGCACAGCTCGCTGGGCTACCGGCCGCCGGCCCCGGAAGCAGCGACGCCGCCATGGCCGCCCTCCGGTTCCGCTTCGCTCCACCTGCGGCCGGCCATGGCGCCGGAGGCAATCTTACACTAACAAATAACCCGGACCACTCGGTGGGGGCCGATCAAGGATGCTGTAGTTCACGCCCGCCTGCGCATTGATCAGCCGGCCGTCGTACTGGTCGATCTTCAGCGAGAGGTAATCGATGCGCGCGCTCGCCTCGAGGCGGGGCGCGATGCGATAGGTGCCGAAGAGGCCCACGGTCGGGATCGGGGCGAGGAAGTCCTTGCGGCGCTGTTCGGCCTGGACGGATCCTTCACCCACGTTGACCTCGCCGGACAGGGCCAGGTTGAAGCGCGTGGCGTGCAGACCGATCGCGGCGCCGAGTTCAAGGTTGTCCTGCTGGACAAAGGCATATCCCACCGTCAGGCGATAGATGTCGCTGTCGAAGCTGCTGTCGAGCTGGGCCGAGGCGGGATAGACGGTGTCGTCGAAGGTGATGTCGCGCTGCAGGGCGATCGAACCGCTGCGCTTCAGCTTGAAGAAATCGAAACCGACAATCACATGGCCGAAGCGCGCGCCCGCGCTGACGGCGGGCAGAACGTCCCGCTTGTCGAGGTCCAGGTCCTTCTCGAAGTCGATATCGGTGCCGACCGTCTCGGCCGTCTTGGAGGAAACCCGGACATTCGTGTCCACGCTTGGGTAATAACCCTGTGCGGAAATCCAGTAGTCGTTGTCCAGTGTCTGCGCCTCGCAGAGGGCGGGCGCCCAGGTGAGGCCGAGCAGCACGGCCGCTGCCGCCAGTCCTCCATGAGCGCCTGGATGAGCCGTACGTTCCTGCCTTCTCGGCGCAGCTATGTTCATGAAAGGCTCCCTGTTTTCCGACCTTGCGGATAATCGCGCGACACTGGACCGCCCCGTCTGCCGGTAATGGGAAAACACCATGGAGGTCGTCCTTCGCACGTTGGTCGACTGGTGAAATGTACAGCCACGACGGGCGGTAATTTATCAGGGTTTTCCCGGATTTGGCGTCGGGGGAAATCCGGGAAAACCCGATGCGGCGCGGGCACTGTCCGGCTCCATGGTCAGGCGGCGGCCGGGAACGGCGATTTCCAGCCCTTCGCGCTCGAATGCTCGCAATACCGCCAGCATCAGGGCTTCCTGACGCAGGAAGCCTTCCGAATGGCTGGGGCAGCGCAAGTGAGCGTGAATTTCGATCTCGAAACAGCCGTCGGTGAAGCCCAGTAGCCGGATGGGGCAGATGCTGGGAATATAATGCGGATCCTCGGTCAGGGTGCTGCGCAGCACTTCAAGCGCGCGGGCGAGGCCCTCCGCTCCGGCGGAATAGGATACGCCGACTTTCTGGCTGACGAAAAAGCGGTCGCGCTTTTCCAGGTTTTCGATCTTGCTGTCGGAAAGCTGGCTGTTGGGGATCGTCAGGATCGTACGGTCGCGGGTGCGGATGCGGGTGGAGCGCAAGCCGATCTCGTCCACCCGGCCGACCTCACCGTCGATGCGGCACAGGTCCCCGACCTGGACCGGCCGGTCCAGCAGCAAGGCAATGCCGCCGATGAGGTCCTCCACCGCCTGCCGGGCGCCCAGGGCGAAGGCAAGACCGCCGATCCCGAGCGCGGCGAGGCCCGCGGTGACGTCGATGCCGAAAGTCGCCAGGAATGCGGCGATGGCGATGGCCAGTATGAGCAGGCGGATCGATCGGATGATGAAGCCGGTCATGCCGATGCGCTGGGCATGGCCGGTGGCGCGGAAGCGGTCGGAAATGAAATCGCCAGCGACGGCGACCAGCCGCCAGGCCAGCCATGTCGCACCGGCCCAGACGACGATGCCGGACAGCCGGGCAATGGCCGCGCGTTCGGCAAGGCCCATGCCCAGTGGTTCGGCATTGGTGGAGATCGTCTGGTAGATCGCCATCAGCGTGGCCGGCGGAACCATGGCATAGATGATCGCGGCGACCGGGTGCGGCTTGCCGTCCTCCGACTGCTGCGCAAGGCGGTGGTAGAGGATCCTGAACAGCAGGACCACGGCTGCAAAGATCGTCAGCCCCACGCCCAGCAGCAGGACCCAGCTGGACAGCGGCGCGCCCAGAACGACCAGCTTGCGCTGGCTTTCGTCGACCGGACTTTCTTCGGCTGCGGGCGGCGGCGGCTCGGCGGCGAGTGCCTGCGCCAGCGTTTGCGCCGATACGCGCCAGATCTTGCGGCCTTCGTCGTCCTCGGTGCGTCTGGCGATGATCGGGATCTCTTCGCCGCCCGCTGTCAGGTTGCCGATCTTTTCCTCGTCGGGAGGCAGGCCGTCGTCGAGCGCGCCTTCCGCGGCGAGTGGCAGCGCCAGCCGCTGCGCGATGGACCCGGCCTTGTCCAGCAGCAGGCGGAATTGCCGCGCTTGCTCGGCGGCCTGTTCGGGCGAGGCCTTGCCGGTCTCGATGCCGGTCTCGATGTAACGGGCGAGCAGAGCATCGTCCTGTGCGCCGATCGCGGCCATCATGCCGATCTGCATGTTGCGCGGATTCTCGCGCTCCAGCGGATCGGACGGGGGCGAGGCGGCTTCGGTGGGTTCGTCTTTCGGCTTGTCTTCGGCCAGGGCCTGGGCGCCGGACAGGCCCAGCAGCCCCGCAGCAAGGGCGAGCCGGATCGACTTGCCCCAGGTTGTCTTTCGATTGTCGGTCCCAAATCCCATGCCTGATGACTCGCGAAATCGTCAGGGTTGCTCCGCCCATCGTCCATTCGATGCCTGCCGTGCGGCAGTTGGCGGCGCGCCTGCTCCATGGCCTGCGCGGGGGCGGGCGGCTTCGGCTGCGAACCCGTTTTTCGCGCTAGGAGGCGAAAACTATCCGCCTGAAAGCCATCGGTATATTGCGGATTTACCCGCGCGCGGGATGTGGCTGAACGAGGGGGCGAGTGGGGGAAGAATCCCCCTTCCATCGGGGTAAATGCCGATACCGGCCTTGGCGATGAAGTCCCAGTTTCCTCCAACCCATTCCACGGAGGAAGCAATGCCGGCGAAGAGACCCAATATCCTCGTAATCTGGGGTGACGACATCGGTTGGCAGAACATCAGTGCCTATGGCCTCGGCACGATGGGCTACACCACGCCCAACATCGACAGCATCGGCTATGCCGGGATTCGGTTCACCGACCACTATGCCCAGCCCTCGTGCACTGCGGGGCGCGCCTCGTTCATCACCGGCCAGTACCCGATCCGTTCGGGCATGGTGACGGTCGGCCAGCCGGGCGAGCCGCTGGGCCTTCAGCCTGCCTCGCCCTGCCTTGCGGAAGTGATGAAGGCAGCGGGCTACCGCACCGGCCACTTCGGCAAGAGCCACCTTGGCGATCGCAACGAGCACTTGCCGACCAACCATGGTTTCGACGAGTTCTTCGGCAACCTCTACCACCTCAACGTGTCGGAAGAGGACGAGCAGCGCGACTACCAGAACTTCGCCAAGGCCTATTCCGGTAGCCTGGAAGAGTACGAGAAGAAGTTCGGCGCCCGCGGCGTGATCCATTCCTGGGCCACCGATGTCGACGATCCCACCGAGGATCCGCGTTTCGGCAAGGTGGGCAAGCAGAAGATCGTCGACACCGGCCCGCTCCACCAGGAACGCATGCACGAGATCGACGAGAAGGAATTCATTCCGCCCGCGCTCGAGTTCATGAAGAACGCCAAGGATGCCGACGAGCCCTTCTTCGTCTGGCTCAACACCAGCCGCATGCACCTCTACACCCGCCTCAACGACAAGTGGCGTTACGCGGCCGAGAAGTATACCTCGGAGAGCGATCTGCATGGCTCGGGCATGATGCAGCACGACCATGACATCGGCATCGTGCTGGACTTCCTCAAGGAGAACGGCCTCGAGGAAGATACCATCGTCTGGTACTCGACGGACAACGTCCTGGGTCGCGAAGCAATGGCGCGATTTGGCCAGCAGGTCTCTTCGCGTCGACAACGATCGGCGCGGCCTGCATTCTGAGCCAGATGGCTTCCACCGTCAACGGGATCGCTCCCTGCCATAGCAAACACAGGATCCAGCGGCGCCGAGGCGGCCGTGGTCCTCACCGTCCTTAGAACGAGATACGCACCCAGGTGGAAGGCCCGAACATTATCTACAGGGTCGCTTTCGCGCCCTCATGGCCCTTACAGAGAGGGGTCCTTCCACCTGGCATCCGACCGTTCAATGAACGGCCGGTACTCTGTCCCCGTCTTGACGACCGCGTGAGCCACGCGCGCCATCTTGGCGGTGAGCGCCGTCATCGCCTTGCGGCGGCGATCGGCATCGTCCGCGTGCCCGGCGGTATATCGTCCGAGCTTGTCGCGGAAGCTGTTGTCGCGCTGCCGCGCGGCAATTTGGGCAGCCATCCAGAAGGTCCGGCGCAATCGTGCGTTGCCGTACTTGGATAGCTTGGTGCGGCCGCGGAAAGTGCCTGATTGGCAGGTCGCGAGATCCAGACCACAGAATTTCAGGAATTGGCGGTGATGGCTGAAGCGACGTAGATCGCCTGCCTCTGCCAGGATCGTCAGTGCATTGATCGGACCGATGCCGGGAATTTTGCGCAGCAACTGGTAGTCAACGTGATCGGCGAGCTTGAGATGGGCAAGCCGCTCAATCTCGTCGCGCTGCTGGATGAGACTTCGTCCCTGCGCAATGACCATACGGAACATGGTGATCGCCGCGGAGTCCTCTGGCACCGGCAACGCTGCCGAAGCGCGCGCAGTCTCATAAATATCGTTGATCAGCCTCGCTTTGGAGACCTTGCGCCCGATCAGTGGCCATACCTCGGTAGAGAAGGCTTCACGATCAAGCGAGGTTATAATGGCTGGGGTCGGAAATCGCTCGAGGAGCGCCAAGAACCAATCTGACCTGCTATTGCCCGCAAAGTGGGCGATCTCGGGAAAATAGAGCGGGAGGTAGTGGGTCAATATGCGATGCCAGGTTTGCGTCTTCATCTTGGAGACGACCTCGTGCGTCTTGGATAACTCCTGCAGATCGTTGATTCCGACAGCGAGCGGGTCGACATAGCGCTGGGTGGCGCCGATCTGCAGCATGTGCAGGATGACCTGCGCGTCCTTAGGGTCGTTCTTGTCCCAGCTATTATGCAACGCCTCCCGCGTCCGCGCCAAAGCCACCGACGAGATGAGCCGTAGCTCGAACCCTGCAGTGAGCAGCCGATGCGCAAGGGTCCGATGGTAGTTGCCTGTCGCTTCGAAGCCGACCACGATGGGCCTTCCGATGGCGGCGAGTTGGTCTGCCAGAGCATCATAGTCCGTCTTGGTCGCGAGCACCGTCATGCGCCTGCGTCGTCCGCCCTCGGGGCGCTCGATGAGCACCTCTTGCCGATTCTTGGCCATATCGATTGCTACCAGTACGGCGCCGGCGGGTGTAGAAGAGAGTTTGGTCATGATCGGTCAGCCTCCAAAGTGTCGTCTCGACAACCTCACTTTAGAGCCCTGCTGGGCGTTCATGACCGCCTTGATGAAGCCTGCGGGCGCTACGCGCCCTTGTCATCATCAAGGCAATCCGGCCATTCCAGAGCTTGCTTCCCAATGTGCTACGGCCCCGAGCATTCGTCCTGGCCGCATGGCGCCACCACCCCGTGGCGCGGCGAGAAGATGACCACCTACGAAGGCGGCGTTCGCGTGATCTCGATGCTCAAGTGGCCGGGCGTGATCGAGCCGCTGCAGCTCAAGAACGGCATCCAGTGCCACCAGGACATGTTCACCACGCTCGCGGTGGCTGCCGGTGTCGAGGACGTCAACGAGAAGATACTGGCGGAAAAGCAGCAGTACATCGACGGCGTCAACAACCTTCCCTACTGGAAGGGCGATGCCGAGGAATCGGCACGCAACCACGTGTTCCACTACAATGAATCCAAGCTCACCGCGATGCGCATGGGGCCGTGGAAGTGGCACTTCTCGACCGCCGAGGACTACTACGGCACGATCACCGGCCGCTCCAAGCCGCTGGTCTTCAACATCCGCATGGATCCCTTCGAAAGCTACGATAGCTCGGATTCCTACGGTCACCTGATCCAGAAGGTGTCGTGGCAGACCGGGCCGATGGGCGAGATGATGAAGGAGCATCTCATGACGCTCGCCAAGTACCCGCCGGTGCAGGGCGGCAAGAGCTTCGACATGTCCAACGTGGTCGAACAGTTCATGAGCAAGGGCCACGACTGACCGCGTGACCCGATGACGTTGCGGGGGCCGGGCACCATGATCGGTGCACGGCCCTCAAACGCATGTGCGGCCTGGGCCGTTTATGCGTCTACGACCTAGCCAAGCCGCGCGAACGTCGCGGCACCGCCGAGGTTCGCGGGGGGCGAAGCGTCGGGCCGGGCCTCCGTCCGGGCCATTTGTCCCTCGGGCATCAGCAGGAACTTGAGGCTGGTGCAAAGCGCATCGAGCGCGGCGGGGGCGACCGAGTAGAACACCAGCCGTGCCTCGCGCCGGGTGGCGACAAGGCCTGCCTGTCGCAGCACGGACAGTTGCTGCGACAGGGCTGGCTGGCCGATGCCGGTCCTTGTCTCGATTTCACCGACATTGCATTCGCCCTGTCCGAGGCAGCCGAGGATCGCATAGCGCAGCGGATGGGCGATGGCCTTGAGCAGCTCGATCGTGGCGGGTTCCGGTCCGGTCACGGTCATCCTCGCGTCTCTTCGAGGAACCAGCGGGTGGGTTCCTCTGCCGCGAACACGCTGTCGAGCGTCGGGTCAGGCCGGACCAGCAGGGCTTCGCCGGGTTGCCAGCCTTCGGGCGGGAACCCGCTGCCGGCGTCCGCGGCCTGCAGGGCGGCCACCACCCGCAGGATCTCCGCCACCGAACGTCCGATCTCGACGGGGTACGTGATGATCGCGCGCACCACCTGCCGGGGATCGATCACGAAGACGCTGCGGACCGCCCCGGCATCATGCGCATCGCGTGCCACCATGCCGTAAGCCTGGCCGACCACCAGTGTCGGATCCTCGACGATCGGAAAGCGCACTTCGATGCCGAAGCGGTCGCGGATGGCGCGCACCCATGCAAAGTGCGAATATAAGCTGTCGACCGAGAGCGCGAGCAGGTCGCAGTCCAGCTCCGCGAAACGGTCTGCCGCCTTGGCGAAGGCGATGAACTCCGAGGTGCAGACCGGCGTGAAGTCCGCCGGATGCGAGAAGAACACCAGCCAGCGGCCCGCATAGGCCGCCATTTCGACCGGGCCGGCGGTGGAGCGGGCGTGGAAGTTGGGCGCCCGGTCGCCGATGCGAAGGGCGGTCGCGGTGGTCGGGGTCGGCGGAGCGAGAGCGGTATCGAGGTCGTCCATGCAGCGAGCCTATCCGCACCGGCGTCTTGACGCAAGAAACATTCATAATTACATAAAGTGGCAACTAAGGAGATGAGTCGTGATCGAGTCCGTTCCTGCTGATCCCGCGCTGAGGGAGGGCGGTGTGCTTGTCGAGGCGGCCCGGCGCGGCGATGCTCCGCGCCCGGAGATTGCCGCATTCTTTGACGAAACCACCTATACGGTGACTTACGTGGTGCATGATGCCGCGACGCGAGAGGCGGCCGTGATCGATTCTGTGCTGGATTTCGATGCGGCATCCGGGCGCACGCGCCATGCCTCGGCGGAACGCGTGGTCGACTACATTACTTGCAATAATCTGAAAGTATCGTGGCTGCTGGAAACGCATGCCCATGCCGATCATATCTCGGCCGCCCCATATCTGCAGCAGCGGCTGGGCGGGCGGATTGCCATCGGAGCCGAGATCGTGCGCGTGCAGCAGGTTTTCGGAACCTTGTTCAACGCCGATGGCGACTTCGTGCGGGATGGTTCGCAGTTCGATCATCTCTTCACCGACGGCGAATCTTTCCGGATCGGCGGGCTGGAGGCCATGGCGCTCCACGTGCCCGGCCACACGCCTGCGGACATGGCCTATGTGATCGGTGACGCCGTGTTTGTTGGCGATACCCTGTTCATGCCGGACTATGGCACCGCCCGCGCCGACTTTCCCGGTGGCGATGCCGGCCAGCTCTATCGTTCGATCCGGCGCCTGCTTTCGCTCCCCGCGGAAACACGCCTGTTCCTGTGCCATGACTACAAGGCGCCGGGGCGGGATGCTTACGCCTGGGAAACCACGGTCGCGGCGCAGCGCAAGGGAAACGTCCATGTCCATGACGGGGTCTCGCAGGAGGCCTTTGTCGCCATGCGCACGGCGCGCGATGCCGGACTGTCGATGCCGGCGCTGATCCTTCCCGCAGTGCAGGTGAACATGCGCGCGGGGCATTTTCCGGCGCCGGAGGCCAATGGGGTCACGTATCTCAAGCTGCCGGTCAATGCGGTCTGATTGCCCTGGGCACTGACGGGAGACTTGCGATGATCCCTATGTTTTCCGAGATATTTCCCCATGCCGCGCCGCTGCGCGGGCTTGCCGGCGGCGGTCTTATCGGGCTGGCCGCAGCGATCATGCTGCTTGGCAACGGGCGCATCGCCGGTGTCAGCGGGCTGCTCGGTCGCACGTTGGCGCTGGGCGGCGCCACACCCTGGTCGATCGCGGCATCGTTCATTGCGGGCTTGCCTTTGGGCGCCTTGCTGCTCTCCATGCTCCTGGGGCCGGTTCCGGCGCATTTCCCGCCATCGCTGGCGTTGCTCGGCGTGGCTGGCCTCATCACCGGGATCGGCACAAGGCTGGGAAGCGGCTGTACCAGTGGCCACGGCGTCTGCGGCATGTCGCGACTTTCGCCGCGTTCGCTGCTCGCCACCGCGACATTCATGGCCAGCGGCATGGCCACGGTCGCGCTGGTCAATCTCGCGGGAGCAGGCTGGTGAGCGCGCGACCGCTCCTTGCCCTGCTGTCGGGCACGCTGTTCGGTGCCGGCCTTGCGCTTTCGGGCATGATGGACCCTTCGCGGGTACGCGGGTTCCTCGATGTCGGCGGGGCCTGGGATCCGACGCTGGCCTTTGTCATGGGCGGAGCGCTCATCGTGATGGCGCTGGCCTGGGGGCTGCAGAGGCGCATGCTCAAGCCGGTGGCGGCCGAGCGCTTCGAGCTGCCCGGAACACGCCTCATCGATGCCCGCCTCGTGGGCGGTGCCGCACTGTTCGGGATCGGCTGGGGGCTCGGCGGGCTGTGTCCCGGACCGGCTCTCGCCTCGCTGGCGCTGAACCCGCTGCCTGCAGCCGTTTTTGTCACCGGCATGGTGTTCGGCATGATTGCCCTGCGCCTGTTCGATCGGGCCTGACGCCCTCCGTTACCTCAAGGAACAAGCCCCCCATGCAGATCCGCACACTGTCCCCCGACCTTTCCATCTGCGACCAGCCCCGGCCCGAGGATATGGCGCGCATCGCCGAACTGGGGTTCAGGGCGGTGATCGGCAATCGCCCGGATGGCGAGGAGGCAGGCCAGCCGACCTGGGCCGAACTTGCCGCCGCCGCCGCGCAGGCCGGACTTGCGGCGCGGCATTTGCCGATCGGCGGTCAGGTGAGCGCAGCCGATCAGGCCGAGGCATTCGCGCGGGCTCTTGGCGAGATGCCGGGGCCGGTGCTGGCCTGGTGCCGCAGCGGCAACCGCGCGGAGCAGGTCGCGCGGCAGGCGCTCGGCTTCCGGCATGAACGGCATCACCGCGTGGTGGTCGTCGGCGGAGGGTCGGCGGGAATCGCCACCACCGCCTCGTTGCTCAAGCGCCGCAAGGGCCTGGATATCGCCGTCGTCGAGCCACGCGAGGAGCACTATTACCAGCCGGGCTGGACGATGGTCGGTGGCGGCGTGTTCAAGCCGCGCGACACCGTGCGGCCTACCGGCAAGATCATGCCGAAGGGCGCGCACTGGCTTCATGCGGGCTGCATCGGCTTTGACCCCGATCGCAAGGCGATCCTGCTCGATGACGGGACCCGGCTGACCTACGAAGTGCTGATCGTTGCCATGGGCAATCGGCTGGCATGGGAAGCCGTCGACGGTCTGGAGGCTGCACTCGGCCAGTTCGGAGTGACCTCGAACTACCGCTACGATCTGGCGCCTTACACCTGGGAACTGGTGCGGGCGATGCGCGGGGGAAGGGCGCTGTTCACGCAGCCGCCGATGCCGATCAAGTGCGCGGGGGCGCCGCAAAAGGCCATGTACCTCTCGTGCAGCGAGTGGCGCCGCAGCGGCGTGCTGGGCGGCATCGAGGTGGAATTCCACAATGCCGGGACTGCGCTGTTCGGTGTGGCCGATTATGTGCCGGCGCTGATGGAGGCGGTGCAAGGCTACGGCATCGACCTGAGGTTCGGTTCCAACCTCGTTGCGGTCGATGGCCCGGCGCGGGAAGCGACGTTCCGCACCGCCGAGGGCGAAGTCACCCGCCGCTTCGACATGCTGCATGCGGTTCCCCCGCAAGCGGCCAACGCGATTGTTGCGGCCAGTCCGCTCGCCGATGCTGGCGGTTATGCGCAAGTCGATCCTGCGACATTGCGCCACGTGCGTTATCCGGAGATCTTTGCATTGGGCGATGGTTGCAACACCGCCAATGCCAAGACCGCCGCAGCCGCGCGCAAGCAGGCCCCGGTCGTGGCGGTCAACGCACTGGCGGTTCTCGACGGCGAGGCGCCGCTTGCTGGATACGACGGCTACGGTTCGTGCCCGCTGACGGTAGACCGCGGCCATATCGTCCTTGCCGAATTCGCTTACGGCGGCAAGCTCGCGCCAACGTTGCCGACCTGGCTGATCGAGGGCAAGCGGCCTTCGCGCCTGGCCTGGCATCTCAAGGCGGACGCACTTCCGGCGATCTACTGGCACGGTATGCTCAAGGGCCGCGAATGGCTCGTGCAGCCGGTACCGCTGCAGTAGTTCGGGGAGCCTGCCATGCTGGACATGCTTCATCTCGCGCTCGGCATGGTGTCGGGCGCGCTGGTCGGATTTACCCTGGGCCTCGTTGGCGGCGGCGGTTCGATCCTTGCGGTGCCGCTGATGGTCTACCTCGTCGGTGTGCCCAGTCCGCACGTGGCCATCGGCACCAGTGCGCTGGCCGTTGCCGCCAATGCTGCCAGCGGATTGCTGCAACATGCGCGTGCGGGCACGGTAAAATGGCGCTGCGGCGGGTTATACGCGGTGGCGGGCGTGCTCGGTGCCTTTGCCGGATCGACGCTGGGCAAGGCGATCGACGGGCAGAAGCTGCTCTTCGCCTTTGCCCTGCTGATGGTGGTCGTCGGCGTCCTGATGCTGCGGGGGCGCGGCAATCGCGGTGTTCCCGGCGCTCAGTGCAACCGCGAAAATGCCCCCAAAGTCCTTGCATTCGGCCTTGGAACCGGAGCCTTTTCGGGCTTCTTCGGGATCGGTGGAGGTTTCCTGATCGTACCGGGGCTGGTCGCCTCTACCCGCATGCCGATGATCAACGCGGTGGGTACCAGTCTTGTCGCGGTGACGGCCTTCGGACTGACGACGGCGTTCAACTATGCGCTGTCCGGCCTCGTTGACTGGACGCTGGCGGCGGTGTTCATTGCCGGAGGCGTGCTGGGCGGTCTTGGCGGTACCGTGCTCGCCAGGCGCCTGTCGGGCAGCGGGGCGCTTACAGTGGTGTTTTCCGCGCTGATCTTTGTCGTGGCGGCCTACACGCTCTATCGCAGCGGTGGCTGGGCAGGGTGACGGTGCCGGGGTTTGCGGAACCGGGTCTTGGTTAGGCCAGAACGGCGGACGCCGGATTTCCCCTCAGGCGATTTTCCGGCTTCGCGCCCTTACCATGGCGGCGCGCCTGGTGGTGACGGCCATGCGTCCGAACATCAGCAGGACCATCGCGGTGCCGGTGATGAGAGCTTCGAGCGTCAGCAGATCTGCTTGCATGGCGTGCCCCTCGGTCAGATCAGGAGCGACGAGCTCCCGATTCCCTGAAAATGCTATCATTGCGTGACGTCGTTTCACAGGTAATTCGTTCAGCGGCAGGACCGGCGTCCGTGTCATTTCCGGACATGTCGCCGCGGCGCGCCAGTGCATCGACGAGGACATCCCCCAGCGATCGGTAGAATCCGCATAGCGCTCGGATCGTCGTTTCATCGAGCTGGCAGGGGCCGTTGCCGGCCCATGTTTCCGGCAGGTCGGCGGCACGGCACAGATCCTGGCGGAGGCGCTCCTTGCAGAACGTCCCGAACGGGCGCCGCAGCGCCGCGGCGGCCCGCTGCGCGGCGATCAGCCGAGGTTCGGCGCCGAGGTCCAGTCCGAACAGCCGTTCGGCCGTGCGCAGCCGGCGCAAGGTGCTCGTCTCGCGCAGGGCTTTGGGGGCTTCGGGCTGCGGAACCCCGGCAGCGGAGAGAATGTCGGCAATAAGATGGCTCAGGAAGCCATCGAGTTCGCGCAGGCGATTGCTGTTCAGGCGCGCCAGTACCGCAGAGCCCTGCCGGGAGACCGTGCCGGGCAGGGCTGCATGCGCGGTCCAGAACGCGCAGCCGGTCGACAGGGTTCGATGCGATGTGGAAATCGCGTCAGAAGACGCGGCAGGCACGGCCTGGCGGGATGGCGGGGAGGGTCGCAATCGCTCGATGTCGGTGACGCCTTGTGAATTCGCCAAAGTCTGTGGGACACGGAAAGCATCCTGCCGGCTTGGCCTGCGCCTAACACAGCATTATCCGGTGGGCTAGGCGGCCGGGACAAGTTCCGCACTGCATCGGGGGCGTTGTGTCGCTACGGCGCGGTGTTCATAGAGGCGGGATGAACGATCCGGCGGAAAGCAGCGCAACGATTTGTGGCCTCGAGATCAGGCGGGCCGATCTCGCAGAGCCTGCCGGCGGGCGTGTGCTGGTGGAGTGCACGCTGGATGAAGGCGATTTCCATGATCTCGACTTGAGCGAGGTGGTGTTCAAGCGCTGCTCGCTGCGCCGTGCCCGCTTCGACGGGGCGCGGCTTGGCGGGGCCCAGTTTCTCCAGTGCCGCGGCGGGGAAGCCTCGTTTGTCGGGGCCGACCTCGACGAAGCCGTCGTGACGGGCGGCGATTTCAACAATGCCTCGTTCCGGCGTGCGAAGCTCACTTCGGCGCGTTTGCAGCGCTGCAAGCTGACGGGCGCGGACTTCACCGATGCCGGCATGCTGGGCGTCGTGCTGGAGGAGGCGCTGCTGGCTTATGCCCGTCTGCCCGGCATGGCGTTCCGCAAAAGCACGTTCCGGCAGGTCGATTTTTCCGAGGCCGATCTGCGCAAGTGCGATTTCCGGATGGCGGTGTTCGAGGATTCCTCGCTGCGCAATGCCTCGCTCGACGGCTGCCGCTTCGAGCAGGCCGACTTGCGCGGCGCTGACCTTGGCGGCGTGGAACTGATGGACGCGCGGTTGTTTCGCGGTGCGGTCATTTCGCGTGTGCAGGCCGCCGAGTTATTGTCGCAGCTGGGACTTCGGGTTCTGTGAGCAAGCGGCCTGCCGATGCCGGCTGGGTTTTCAGGTCACCGACCACTGTCGCAGCAGGTTGTGGTAGACCTGTGTCAGCGTATCGATGGACCCATGTTCGGGATGGTCGGTTGCCACCGACTGGATGGCGCCGTCGAGTTCGAGCAGCAGCCGCCGTCGTTCGGGGGAGGCGACAAAGCTCTGGGTCCAGAAGAACGAGACGAAGCGCACGCCGCGCGTGACCGGGGTGACGCGGTGCAGGCTGCTGCCGGGGTAGACGATCATGTGGCCGGCCGGCAACTTGACCGTGTGGGTGCCGAACATGTCTTCGATCACCAGTTCGCCGCCGTCGTATTCGTCGGGATCGCTGAGGAAGAGGGTGCTAGAGACATCGCTGCGCAGATGCTCGCCGGTGCCGGGGATCGGGAAAATCGCGTTGTCGACGTGATTGCCGTAGTGGCCGCGTCCGTCATAGCGCGAGAAGCGCGGTTGCAGCACACGCTGGGGCAGGGCGGCGGCGATGAACAGCGGGGTCTGGTAAAGACGCGTCTGCACGCGCTCGGCCAGTTCCCTGGCCAGCGGATGGTCCAGCGGGAGCTGTTCGTTGTCCTTGACGCGGGCAGCGCGGTGCCCGGCCGTGGCGCGCCCGTCCGCCCAGTCCGCCGTTTCGAGGGCGGCGCGCAGTTCGCGCACTTCTTCGGGGCGGAACAGTTCCGGAATTTCGATGACCATGCAGCGTCTCTTGCCCAATAATCAGGGCCTGACAATGATCGCGGTCAAGAATTGCCGCGAAAGAAACCCGGCGGACGCACTGGAGAGGGCATCCGCCGGGCCGTTGGGAGAAGGTTACATCTTCGCGGTCAGGGTCAGCACCGCCGAACGCGCATCGCCCGGGGTCGCCCAGCCGTTGTTGCGGACGCGCTGGAAGTAGAGCTTGTCGCCGATGTTCTTGACGTTGAGCTGCGCCGAGAGGTTCGGCGTGAACTCGTACGAGAGATAGGCGTTGTGGATCAGGTAGTCGTCCGAGCGATAGACGACCGCCGAGGTCGCCGTGGGGGTATTGAGCGCGAACGAGCCCTGGTAGGTGGCGCTATAACCGATCGTCAGGCCGAATGGCAGGCGATAGGTGGTGAACAGGCTGGCCGAGTTCTTCGGCGTCTGAGTCAGGTCCGAACCGCCGCCGGGGTTGGGAACGGCCACCGTGTTGGTGCAGGTGCCCTGGCCGGGATTGGCAAGGCAGAAGTCCGACACCGACTGCACCAGCTTGCTCTTGAGGTAGGTGTAGTTGGCGGTGACCGACCAGTTCGGCGTGATCTTGCCGGTTGCCCCGAGGGCAATGCCGTCAACGCGCGAATGCCCGTCAAGCTGCTGGTCGACTACCGTCGGGTCGTTCGAGGCGACGGCGTACTTGTCGCGCTCGTTGCGGAAGGCCGAGGCGGTGAGCAGCAGTCCGCCGTCGAACAGTTCGGCCTTGGCGCCGATCTCGTAGTTCGTCGCGGTTTCCGGGGAAATGTTGCAGGTTGCCGCCGTGCACGAGCCGTTGACCGAGGCCTTCGACGGGGTGCGCGAGTTGCCGTAGGCGGCATAGAGGCTGACGGTCTCGACCGGCTTGTAGACAAGGCCGACGCGGTAGGAGAACAGCGTGTCGGCGTTCTTGAACTGCGTGCCCGGGGTCACTTCTCCCAGCGTTGCGGGCACCGCCGAGATCGTGTCGCTGCGATAGGTGCCGCTGTTGCGCTCGATGCGGGCGCCGGCGTTCAGTTCGAACTTGCCCAGCTTCATCGTGTCGAACAGGTAGGCGGCGACATTGGTCTGCTCGCCCATCTGGTGGGCCGTGCGGATGAAGTTCAGCGCGCCGGTGTAGACGTTGCTGCCATAGGTGAAGCCCGCAGGGCCGGTGATGACGGCATTCGGGTTGTCGATATTCATCAGCGGGTAGGCGGTGTAATAGGCGGTGCCGTCCGCATTGCGCAGCGAGCTGCCCGAGAACAGGTCGTACTTTTCCCAGGTTGCGGCGGCGCCGACGTCGACGGTGTGCTCGATCGCGCCGGTGTTGAACTTCGCCGTCAGGTCGACCTGATCGAACAGCAGCTGGTTGCCGCTGTCACGCGTGTTGCCGCGCGGGCCGGAGGGCAGGTAGTAACCGGCCGGAACCGTGGCGGGGCAGGCGGCACCCGCGGGCGTGACGCCGCTCGACAGGCAATAGGTGCCCTGGGGCGGATCGACGCGCGAGAACTGCGTCACGTCCTGCCAGCGCGCCAGGTTGCGGATCGACACCGCGTCGCTGAAATCATGCTCGAAGGTTGCGGTCAGCTGGTCGACGTTGATCTTCTGTTTGTCGACGTTGCGATAGCCGAAGTAGTCGCTGCGATGCACGCCCGGCACCATGCCGGCGTTCGTGGCGGTCTGGTAATAGGGCAGGCCGTACTGCGGAATATTGGTGTCCTCCTGGTGGAGGTACTGGAGCGTCAGGCGGGTCGGGCCGTCGATGCCGATGGTGACCGAGGGGGCGAGGCCCCAGCGCTTGTAGTCCTCGACATCGCGGCCGGGCACGTCGTTGCGGTGCCACATCGCATTGAGGCGGACGGCGACGAGGTCGTTGACGCGCTTGTTGAGGTCGGCGGTGGCGCGATAATAATTGTCGGTGCCAACCCCGCCGGTGACAATCATCTCGTCATCCGCCTTGGGGCGCTTGGTGACGAGATTGATGTTGCCGCCCACCGAGCCTGCGCCGGACATTACCGAGTTCGCGCCGTTGGTCACTTCGATCTGTTCGAGGTTGAACGGGTCGGAACGGGTGTACTGGGCGCTGTCGCGCACGCCGTCGACGGTGATGTCGTTGTTGGCGCTGTAGCCGCGGAAATTGATGCTGTCGCCATAACCGCCGCCGCCTTCGCCGGCACCGAAGGTGATGCCCGGGACGGTCGAGAGGACATCGCGCAGGGTCAGCAGGTTCTGCTGTTCGATCACTTCCTTGCCAAGCACGGTGATCGTCTGCGGCGTATCTCGGACCGGGCGCGTGCGCTTGGGGGACTCCAGCGTGCGGCCGGGCTGCGTGTCGATCGCGGTATCGCTGACGGTCACGCCGCCAAGCACCTGCCCGTTATCGGATGGCGCCGTATCGGCGTGGGCCAGCGCGGGCACCAATGCGGGCGCAAGGCAGGTAAGCGCCAGAAATGAGCGGCGCGCAGCCGCCGGCGAAGGCTTCTTGGACATGATTCCCCTCGTGGTGTTCGAAGTTCCCTGAGGGCGTGCTGTTAATGAGAGTCATTCTCATTCGCAAGATGAGATTGCAGGGATGAGGCTGAAATATTTCAGGACGGGAGGGCCGCTATGCGGCGTGGACTCATCCCGGCCCGGCGGCGACGCTTGCGGCACCAGCACGGCGATCCAGCGGACCAGGATGCCGCGGCGGCGGGTGTCGATGATGGGCCGCTACCACGGCGGTTTTCCGTGCGGCACGGAGGGGCGGCTGCGGCAGGCTTGTTCCAAGCTGTCCAGCACGTCAGGTGTTGATCGGCACGAGGGGGCGCTGCGGATGGTACGCCCTCTCGTGCCTTATCGTGCCAGTCTCAGTACTTGACGCCGAGCGTCACGCCGTAGGTGGCGGGCGCTGCCCAGACGCTGCCGATGCCGAGCGATGCGTAGTTGACCGCTGAACGGTAGCGATGGTCGGTCACGTTCTCGCCGAACACGGCGACCGAGTATTTCTCGCTGGCGTCGGTCCATTCCGCGCGCAGGCCCAGCAGGGCATAGCCCTTCTGCCTGAACTGTTCGGCGATGCCGAAATAGAACGAGGACGTGTAGTAGAGATTGCTCGACAGGTTGAGCCGGCCTTCCGCCAGGTCGATGCCGTAGGAGGCGGCGATGTTGCCGGTGAATTCCGGCGTGCGCTGCATCTTGAAGCCGCTGGCGTTGGTGGTGGTCTCGAACAGGAAGCCGCTATCGCCGAACTGGTAGTAGGGCGCGTTGGGGAACGACTTGTAGCGCGCATGGGTCCATGCCGCACCGGCCGAGACGGTGAAATCCGAAGTCACGCGGGCGCTGACCTGGCCTTCGATGCCGTAGATCTCGGAACTGGCGGCATTGGTGATCCGTGCGGTCCCGGCCTGGAAGCTGGAGACCTGCAGGTTCTTGTAGTCGTAATAGAAGCCCGAGAGTTCGGCGGTGATGCTGTTCCGGGCGTACTTGTAGCCCAGCTCATAGGCATTGATCGTCTCCGGCTTCACCTGCCGGTAGGAATAGCCGCCGACATTGAGCAGCCCCGCCTTGTAGCCCTGGGTGAACGAGGCATAGAGGCTGGAGGAATCGTCCGGCTTGAAGCGGATCACGAAGCGCGGGGTGACCCGGTCGTTGGTGAGCTTGGGTACGTAGAACCTGGTGTAGAGCGGCACATCGGCGGGGAAGGGCACGGCATTGCCGTTCGCATCCTCGTAGACCGAGGCGGTCAATGCGCGTTCGAAGAAGGCCTGATCGACCCAGTCGTGGCTATAGCGCGCGCCGGCGGTGACGAAGAGCTGCGGGGTGATCTCGTAGGTCGCGTCGCCGAATACGGCGATCGCCTGCGAGAGCGTGCCGGATTCGCCGTTCTTGACGAAGGGAGCGGTGCCCAGCTTCGCCTCGGTCGGCCAGGAATCGCGGTTGCGGAAGTAGTAGACGCCGGTGGTCCATTGCAGGCGCGAGCCGGCCTTGGAGTTGAGCAGCAGTTCCTGCGTGAAGGTCTTGCTGTTGGAGCCGATGCCGATGGTGAAGATCGGCAGTGCGGTAGCGTCAAGATCCTGCACGCTGTTCACCCGCTCGTTGCGCAGCTGCGTGTAGGAGGTGAGGTTGGCGAATCCGAGGTCGGCCTTGATCGTGCCCTGGACCACATCGGTGTTGGTTTTTGCGCCGATGCCGTCGCCCGGCTGAAGCGCCACTTCGTTTGGCTTGGTCGCGTAATAGCCGGTCGGCGTGTATTGATAGACCCAGCGGGTGCCGTCGCCATCGACGAAGGCATTGTGCATCAGCGCGGAGGGATCGTCGCTCTGCGAATGGGTATAGCGCAGCACTGCGCTGACGTCGGGCGAGATTTCTACTTTCAGGCCGGTGCGGACCGACCAGCGGTTATACTTGCCGATCTGGTCGTTGCCGTCGACGATGTTGGTCTGGAAGCCGTCGCCGCGCCGGTAGAGGCCCTCGACGTCGAGCGCGACGCCCTTGGCGAGCGCGCCGGTGGCATAGGCCTGTGCTTCCACGGTGTCGAAGCGGCCATAGGAAACGCGCATCTCGCCGCCCGGCGTCTCGCTGGGATCGGCCGTGGTGACGAGGATCGCGCCGCCGGTGGTGTTGCGCCCGAACAGCGTGCCTTGCGGCCCCTTGAGGACCTGTACGGACTGTACCTTGAGCAGCTGGAAGTCGGTGGCGGCGGCGCTTGGCAGGAAGAAGCCGTCGACATACGTGGCGACGTTGGGGCCGCCGCCCGAAGTGGCGATGGCGGTGCCGACACCGCGAATGGTCGGCTGGGTGTAGACGCCGGACTTGTCGAAGCGCAGCGCCGGCACGACCTTGGCCATGTCGGACAACTGGCGCACACCGGCATCGTCGAGCGTCTTGTCACTCAGCGTGGTGATGGTGATCGGCACGTCGAGCGAGCGTTCGGAACGGCGCTGCGCGGTGACGACGATCTCGCCGACCGGTGATTGTTCGGCGGCTGCGGGCGCCTTCGCCGTATCCTGCGCCAGAGCCGGGTTGGTCAGCAGCGTGCTGGCAAGCACGCCCATTGATGCTGCGCAGCGCAGCATGACAGTCGACATGTAGTCCTCCCTCGATCGTCCTGACCGGCCTTCTCGGTTCGGGCCGGACCGCGACAATCGCACCCAAATGCTTGAGAACGAAGTTCCCTTGCCGCCATATCGTCATGGCGGTGTTGGGGGGAGGAGTGTGGGGAGCGCGCGGGAAGTGCGGGGTTAGCGCAGGCCTTTCAGCCACTCGCCGATCATCGCCCGTCCGGCAGCGACGGCAACGGGACCGTGTTCGGCATGGGCGGCGCGCAGCGCGGTTTCGCTGCCGCCCGCCTCGACGACGGCTTCGGGCCATTGCTCCATCCAGGCGTCGAAGCGCGGGTCCATGCCCATCTCGGCGTGGAACTGGAGTGCGAGGATATTGCTGCCGCGCCGGAAGGCCTGATGGTCGTAGACATGGCTGGATGCCAACAACTCGACATTGCCCGGCAGGGTGAAGGTATCGCCGTGCCAGTGCAGCACCGGGACCCCGGCGATATGGCGTAGCGGGCTGTCCACGATATGGTCATGCACGCGGACGGGGTGGAAGCCCACTTCCTTGGAAGGGCCCGGATAGACGTCCGCACCCATGGCCGCGGCGATCATCTGCGCGCCGAAGCAGACGCCGAGCGTCGGCCGGTCCGCTTCGAGGCGGCGGGCAAGGCGGCGCATCTGGCAGGCAATCCAGGGATGCGCCTCCTGCTCGTAGACCCCCATGGGCCCGCCCATCATGATCAGCAGGTCGGGCTCGGCCAGATCGAGCGAGGCAAAGGCCGGGTCGGTCACATCGATGCGATCGACCAGGTAGCCGTGATCCTCGATCGGCTGGCGAAACCCGGCCACACCTTCGTGCGGCACATGGCGGATGATCAGGGCGTTCTTTTGCGGCATGGGGAAAGGGCTGGGGCCTACTGGAAGCGTTTCTTCTCGGTGACGTCGATCTGCACCACGCGGCCGTCGTGCACGGTCAGCGCGATATTGCCGTATCGCAGGTTCTCGAGCGCGTCACGCACGGTGGCGATGTTGTCCTCCAACTGGCGCTGGGCGGCGGAGGTCGGTTCGGGAGGGGGACTGCTGGTCATCGGAAAGCTCCTCAGCTTGCGAAAGTGAGCGAACGGCGAGCGGCGATAAATACCGTTTCGCCGATGGCGGGAGGCTGGCGATCGCTCGAAAGGTCGAGTTCGACGATCGTGTCATTGCCGGCGAGGCGCCCTTCCACGCGCCACACCGCGCCCTTGCGGAACACGTTGTCGACCGCGATCGCCTCTCCCCCTTCGGTGACGATATCGAGATCGTGTGGGCGCACATGGCGGCCATCGGGAAAGCGGTTGGTTTCGCCTACGAAATGCGAGACGAAAGCGGTTGCCGGCTTCATGTAGACTTCCTCCGGCGTGCCGATCTGGTCGATCCGGCCGTGGTCCATCACCACCACCCGGTCGGCGAGTTCGAGCGCCTCTTCCTGGTCGTGGGTGACAAAGATCGAGGTCAGGCCCATCTGCTTGTGGAGATCGCGCAGCCAGCGGCGCAGATCCTTGCGGACCTTGGCGTCGAGGGCACCGAAGGGTTCATCGAGCAATAGCAGGCTCGGTTCGATGGCGAGTGCGCGGGCCAGTGCCACGCGCTGGCGCTGGCCGCCCGAAAGCTGTCCGGGATAGCGTCCACCGAGCCCTTCGAGCTGGACGATGCGCAGCAATTCCTCGGCGCGGGCCTTGATCTCGGACTTCGACGGGCGGTGCCTGCCCTTGCGCACATTGAGGCCGAAGGCGACGTTGTCGGCCACGGTCATGTGTTTGAAGAGCGCATATTGCTGGAACACGAAGCCGACGTTGCGCTTGCCGACCGGGATGTCGGAGACGTCCTCGCCGTCGAAGAAGACATGGCCCTCATCCTGGAATTCGAGGCCCGCGATGATGCGCAGCAGCGTGGTCTTGCCCGAGCCCGAGGGGCCGAGCAGGGCGATGAACTCGCCGGGCTGGATCTCGAGGTCGATGCCGTGGAGCGCGGCGTAGTCGCCAAAGCGCTTGGTGATGTTTTCAACGCGGATCAATGTCTTGCTCCCGAGTGGAGATCGAAGCGCCATTCCAGCACGGTCTTGAGGACGAGCGTGACGAGGGCGAGCGCGGCCAAGAGCGAGGCGACCGCGAAAGCTCCGACAAAATCGTATTCGTTGTAGAGAATCTCGACATGGAGCGGCATCGTGTTGGTCTCGCCCCGGATATGCCCGGAGACGACCGAGACCGCGCCGAATTCGCCCATGGCGCGCGCGTTGCACAGGAGCACGCCGTAGAGCAGGCCCCAGCGGATGTTGGGCAGGGTGACGTGCCAGAAGGTCTGCCAGCCACTGGCGCCGAGCGAGACGGCGGCTTCCTCGTCATCCTTGCCCTGTTCCATCATCAGCGGGATCAGTTCGCGGGCGACAAAGGGGAAAGTGATGAACACGGTCGCCAGCACGATGCCGGGCACCGCGAAGATGATCTTGAGGCCGTGTTCCGCCAGCCACGGCCCCAGCAGGCCCTGCGCGCCGAACAGCAGCACGAAGATCAGGCCCGAGACCACCGGCGAGACCGAAAGCGGCAGGTCGATCAGTGTCAGCAGCAGGTTCTTGCCGGGGAAGCTGAACTTGGTGATCGCCCAGCTTGCGGTGATGCCGAAGACCAGGTTGAGCGGCACGCTGATGGCGGCGATGAACAGGGTCAGCCGGATCGCCGCCAGTGCGTCGGGGTTGGAGACGGCGTCGAGGAAGGGCGCGATGCCCTGCTTCAGCGCCTCGCTGAACACGGCGATGAGCGGCAGCAGCAGGAAGAAGGCAAGGAATGCCAGTGCCAGCAGGATCAGCACGATCTGCGTGGCGCGGCTTTCGGTTCCGACGGAGCGCTGTGTCATGCGCCGAGCCTCCTGCGCCGGGCCGACTGCAAGGCATTGAGCGCGAACAGCACGGCAAAGGAAATCAGCATCATCACCATGGCGATCGCGGTGGCGCCGTCATAGGCGTATTGTTCAAGCTGGGTGACGATCAGCAGCGGGGCGATCTCGGTCTTGCCGGGCATGTTGCCCGAGATGAAGATGACCGAGCCATATTCACCCACGCCGCGGGCAAAGGCCATGGCGGCGCCTGTGAACAGGGCAGGCATGATCGCCGGGAAGATCACCCGGAAGAAGGTCTGGAAGCGGTTGGCGCCGAGCGTTGCCGAGGCTTCCTCGACGTCCTTGCCGAGGTCCGCCAGCACCGGTTCGACCGAACGGACCACGAAGGGCAGGCCGATGAAGACCAGCGCCACGGTGATGCCGGTGGCGGTGAAGGCCACCTTGATGCCCAGCGGATCGAGATATTGTCCGACCCAGCCGCTCGGTGCGTAAAGCGCGGTGAGCGCGATGCCGGCAACTGCGGTGGGCAGCGCGAAGGGCAGGTCCACCAGTGCGCCGACCACGCCCTTGCCGGGAAACCGGTAACGCACCAGCACCCAGGCGACGAGCAGGCCGAACACGGCATTGACCAGCGCGGCGGTGGCGGCGGTGCCGAAGCTCAGCCGGTAGGCGGCCAGCGCGCGGGGGGAGAAGCCGACTTCGAGGAAGGCGTGCCAGCCCATGCCCGCCGATTTCAGGAACAGCGTCGAAAGCGGGATCAGCACGATCAGCGAGAGCCAGGCGATGCTGAACCCGAAAGTCAGCCCGAAGCCGGGCAGTACCGATGGCGTGCGCCATCGGTACTTGCGCGAAGCGATTGAAGTCATCTGCAGTGGCCTGCTCGATTGGGGGCGCGCCGGTGCGGGAGCCCGGCGCCGCCGGTTTACTTCTTGGTGTAGATCCGGTCGAAGGCGCCCCCGTCGTCGAAGTACGCTTTCTGGGCCTTGGTCCATCCGCCGAAGTCCTTGTCGATGGTCACCAGGTCGATCTTGGGGAACTGGCTGGCGAATTGCGCGGCGATCTTGGGATCGCTCGGCCGGTAGAAGTTGCGGGCGATGGCGACCTGCGCCTCGGGCGAGTAGAGATATTCAAGGTAAGCCTTTGAAACCTCTTCGGTTCCGTGACGCTTGGCATTGGCGGCCACCACCGCGACCGGCGGCTCGGCGAGGATCGAGATCGACGGATTGACGATTTCGAACTTGCCTGCACCCAGCTTCTTCTCGGCCAGCAGCGCCTCGTTTTCCCAGGCCAGCAACACGTCGCCGATCCCGCGTTCGACGAAGGTCGTCGTCGCGCCGCGGGCGCCGCTGTCGAGCACCGGGACATGGGTGAAGAGCTGCTTCACGTAAGCCTCGCCGGCCGCTTCCGAACCGCCGCCCGCCTTGCGGCCATAGGCCCAGGCGGCGAGGAAGTTCCAGCGCGCGCCGCCGCTGGTCTTGGGGTTGGGAGTGATGACTTCGACGCCCGGCTTCACCAGATCGCCCCAGTCATGAATGCCTTTGGGATTGCCCTTGCGCACGAGGAACACGATCGTCGAGGTGTAGGGCGAGCTGTTGTCGGGCAGCGCCTTCTGCCAGTCTGCCGGGAGCAGCTTGGCCTTGCTCGAAATCACGTCGATGTCATAGGCGAGCGCCAGTGTGGCGACGTCGGCCTCAAGCCCGTCGATGATCGCGCGGCTCTGCTTGCCTGAGCCGCCGTGGCTCATGCGGAAGGTGACGTCCTGCCCGGTCTTCTTTTTCCAGTACGTGGCGAAGGCAGGATTGATCGCCTGATAGAGTTCGCGCGTGGGATCGTAGGAGACATTGGTGATCTCGACGCTGTTGCCGGACTTGCCAGCGCCCGAACAGCCCGCCAGCGAGGCGGTCAGTGCGGCCCCTGCAACCGCTGCAAGGAACAGGCGGCGGGCATAGTGGGGGCGATAGTTCCCGTCATTCATCTTCGAGTCTCCCGTGAATGTCGCCGACCTAAACTCAAGTCATTTGGTTGACATTAGAGTTCTTGTTGCAGCCTGACAAGCTGCGCTTTGTGCAGGGGCAATCCGCTGTCCGGCGTAGGAGTTCCTCGAGCGAGGCAGAAGCGTCATGACGGCGCGCCGATACGGGCGCGGCGTGCGACAAGACCGTTCGGGAAAGGGTTAGTCTGCCAGCATGGCATGAAGCGCCGGGGACAGCGTTTCGGTCTGCGCCGTCACGAAACGGGCGGCCAGTCCGCGCTCGGCGGCAAGGCGCGGTCCGGCGACCGGGCCCAGTACCGTCAGCGCCGAGGCCCAGGCGTCGGCCAGCATGGCACTGGCGGCCACGACGCTGACTGACACGAGGCCGTTTTCGGTCGGCCTGCCGCTGCGCGGATCGATCGTGTGTTCGCCGCGGCGATAGGTGCCCGAGGTGGCGACGGCGATGCCGTGGAGTGCGAGGCGCAGCGGCCGGGCGCAGGCGTTGCCGGGCGGCGTTTCGAGGTCGACCCACCAGGGTTCGCCGTCAGGGCGCACGCCGCGGCCGACGAGTTCACCGCCGATCTCGACAAGGACGTGGCGCAGGCCCATTTCGCGCAGAAGGTCGGCCACGGCGTCGACCGCATAGCCCTTGGCAATGCCCGAGAAGTCGAGCGCGAGGCCGCCCGGCTGGCGCAAGCGGCGGTTCGCCGCGTCCCAGGCGAGGCGCGACCAGCCGGATACTGCGCGGGCTGCGGCGAGCCTATCTGCATCAGGCGCGGGGCAGGGGCCGGGTGGTCCATAGCCCCAGAGGTCGACCAGATGGCCGATGGCGGGGTCAAAAGCACCGCCACTGGCCTCGGCCACGGTGAGGGCGGTCTCGATCACCGCTGCAAAATCGGGGGGCAGCAGGGTCCAGCTTGCCGCCTCCGCGCGGTTGAACCGACAGAGCAGCGATTCCGCTTCCCAGTGGCTCATCTCGGCGAGGATGCGCTCAAGGCGTCTCTCGACAGCTGCGCGGATCGCCGCATCGTCGGTGCCGTGCGGAGAGGCGAAGCGCAGGCTCCACGTGGTGCCCATGGTACGGCCGTCGAGCCGGCCTAGCGGAATCGCGGGGTCGCATTCGGCAAAGGCATGGGCATCGATATGCGCAGGCAGTGCGATCCGCATCAGTGGACAAAGATCATCGCGAGCACGACCGGCAGCGCGATGCCGGCGATGACGATCGGCCATGTCGAGCGGCGGTGGCGGGCATGGACCTGCAGCAGGAACAGGCCGGTGATCGTGAACAGCAGGCAGGCGACGGCGAACAGGTCGATGAACCAGAACCATGCCGAACCGGAATTGCGGCCCTTGTGCAGGTCGTTGAGGTAGGAGATCCAGCCTCGGTCGGTCACTTCGGCACTCACTTTGCCGGTCGCGCGGTCGATGCTGACCCAGGCGTCGCCGCCGGGGCGGGGCAGGGCGACGTAGACTTCCGCATCGGACCATTCGCCGGGCTTGCCGGCGGCATCGAGGCCGACTGCATTGCGCACCGCTTCGGCCACCGGGGCGGGGAGCGGCGCGTCGTCCGACTTTGCGGTCAGTGCGCGCAGCACGGAGGGTTCGAGCCGGGCACTGCGCTCGGTGACGATGGGCTCAGCCGGAATCGAGGCGGCGTGGTTGAGGGTGATGCCGGTGACGGCAAAGAACAGCATCACCGCCAGCGAGATCGCCGCGCTGATCCAGTGCCAGGAGTGCAACTGCTTGACCCACCAGTTACGCCACTTGCGCGACTTCTTGCGGGGCAGGGTCTTGGTCTCGGAAGGGTTCACGAAAAAGTCCGGCAGGAGAGTGAAAGTGCAAGCTGTTGCGAGGCATTAGCAGGATCGCCCTTAACACAAGCCGGCGATTGCGCCAGAGCATTAATGCGTTTTGGCGAAGATGGGGCGGCGATGGAAGCATCGTTGCCGCATTGGCCCGTGGGCGCCAGGGTGCCCCGGATGGAGGGCGGCGGCAATCGTCACGGCCGTGCCCGGTGCCCGGTGCCTGGGGCCTGTGGCGGCAAGTTGCATGACTGTACGGCGCGCTGCAGCGATTTGCACGGAGGGGCCAAGGAAAGCATCTCGACGCGCCGACTTGTTACAGCTATGAGAATGCCTCGCAATAGCCGGGGCGGGGCCGCCGTCCCAATGGGGATTACCCAAGTTGACTGGATTGGCTTCAATTCCGCAATCGGGCCTGCTCATGCGCTCCGATCCCGTTGTTTCCGTGCCCGATCATGGGCCGGGCACAACAACGGAGGAGCGCGGTTTGGTGATCGCGATGCCGCAGGTTTCCGCGGGTTCCTGGCAGTCGGCAGGTCGCTATGGTGAAAACAGCAGGCCGAATTTCACCGCGATCGGGGCTTCGGTTGCCGTCGTCGCCGGGCTCATGGCAACGATCATCTCGATGAATGTCGTGAGCTTCCAGAAGCAGCCGCACCAGCGCATCGTCGTCGCCAATCTCGAGTCGCCGCCGCCCCCGCCGCCCCCGCGGCAGGAGGTGAAGCCGGTGCCGGTGGTGCCGCCGCCAGCCTCGCCGATCGTGGCGCCGCCGCCGCCGATCGTGCTGGTCGACAATCCGCCGCCTGTCGCCACCTCGCCGGTGCCGGTTCCCGCCCCTGCCGTGTCGGCCGTGGCTTCGGCCCCGGTAACGTCGACCAACGCGGCGCCTGCGGCTCCGGCACCGGCGCCCCGTGTGGAGAATGCCGGCGATCTTTCCTCGAAGATGATCTCGGCCACGCCGCCGCGCTATCCGCTCGATTCGCGCCGCAAGCGCGAGCAGGGCACGGTGGTGCTGGCCGTCATGCTGGGGCTCGACGGAACGGTTTCGGATATCTCGATCTCGAAGAGCAGCGGGTTCGAGCGTCTCGACCATGCGGCACTTTCGGCCGTGCGTCGCTGGCGCTGGTCGCCCACGCGGCGGGACGGCGCGCCGGTGATGGTGCGCGGACTGGTCGAGATTCCCTTCGTCCTCCAGACCTGACAGCGCCGGGAGCCGGACCTGACCCACCTGCCGCCGCTCACCGCGATCCCCGCGGACTTGCGCTCGCTTGCCGATTACGAGCGGCGAGCCAGGGATCATTTTGCCCCCGATGCCTGGGAGCATGTCCAGTCGGGCGCCGACGCCGGACTGACGCTGGCCGACAACCACGCGCAGTTCGATGCCTTGCGTTTCGTGCCGCGCATGCTGCGGGATCTGACCGGCGGCACGACGGCGCTGGAGCTGTTGGGCCGTCGCCATGCCGCGCCGATCCTGCTGGCGCCGGTAGCCTATCACCGCCTTGCCCATCCGGACGGCGAACTGGCTTCGATCCAGGCCGCGACCGCGCTTGATACGACGATGGTGGTCAGCACTCTTGCCAGCATCACGCTGGAGGAGATCGCCGAGGCCGCGCGCGGCGCTGCGCACGAACTGGCGCGCGACCTGTCACCGCTCTGGTTCCAGCTCTATTTCCAGCCTGACCGGGCGCACAGCCTCGAACTGGTGCGCCGTGCCGAGGCGGCGGGTTATCAGGTCCTGATGGTCACGGTCGATGCCGCGATCAAGCGCTCCGAATTCGCGCTTCCGGCCGGGGTGTCGGCGGCGAACCTTGCCGCCTTCCCGCGCACGATCCAGTGCGCGCAGGCGGCGGGCGGGCAGATCGTGTTCGGCACGCCGCTGGCCGATGCCGCGCCGACCTGGGACGATATTGCCTGGCTGCGGGGGCAGACGCAGTTGCCGATCGTCATCAAGGGGCTGCTGTCGCCCGAGGATGCGCGAGAGGCGGTGCTGCAGGGGATGGACGGGATCGTCGTCTCCAACCACGGCGGGCGCGTGCTCGACGGGCTGATCACGCCGATGGCGGCCTTGCCCGCGATGGCGGTGGCGGTCGAAGGAAAGGTGCCGCTCCTGCTCGACGGCGGGGTCCGGAAGGGGACGGACGTCCTCAAGGCACTGGCGCTCGGTGCGAGCGCGGTGCTGATCGGGCGTCCCCAGCTTCATGCGCTGGCGGTGGCGGGGATGCCGGGGGTTGCGCACATGCTGCATATGCTACGCGCGGAATTGGAACTGGCGATGGCGCAGGCCGGATGCCGGGAACTCTCGCAGATTGGCGCGGGCTTGCTGGCCTGACCGGCAGCGGGCGACGTGCCCGCTGCCGGTCGGCATGGCGTTTCAGGCGGCCTTTCCGCGCAGGGTTCCGGCAACCGCGTAAAGCACGAATCCGATCACGTTCCACACCACGAAGAACTCGATCGTGCGCAGTTGCAGGCTGGTGAAGAGGTAGGCGCAGCCCAGGATCGTGGCGGGGCCGACCAGCCACACCAGCGGGGTCACGAAAGGCCGCTCCAGTTCGGGCGAGCGGCGACGCAGCACCATCACTGCGATGGCAGTGGCGATGAAGGCCGCCAGCGTGCCCGCGTTGGCCAGCGAGGCGATCTCGTCGAGCGGCATCAGGCCGGAAATCACCGCCGCGACCAGGCCGGTCAGCACGGTGACGGTGACCGGAACGCCGCGCTTGTTCACCGTGGAGAGGCGCCGCGGCAGCAGTCCGTCGCGGGCCATGGCGAAGAATACGCGGCTCTGGCCGAACATGAAGACCATGATGACGGTGGGCATGGCGATGACCGCAGCCATGCCGATCAGTGCGGCGGCGGCGGGGTGGTTCAGGCTCTTGAGCACATAGGCCAGCGGTTCGGGGCTCGGCGCAAACAGCGTGAACGGCACGGCGCCAAGGGCTGCCGCGGCGACGCCGACGTAGACCAGCGTGCAGATCACCATCGAACCGACGATGCCGATGGTGAGGTCCCGCTTGGGGTTCTTGGCTTCCTCGGCCGCGGTAGAGATCGCGTCGAAGCCGTAGAACGCGAAGAAGATGATCGCGGCCGCGCCCATCACGCCGAACTTCTTGCCGTCGATATCGGCGGCGCCATAGCCGAACGGGGCGAAGGGCTGGAAGTGGGCAAGGTCGAACGAGGGCAGGGCGAGCGCCACAAAGGCGGCCAGCGCGACCATCTTAACGATGACGAGGATGAAGTTGAGCGTTGCGCTCTCGCGCGTGCCGGCCAGGAGCACGCCGGTGACGGCCAGGGCGATGAAGATCGCGGGAACGTCGATCACGCCGCCTGCCAGCAGCGTGTCCGGCACGCCCCATCCTGCCTGGCGGATAAGGCCGGAGGCATAACCCGACCAGCCGACCGAAACCGCCGAGCAGACCAGCGTATATTCCAGGATCAGGCTCCAGCCGATCACCCAGGCGAGCGCTTCGCCGACCGCGACGTAGGAATAGGTGTAGGCGCTGCCTGCCTGCGGCGTGAGGCTGGCCATTTCGGCGTAGCACAGCGCCGCGCAGGCGCAGACCGCACCGGCAATCGCGAAGGAGAGTACCACCGCGGGACCGGCAAGACCCGCCGCCACGCCGGTCAGCGTGTAGATGCCGGTGCCGATGATGGCGCCGACGCCCAGTGCCATCAGATGCGGCCAGCCGAGCGACTTTTTCAGTCCGCTGGCATGATGCCCGCCCGGAACGAGCGGCTTGCGCCGGGTCATGAAGTTCATCGCTCTTGCCTCTCACCGTGATTTTTGACCGGCGGCAGGCAGCAGGATTTGCCGAGGAACGCAAGATATGATTGCGTCCCTCGTGCAAATTGTTGCGCGCAGGATCGTATTTATTGCGCGGATTTCGAGTCTTATGGCCGCAGCACCCAGCCGCCGTCGACGTGGATGGTCTGCCCGGTGATCCACTGGCCCGCCGGTGAGCACAGCAGCAGGGCAGTGCCGACCAGTTCGTCGGGGGTGCCGCGCGGGCGCATGGCGCAGGTCATCTCGAGGAACTTGATGAACGGCGAATCGTCGGGGACAAGCATCTTGCCCGCGTCCGAGGTGACATTGCCCGGGGCGATGGCGTTGCAGGTGATCCCGGCCTTGCCGAATTGCTTGGCGAGCGTGGTGGTCAGGCCGACGAGCGCGAGCTTGGTGATGCCGTAGAGGCCGGTTGCCGGGAAGGCGCCGCCCGACGTCTGGTTGATGATCCGCCCGCCGCCGCGTTCACGCATGGACGGGATCACCGCCCGGGCGCAGAGCAGCGCGCCGTTGAGGTTCACCGCAAAGGCCTTGTTCCAGGCGTCGAGGCTGACGGTCTCGCAGTTGTCGTAGGAGACATCGACCATCAGCGCGGCGTTGTTGACGAGAATGTCGACGCCGCCGAACGCCGCTGTCGCCGCCGCGGCCATGGCCAGCGTGGAGGCCTCGTCGGCAACGTCGACGCGCACGCCGATCGCCTTCCCTCCGGCCGCGACGATTTCCTCTGCCACGGCCCTGGCGCCGTCTTCGTTGAGGTCGGCGACGACGAGCGAGGCGCCGGCACCGGCGAGGCCCAGCGCATAGGCCCGGCCGATGGAGTTGCCGCGTCCACCGGCACCGGTGACGACCGCGACCTTGTCGTCGAGGCGGAACTGATCGAGTGTAAAGGTCATTTCGTGAAATCCTTTTCAGCCGGCGGTGATGCCGGCGTCGAGCGTGATGCAGGCGCCGTGGAAGCCGCGTCCGGCGGGCGAGGCGAGCAGGACGATGGTGTCGGCCACGTCCTCCACCTCGACCTGGCCGCGCATGCCGGAGAAGCGCTTGAGCAGTTCGAAGTCGCAGTTCTCTGGCGGGGCGAAGTTGCTGATGATGTTGGTAATCATGCCGCCGGGGGCGACGGCGTTGATGCGGATGGGCTGCTTCTGGAATTCCATGGCCATGGCCTTGGTCATCCCCAGCAGACCCCACTTGCTGGCGCAGTAGGCGGCGGCATAGGCCTCGCCGATGTAGGAGGCGCAGGAGGTGACGTTGACGATGGCGCCGCCACCCTCGGCATCGCTTGCGAGCAGGTGCGGGATCGCCGCCTGCGAAAGGAAGAATGGCGCGTTGAGATTGACATCGATGGTGCGCTCGTACTGCACCTGCGGCATCTGCGGGGTGTTGGCGAGGTAGATCAGCCCCGCGACGTTGCACAGCGCATCGAGACGGCCGAACTTTTGGAGCGCGTGGGCAACGACCGCGTGGCAGGCCTCCGGGCTGGAAAGATCGGCAACCTCGCTGCCCGCCGCGCGGCCGCTCGGGGCGAGCAGGGCGATGGTCTCGGCAAGACCGGCCTCGTTGATGTCGACCAGCCAGAGGTCGGCGCCCGCTTCGGCGAGCTTGAGCGCGGTCATCCGGCCGAGGCCGGAAGCCGCGCCGGTGACGATCGCGACCCTTCCGGCCATGGCGAGGTTCTTGAAGATCACGCTCATGTCGTCGGTTCCGTCTCGTTGAGGGCCGCGTGAAGGAAGGGATCGGCGGCCTGCGCCAGTGCATTGCCGGTAGAGGTTATGGCGCCAAGCAGGTCCACGTCCTTGCGCAGCAGCTTGCCGCCGTGGGCGAAGGCCGTGGGTGCGGGCAGGCGGGCGTAGACTTCGAAGCCAAAGCTGCGGCCGCTGGAATGCCTGACCAGATCGGCCAGCGCTCCCCGCTCGATGCCGAGTTCCTCGCCGAGTGACAGCGCGGCGTGGGCAAGGCCCATGTTCGCCGCCATCAGCGCGTTGTTGACGATCTTGGCGCGCTGTCCGGCGCCGACCGGCCCCAGCAGCACGATCTTGCCGGCAAAACTCTCAAGCGCGGGCAGGGCCTTGTCGTAGGCCTCGGCACTGCCGCCGCACATGACGGTGAGCGTGCCTGCCGCCGCGCCCGCGCCGCCGCCGCTGACGGGCGCGTCGAGCAGCAGGACGCCGCGCGCCGCCGCCGTCTCGGCGAGGCGTTCGCAGGTCTGCGGCAGCACCGTCGAATGGATCACCAGCACGCTGCCAGGCGCCATGGCCGGGATCAGCTGGGCCGCGACGGTCTCGACCCCGGCATCATCGACGACGCAAAGTCCCACAAGGTCGCAAGCGGCGCCGAGTTCGGCAAGGCTGCCGGCGCGCACGGCGCCCTTGGCAACGAGATCGTCCACCGCCTCGGGCCGCCTGGCCCAGACGGTGAGCGGAAAGCCTGCCGAGAGCATGCGTTCGGCCATCGGCGCGCCTTGCGAGCCAAGGCCGATGAAACCTGTCCTAACCATGCCAGGGGAGCCCTTCCTGTACTTTCCGGATCATTTCGAGGACGACCATCTGCATGCGCGAGGCCTTGGGCCAGCCCGCATGCGTGCCGTATTGCAGGCAGAATTCGAGCATTTCGTCGGGCTTGCAGTTGCCGCTCGCCATGGCGGCGTGGATGTGGCTCTTGATCGGGATGTCGGCCCCGGATTCGCAGACCCCCACCAGCGTGATCCAGCGGCGCGAGGGCTCGTCGAGGCCGCGGCGGCGCCACATCTCGCCGAACACGAAGTTGTTGATGCCCAGCAGATAAGGCGTGGCCGGTGGGCCGGGCGGGAACGTCATGACCTTGGCGAATTCGTCATGGCCCTGCTGGATGCGCAGATCCGGGTCCCAGGGCTCGGCGCGGATTGGCGGCACTGCGGCAGGAGGAAGGCCGAGTTCGGCAGCCACGCGGCTCACCGAACGGTCTAGCCGTCCGCCGTTGCCCCAGCCCGAATAGACCGCCAGGTGCAGCGCTGCCTCGCGCAGTTCGGCCAGTGTCAGTTCGTTCGAGGTCAGCGCGCCGCGCACGAAATCGTCTAGCTCGCGGTCCTCGAGGCCGCAGATCGCCGCGCTTGCCATGGCGACGAGAAAGCGCGCGCGGCGGGGCAGGCCAGGGCGTGTCCAGACTTCGGCAAAGACGAAGTCACGCCACGATTCCTCAAGCAGCGTGGTCGGGGCATCGGCCGCGCGGCCGGTCGCCTCGGCCGCGGTGGCAAGGCCGCGCGCGCTGCGCTCAGCTGGGTCGAGAAGCGTCATGTCCTCTCTCCTCAGTCCTGAAGGTTGACCCAGACGTTGCGCACCTGCTGGAACTCGCGCAGGCCCTCGATCCCGCCGAGGCGGCCGTGTCCGGAGTGTTTCATGCCGCCGAAGGGCACACAGGGGGTCATCGCCTCGCCGGAACCGTTGACCTGCACTTGCCCTGCCATCATCTGCCCGGCGACGCGGTGGCCGCGGGCAAGATCGGTGGTGTGGACATAGGCGCCGAGGCCGTAGTCGCTGTCGTTGGCAAGCTGGATGGCCTCGTCCTCGCCGTCGAACGGGGTGACGACAAGGACCGGGCCGAACACCTCGTTCCGGGCGATCTCGCTGCTCGGGGCGACGCCGGCGAGAACGGTGATAGGGTAGAAATAGCCCTCGGCGTGATCGCCTTCCATTCGCCCGCCGCCGCAGAGCGCTTCGGCGCCGGCGGCAACGCCGCGCTGCACCATGCCGTCGATGCGTTCGAGCGCGGTTTGCGAAATGACGGGCCCCATGAAGGTGTCCATCGCAAAGGGATCGCCGACCTTCACGTGCGCGGCCATGGCTTTCAGTATCTGCAGGTAGGCTTCGTAGACCCCGCGCTCGACCAGCAGGCGCGTGCCGTTGACGCAGCCCTGTCCGTTGGCGCTGACCGCGCCCGAGAGGCCGCGCCTGGCGGCGGCCTGCAGGTTGGCGTCGGCAAAGACCATGACCGCCGACTTGCCGCCGAGTTCGAGGCCCACGGGCTTCAGGCTTTCGGATGCGCTGGCGAGGATCTTCCTTGCGGTGGCGCCGCTGCCGATGAATTCGATCTTGTCGATGCCGGGATGGCTGACCATCGCCGCGCCGACGTCCGGCCCGCCGGTGACGAGGTTGACCACGCCTGCCGGGAAACCGGCCTCGTGGACCGCTTCCATCAGCTTCATCAGCGACCAGGGGGCGAGTTCGGGCGCCTTGAGTACCACGCAGTTGCCTGCCGCCAGCGCCGGGGCCATGACCATGGTGGCGGCGAACAGCGGGCCGTTCCAGGGCACGATGATACCGACGGTGCCGTAAGGCTCGTACATCACGTAATCGAGCGCGGGGCCGCCCCAGGTGGAGACGGTGCGGCCGTCGACCTTGTCGGCCATGCCGCCGTAATAGCGGAACTTCTGCGCGGCATCCTGGCTCATGTGGCCGCCCGCGATCAGGATCGAGCCGTTTTCGGCGGTGAGCAGCGGGCTCATTTCCGCGGCCTTGCCCTCGATCACGGCGGCAAGGCGGAACATCAGGTCGCGCCGCTTGTCGCCCGCAAGCGCGCGCCATGCGGGCTGCGCGGCCTTGGCGGCGGCAACGGCGCGGTCGACGTCGGCGGGGCTGGCGAGACGGATCTCGCGGGTGACGCGGCCGGTGCCGGGGTAGACGTGCGCCCAGTCGGCACCGCTGCCGGCACGCGCGCGTTCCTCGCCAATGACCAGTGAAATCTCGGGAAATGCCGAGATGTCAGGATGTTGGAAGCCCATCCTCGTTTCAATCCTCTCCAGTGGGGCGCTTGCTGCCGCTCGGTGGTGGATGGAGAGTATGGAGGCAAATATACGCGGTCAATTGACTTGAATTTGCCGAAAACGTCGTGAAAATGCCGAAAATTTTGCAATAATGTGCTTACTATCGGAGTGATGAATGGTGCGCACACCGGGGCGAAAAAAGGGCACCAATCTGGTCGCCCGCACTACCGAGACCTTGCGCGAACGGATCTTTGCCGAGGCGCCGGGGGTCTTGCTGGGCGGGTTGCATGAACTGGCGCGGGATCTTGCGGTGGGCATCGTCACGCTCCAGCAGGCTGCGCGGGTGCTGGAGCATGAAGGCCTGCTGGAAGTGCGGCGCGGTCCCGGCGGGGGCTACTACGGTGCACGGCCCGATGCGGCGGCGCTGGAACGCGCGCTTTCGTCCTACATGCGGATGAATCCGGCGGGCTATGCGGAAGCGCTCGACATGACGTCGCTGCTGTTCACCGAACTGGCGACGGCGGCGGCGCGATGCAGCGATCCGACCCTGCGAGGGCGGCTCCGCGCCATGGGGGACGAGGCGGCCCACTATTCCACGATGGCCGAGTTCGGGCAGTTCGAGGAAGCCTTTCAGGAACTGCTGTTCCAGATGGTGCGCCGTCCGCTGTTCGAGATGCTGACGCGGGTCACCCTGAATCATGCCGCGCGCCGCGACGGCGCGGTCGTCGGGGTTTCCGGCATCGGGGTGGAGACCTGGCGCGAGGGACGCTTGCGGATCATCGCCGCTATCCTGGCGGGCGATGCCGATCTCGCTCGCTTCGAGGCCAATCGGCAGAACCGGGCGGTGGTGATGGGCGGGACGAGGCCGACGCGAATCGGGTGATTCGAATCCGGGAGGTGAAAAGACTGCTCCGAAGGAGGGCGTGGTCAAATCGGTCCGGCGCTAGATCCTACATCCAATTGGGGAAAAATTCTTTGCGCCATCTCAAAATATAGCATTCTTCCCTAAGGGGAATCAGTTAAGATCGTGCGTGCAACTTAACAGGGGTTTCCTGCCTTATGTCGAAAGATGCACGCATCTATTCCATTGATGGTGGCGCGATTGCGGCACAATCGGACGCAAAAAGCTTGACCGAACAACTTGATGACATCCTGCGGATGCTTCGGGAGGAATTCCCCGAGGCTGCGGCGATCAGTCTTGATTTCAACGGCAAGCTGCATGTCCACATCGATGTTCGCAAGGGGGAGGATGTCCCGCTGCTCGAAGCGCGGCTGTCCTTGCTCGACCCGGGCCTGTTCACGCACATTTCGCGTGGGGCAACGCCGGGTCATCCGTTTTCCCATCGCATCAGCGCAGTGATAAACCGCTGATGGGTTCGGCCGGGCAGGATCCTCGGCCCAAGACATAGGAAAGCGCCGCGCGAGACGGTGCCTGAAGGTTCAGGGACAGCACGCAGAGGTGTCATCTTCCTGGCGGGAAGGTGAGAGGATGCCTGCAGGCGATCGCACCCGATCGCACCCGTTTGCAAGACACTCCGGCAGACCGCTGGCCTCGGTTGAGGGCCCGGTTGCGCCGCGATGCAACAGTGTCGCCAAACCATAATCAAACGGTGATCATTCCGTCATCCACGCCGCCTACGGCGTTTCGCCATTGGCGGCAGCGCGCAGATCCTGCCGCGTCTCAACCTGTTCCTGGAGGGACGAAACTTGACCGACGAGCCGGTGAGACTTTATTCTGGCGCCATGCGCGATTGGAGTGTTCCGAACGACTGCTACGGCCGCACGATCTTCGGCGGCCTGCAGGCCCGTTACTGATGGCGCCGCTGCTTCTGCTGGCCGCTGCGCTCTCCGCCCCCGCCGCAAGCGAGCCCTCTGCGCTTGCCGCCACCGAACTGCGCCGCCTGCCGGCCGAGGAGGCGCGGCAAGGGGCGACTGCCAGCCGCGGCCGGGTCTATGCCATCGGCAATCATGAGATCGGTCGCTACGATGCGCGCAGCGGCAAGCGGGTGGCCGCCTGGTCGGGCGATCCGGTCCGCTATCCGCACATCAATTCCTGCGAAGTCGACGGCCGCGAACTGGTCTGTGCGGCATCCAACTATCCGCAAGTGCCGATGCGCAGCGAAGTGCTGTGGTTCGATGCGAAGACGCTGAAGGTCCTGCGCAGCCAGTCGCTCGGCCATGGTCACGGCTCGCTCACCTGGCTGAGCCGCCACGACGGCGCCTGGTATGCCTGTTACGCGAATTACGACGCCAAGGGCGGCGAGCCGGGGCGGGATCATCGCTTCACCACGCTGGTCCGGCTCGACGACAGGCTCGCCGAAACCGGGGCATGGACCTTCCCGCAGAGCGTGCTGGAACGCTTTGCGCCGCGCAGTTCCTCCGGCGGTTCGTGGGGGCAGGACGGGTTGCTCTACGTGACCGGGCATGATCGGCCCGAGGCCTATGCGATGCGGCTTCCCGCGAAGGGCAGCGTGCTGGAGCATGTGGCCACCATCGCCCTGCCGACTGACGGCCAGGCGGTGGGCTGGGAGCAGGGCGCCAAGGGGCCAGACCGCGTGCTCTGGTCGATCGAGCGCAAGACCTCGCAAGTGGTAGCCAGCAGGATGCCGGTCGTCATGCCCGGCGGGAATTCCGGCGTGGCAGTGGTGTCGCCAAGATAGAATCGGCTTGGATCGTTAAAGATCGCCATCTCGCCAGCCGGGGCTCCGGATTGGCGCTACGGGCGGCGTCTTGGATTGCGTGGCCATGCCGCAAGGGCTGAAACCGAACTGACGCGGCTTCATCGTCGCCGTGTCAGACCGGTTGCCTGGGCGTGCGGGCGGGCGGAAACCCGAAAGGGAGCGACAATGACGGATGGATCGGAAGCAGCGGGCGCACCAATCAGGGGCAGGCCGCATGAGCGGCGGCGTGTACGCATGGCGGGGGCGGGCTGCATGGCCCTGATGCTGGCGGGCCTGTTTGCGGGGCTGTTCGACGGTCAGCCTGCCACGGCGGTGACTGCGCCGCATTCGGCGGTACCCGTCTCGCCGGCGGCAGTGCGGCCGGGTGATCTTTCGGTCATGACCTACAACGTGAAGGGCCTGCCCTGGCCGCTCGCCAGTGGGCGGCCGGCGGCGCTGGCAGCGATTGCAGAGCGATTGGCGGGGCTGCGCCGGGAGGGCCTTCAGCCGCATGTCGTGGTCCTTCAGGAAGCCTTCATTCCCGAGGCCAAGGCGATCGGCCGGCTGGCAGGCTATCCTTACGTCATCGAGGGGCCGCAGTCGCGCCAAGGGCCGTCACTGGCACGCTCGCTCTGGCGCGAATGGCATCTGGGCGAGGGAGCGCCGGCGCAAGTCGACAGCGGGTTGGTGCTGCTGTCCGACCTGCCGGTCCGCAAGGTCGAGCGCGCCGCGTTCCCCGCAGAGGATTGTGCCGGCTACGATTGCCTGGCCGCCAAGGGGGTGCTGATCGCCGATCTTGCTCTGCCGCGCGGTCGCACCGTGCGGGTGGCGACGACCCATCTCAATTGCCGCAAGGCGTCGGGCACCTCGAACGGTCGCAGCGATGCCGCGTTCGGGCGGCAGGCGGCATTCCTCGGGGCGATGCTGGCGCGGCTGCGGGTCGACGGGGTGCCGACGGTGCTGGCGGGCGACTTCAACCAGGGCCAGCGGGCAGACCGTATCGCGATGCTGCACGGCGCGCTCGATGGCGTGCCCGGCGCCGAGCGTCTCGATGCGCTGAGCCGCCGCTTTGTCGCCGATCCTGAAGGCATGGCCCGGCTTTCCGGCGCCGAGTGGATCCGCGAGCGGGCGCGTGACTTGCAGTTCGTGTTTGACGGCGGCGCCGCGCGGCTGGTGCCGACCCGGGTGGACGTGCCGTTCGGTCCGCGGGCCGACGGCACGATGCTGTCCGATCACATCGGCTACACCGTGCACTATGCGTTGCAGCCCACGAACAGGACGTGACGTCAGCGGGCGGGGGTGATGGCCGCTCCCGCCTGCTTGACGAAGCGGGCGAGCGCGCGTGCTTGCGCCTCGGTGTTCCAGGCATGGAACGAGGCGCGCAGCACGTTGCCGCGAAAATCGTGCGCGTAGTCGGCGGTCTTGAGGATTTCCGAGAGAGCCTGCGGATCGTCGCAGGCAAGGCAGAGGGTGCCGCCCCGGTTCGACCAGCCAAGCGATTGCCCGCACTCGTCCTCGAAAGCGGCGATGCAGGCGCGGTTGTTGGCGAGGATCTGCTCCTGTCCGATCGACCGAACGGTGCGAATGCCCTGGGCGGCCAATGCAAAGGGGGCGACCGAGGGGGTGCCGCCCTGGAAGCGGCGCGCGTCGGGGGCATAGCGGAAGTCGCGGATGTCGAAAGCGAAGGGATTTTCGTGCGAAAACCAGCCGACGTCGAGCGGGGCCAGCGCCGGGATCAGGGTTTCACGGATATGGAGGTAGCCTGCGCCGGGCCCGCCGCAGAGCCATTTCACGCAGGATCCGATCACGGCATCCACGCCCCAGTGGGCAGGCGAAAGCGGCAGGATTCCGGCGGACTGGGCGGCATCGACGATACTGACGGCGCCGTGACGGCGGGCCAGCGCCGCGATCTCGGCCAGCGGCGCGACGAGGCCGGTGTTCGAATGGACATGCATCGCGATCACCGCGGCGACCGCACCGTCGCAGTAGCGTTCCCATGTCGCCGGATTGGACGGGTCTTCACAGGCGGGAATGAAGCGGGGCGTGATGCCGAGCCGCGTCAGTGGCGCCAGCACGAAACCGATCGTCGGGAACGCCTGTTCGCTGAGCAGTACCACCTTCTTGCCGGGCGCGAGGTCGAGGCCCGAAAGCAGCGTGAACAGGGCGGCCGAAACGCTGGTCTGCGGGGCGACGCTGGCCGGCTCGACGCCGAGCAGGGCGGCGACCTGCTCGCGGAAGCCGTCGATCGTCTCCAGCCAAAGCGGCCAGGCATCGCCGCCTGCCTGCCGCCAGGGCACCAGCATGCCCGTGTCCAGCGCGGCGGCGGCGGCGCGGGGCTGGCAGCCGACCGAGTGGGCCAGCAGGTAGGCGCCGTTTTCGGCCGGAACGTGGAACAGGTCGCGCAGGTCGCTCATGCGGCTTTGGTGCCGATGCTGGCGCGTACGCGGCCGTAGTCCTGGCCCCAGTCGTCGGTCATTTCCACCCGAACGTCCCACAGCGCGGGGAAGAAACGGTGCCTGGCGCCTGCCTGCAGGAGATCGACAGAACGACCCTTAAGCGATGCAGAACCCATGCCTATCGACCGATGGATCAGGAAAATGTGGTGCCAGCGGAACTTGCCGAAGAGTTCGTCGAGTTCGATCAGCGCTTCGGCCAGGACATAGGCCTCGTCATGGGCAAAACCCTGGTCGTAGAGCTCGCGCACGGTGCGTCCGGCGCCCGAGACATAGGCCTTGTCGAAGCTGTGCCACAGCTCGGGAATGATGCGCAGCAGGATGCGGAAGCCGGGCGATTCCTGCCCGCTGCCGTTGCCGAGCTGGAGGCGGATTTCCTGGTATTCGCGCGGCGACATCGTTTCCAGCAGGTCGAGCTGGGCAATCATCATGCGCATCAGCCGGTGGCAGCGGCCGAGCAGGGTATTGGCCTGGAGGGCGCGCCCCGCGGCGATGCAGTCGTCGATGTCGAGCACGGTCGCCGCCATCAGCTTCATCCACAGTTCCTCGACCTGGTGGACGATCTGGAACTGGAGCTCGTCGGCATTGCACAGCGCGTCCCACGGCTTCTGGCAGGCGAGCAGGCGGTCGGTCCTGAGATAGACTTCGTAATCCAGCGCGGCAGGCGCGGCGAGCTGTTCGTATACCTTGGCGCGATCCATGATCTCTCCCCTTGGTGGCTGATTGTCGGGAGGACGATAGCACCGATGCTTCGAAACATTGGTCTTGATTGGACGGTGATTGCGGGGATCCGGGGAACAGATTAGAGACTTGGGGAAATTCTGTAGGACATTCGTTTCATGCCCGATCTCGATTCCGCCGACATGCGTCTGCTGCGCGCGCTCGAACATGACGCGCGGCTCTCGTTCGCCAGCCTCGGCGAGGCGGCGGGCATGTCCAAGACGCCGACATGGAAGCGTGTGCAGGCGATGGAAAAGGCCGGTGTCATTGCCGGGTACCGCGCGGTGATCGATCCGGCCGGGATCGGCCTGTCGACCAGCGCCTTTGTCCATGTCTCGATCGCGTTCGACCGGCACGAGGCGTTCGAGCAGGCGGTGCAGGACGAACCCGCAGTGCTCGCCTGCCACGCGACGGTGGGGGATTTCGACTATCTCCTGCAGGTCGCCACCGCCGGGGTTCCCGAGCTTGACGACCTGCTGCGCAACCGCCTGCGCCGCCTGCCGGGCGTGCGCCACTTCACCACGACACTGGCGATGCGCGACGTGAAGCCGCGCGCCTACCTGACCGACGCGGCGGGCTGATCAGCCGCGCCCTTGCGGCGTCTCCAGATCGAGCTGCGGTCCCGCCGGCACAATCCCGGTCGGATTGATGCTGCGGTGGCTTTCGTAATAGTGGCCCTTGATGTGCTGGAAGTTGACCGTCCCCGCCACGCCGGGCGTCTGGTAGATGGCGCGCAGATAGGCCTGTAGCGCGGGATAGTCCGCGATCCGGCGCAAGTTGCACTTGAAGTGGCCGACATAGACCGCATCGAAGCGGATCAGCGTGGTGAACAGGCGGATGTCGGCCTCGGTCATGGCATCGCCGACCAGCCAGGGCTGGCGGGACAGGCGGTCCTCCAGCCAGTCGAGGCTCTCGAACAATTGGCCGAAGGCTTCCTCGTAGGCCTCTTGCGAGGTCGCGAAACCGGCCTTGTAGACGCCGTTGTTGACGGTGTCGTAGACCCGCGCGTTCACCGCATCGATCTCTGCGCGCAGGGCTTCGGGATAGAAGTCTCCCGCCCGCGCGCCGAGGCCGTCGAAGGCCGCGCCCAACATGCGGATGATCTCGGCGGATTCGTTGCTGACGATGGTCCCGGTCTGCTTGTCCCACAGGATCGGCACCGTCACCCGGCCGGTATAGTGCGGGTCGGCCTTGACGTAGACTTCGTGGAGGTTGGCCGCGTGGTTCACGCTGTCGGCAATGACGCCGGGGGCGGGATCGAACGTCCAGCCGCGTTCGAGCATCAGCCAGTTGACCACCGAGACGTCGATCATCGCCTCCAGCCCCTTGAGCGCGCGGACGATCAGCGTGCGGTGGGCCCAGGGGCAGGCGAGGCTGACGTAGAGGTGATAGCGCCCCGCCTCGGCCTTGAAGCCGCGCCCGCCTTCGTGGATCGGGGCGCCGTCCGCGGTTACCCAGTCGCGGAACGCGGAATCCTTGCGCACGAACCGGCCGCCGGTCGATTTCGTGTCGTACCAGACGTCGTGCCAGACGCCATCGACCAGCTTACCCATTGTTCTGCCTCGATTCTCTATTGGATTCAGTGAGTATCGGGCATCAGGGCTTGTTCGTAAACCGGTACGAGTCTGTTTGAAAATCCGCCGTGGGCGGATTTTGGCGGCACCGGCCCGCTCCCGTCCCGAAGAACACGAAAAGGTCTGGGGGACCTTTTCGCTGAGGGGGCCGACCACCCACTAAGGTACAATCGTTGGGTGGTCGGGTGGGGGAGCGGGCCGGTGCCGCGGCGAAAATGCCACATGGCATTTTCACAAACAGGATGCGGCGCGCCGGGAGAGAGGCGGGAAGGGCGGGGGGAGCCGCTCTGCCCGGCGCGCCGCAGGCGGTTCGGAAAGGCGAAAGGCTTACCAGCCGATCGCCACCGAACCGCGCAGGGCAAGGTTGGTGTGGCCGTGGCGATCCTCGGCCGAGAGTTCGCCGCCGAGAGTGAGGCCCACGGTGCCGCCGATGGCGCGCAGGCGGGCGTACCAGCCGCTCGTCGCGTCGTCGCCGGTGAGACGGAAGTCCTGCCCGCCGTCGAAGCGGGCGGTGGTCGCGCCCACGCCGCCGCTGACGACCTCGCGCCAGCCGCCTTCGGTTTCCATGCGGAACCAGTTGTCGTCACGGCCCTTGGCGCCCATGAAATCGATGCCCACGGTCATGCCGCCGTTGACGCCGAGTTCGTCGCTGGTGCGCGAGGCGACCGTGAGGTCGAGCGCCTTGCCGCCGCCGGTTTCGGTGTAGCCGTCTTCCTTGAGGCGGATGTAGTCCACCGAGACGCCCGGGCGGAAGTAGAAGTACTTGCCGCCGCCTTCCCACGAGGCGCCGCCCGCGAAGGTGACGAAGTTGCCGTTCCAGCTGCCCTCGATCGCGCGGTTGATCGTCGCGGCGTCCGCCACGCCGACGAACTTGCGCTCGCTGTCATAGCTCGCCCGGCCGATCGAGCCGCGGGCATAGGCGGCCACCGGGCCGCTTTCGTGGCGCCAGTGACCGGCCAGTTCCCACGAGTTCGACTTGATCTCGCTGGCCGCGCCGCGCGTGTAGCGGTTCCACAGGTAGGCGAGGGTACCACCGAAGTAGCCGATATTCGTGGCATATTCCGCGCTGAGCGACATCGCGTAGCCCTGCAGGTTGTAGGCGGCGCTGGCGCCCGTGCCCTTGTCGCTGCCCCAGAACGAGAGGTTCGCGCGGGTGACCAGGCGGGAATCGCCAAAGACCGGGCCCTGCGGGTCCTGAAGCTGGCGGGTCAGCGTGCGCACGCCCATCGAGATGCCCTCGAAGGCGCCGCCGGCATGGTCGGGCAGCATCTCGCTCACATGTTCGCGGAAGGCATCGCCGCTGGTATCGCCGAGGAACACCTTCTCGATGTCGTCATCCTTGGCGAGCGCGGCGAAGATCGCGTTGTAGGCGGTGGACTGCGAGCGGTTGAGGCCCAGTTCCTGCACGGTGCGGCGGGCGACGTCGACAACGATCACGTTGGCCGGGGCGTCCTCGTCGAGCGTGGCCTTGAACATGAAGGGCACGAGGTCGGTCGCGGTTTCCAGCTTGTCGCGGCCGGTCAGCGAACCGGCGGTGAGGACGGTATAGTTGCCTTCGGCGGTGGTGACGTCGGCAAGCCGCAGCGAGAGCTTGGCGCCCTCCGCGAAGGCGGCGTTGCCCGCGACGGTGAGCGCCGTGCCTTGACCCGCCGCCTTGTCGAGCGTGACCGCCAGAACGCCCTTGGCGCCCACCTCCAGCGAGGCGATCGAGGCCGGTTTGTTGACGTCCAGGGTACCGCCGGTGACCTTGACGGCAAGGCCGCCGGAATTGGCCAGCGCGCCCGAGAACACGGCGCTGTCGGCCAGCGTCAGGCTATCGGCGCCGCCGCCGAAATCGGCCGTGCCGGTAAAGCGGGAGGTGCCGGCAAGGCGCATCGCGTCGGTGCCCGAGCCGAAAGTGACCTTGCCGGTCTGCACCGCATCGCCCGAAAGCGCGAGGGTGTCGTTGCCGCCGCCGAAAGTGACGTTGCCGGTCACGGTGCCGTCGGCAATCGTGAAGGTGTCGTTGCCGGAGCCGAGGCGCACGTCGCCGGTGATGGCGGGCGCGGTGTAGGTGGCGGCGACTTCGGTCTGGCGGATGGTCACGTCCGAGGTGGTGCCCGACAGGTCGATGGCGATGTTGCGCCCCGTGTCCGCCTTGGCGCCGGTGGCCGAGATGGTGCCGCTGTTCTCGATCAGCGTGAGCGTGCCGGAGGCATCGCGGATGGCAACCGCGGTGCCGTTCTCGCCGGTCGCCGCCTTGATCGTGCCGGAGTTGCGCAGCGCGGGCAGGCTCGCGCCGGCTTCGATCTTCACGGCGGTGGCGAGCGAGGCGGCGGTGTTGCCGCTGGCGGCGGAGATGGTGCCGCCGTTCTGGAGCTGCGGCGTCGATGCGCCGGCGCCGAGGCGGATCGCGGTGGCGGCGGCGTCCTTGGAATTGCCGGAGACCGAGCCGGTCACGCCGATGCCGTTGGCGATGGTGACGTTGCCGCCCAGACCTGCGATAGAAAGGCCGTTGCCGTCGACGCCGGTGTAGACGCCGTCACCCAGCACCGAGCCTTCGATCTGGAGGCCGAAGCCGCTGGCGGTGCCGGCAACCGGCCCGATCGCCACGTCGCGGCCCGCCGCGCCGATCACCATGGCCGGGGCCTTGCCGTAGGAGGCGATCTTGGCGGTGCCTTCCTTGGCGTCGTCGATGCCGTCGCCATCCTCGTCGGCCTTGTTGGGATCGCTGTCCTTGGGCGGCACGGCGAGCACGATGCCGCCGGAGACATTGCCGCCGATGACCAGCGCCGAGCCGCCTTGCAGCAGATCGTCGGCATCGAGCTTGGAAGGATCGGCGGGGGCGGCGGTGTAGCGATAACCGGTCGAGGCGACAGTGCCCTGGATCACCATCGCGCCGGTCACGTCGCCGCCGAAGCGGGCGGCCACGGCGTTGGCGCCCTGCGCCGAGACCGATCCTGCCAGGCGCACGTTGCCGTTGACCGCGCCGGTCTCGACGCCGACGGTGTTGTCGCCCAGTACGCTGGTGGTGCCGTCATGCAGGAAGGCGCCGTTCAGGGTGCCGCCGATGCGGATGCCGGCCGAATTGTTGCCCTTGACGGTGATCGTGCCGCTCTGGGTGAGCTTGCCGGTGTGATCGCCATCGATCCTGATGCCGGTGCGGTTCGCGCCGAGCGCGAAGGGGCCGTCGAGGTCGCCGTCCTTGTCGGTGTCGGTCGGCGTGTAGGTCTCGTCGATGGTGATGGTGCCGGTGTTGACGATGTCGCCGCTGGTCCCGGCCAGCGCGCGGATGCCGGTGGCGCCGTCGGCGTTGCTGATCGACAGGGTGCCGGCATTGGCGACGGCATTGTTGCTGTCCATCGTGATCGCGGTGCCCGAAGTGAGCACTACCGAGCCGTCCTTGGTCACATTGATCGCATCGGCGGCGCCGCTCTTGATGGTCGAGGTGAGGAGGGGGGCGGTCTTCTTGGTCGTCACGTCTTCCGCGTGAGCGGCATTGGCGGCGGCGGCGACAGCCAGCAGCGCGGTGGAAGCAAGCAGGTAGCGAGGCATCTTCGTCCCTTCAGATCGATCTCGAAGGGGAAGACGGAGGCCTTGCCGGGCGGCCTTGGAAAAAGTTGGGGGCGGGGGCCGGGGGAGGGCTGCTTACGGCCAATTGCGGACTTTCGTTGAACCCGGATGGCTTGCCGATTGTTCACTTCATTCGTCATTCCCGCGAAGGCGGGAATCCAGTAGCAACCTGGCATTGAAAGACACTCGAAGGCAATCCACAGTGGCGCGATCTCGCCACCGACGTTGGCTTCGAAGCGCTGCGTTGACTGGATTCCCGCCTCCGCGGGAATGACGAAGATCTGGGTGCGGATTTGGCATCGGCAACTGGTGTTTTAAAATCCGAACCGGACGGTCGGCTCTCCACCCTTTAACGCTGAAATGCGGACGATCTGTGAGCGCCCCATTGCAGTCGTAAGCGGCACAGATATGTTCAACCGATGAGCGCAAAATTGGAATGGGATGGCGACTGGTCGGAGGTGTCCAGCGAGACGGAGCGAACGTGGCTGGAGGAAGAGCTTGCGCGCGAAGTATGCCCAACGCACTCCCTGTACGGCGTCCGTGCCGTCGCTCTTGGTCGTCGGTGGCGGCGAGACGACGTCCTGTTCCATCTTGAGGACGGGCGCTTTGCCCAAGTGCACCTAACACGCCGTCCAGAGAGCAATCCGCTTTGGCCCTCAACCGAGTTTTTCGCCAGCTTCGACGCTTGGCTAGCGATCCCAGTAGAAGATCGTTGAAGGTCCGCTAACCACCCAAAATCGTCGTCCCCGCGAAGGCGGGGACCCCGCTTTTCCTTCAAGGGTGGAGGTGTGCCTCCAGATAGCGGGGCCCCCGCCTTCGCGGGGGCGACGGGCATGGGAAGGGCAACTTTCCACTGAGGCGCGACATTTCAGCCAGCATGGGCGTCGTCCGGTTATCTTGACCTCTCCACCCGCTCAGGATGAGCGGCGTGGGCGGGGCGATGTTTCCAAGCCCGCCTAGAACTTCGCGTCGAAGCCCAGCCGCACCGTGCGCGGGCGCAGCGGCGTCACCTGTTCGCGCCCGGTCGCCAGCGGGGTGCCCAGCGCGAAGCGGTTGCCGCGCGTGTCGGCGAGGTTGGTGACGCTCAGCGTCACGCCGTGACCGGCATTGCCGAGCCGCACATCGAAGCCGCTGTCGAAGTAGTTGCCCTGCAGCATGCCGAGGTCCGGCCCGATGCCGAGGCGCGATTTGCCGAGGTAGCTCGCCCAGGCATTGCCGGTGAGGGCAAGGTCCTCGCTCACCTCGCGGTTCCAGGTCAGCGCGGCGCGTCCGGCGAAGCGGGCGATGTTGGGCACCTGCATCGCCAGCGCTTCCACGGTGCTGGCGGCAAACGCATATTTCAGCGCGCCTTCGTAGTCGGGCTTGTCGATCCGGCTGTGGTTGAACGCCGCGCCCGCCTCGAAGCGCAGGCCTTGCACGATCCGCACGCCGCCCGAAAGGCTGGCCGACCAGACGCGGCCGTTGCCGATGTTGGCGGTGCTGGGCAGGCCGGCGCTGTCGGTGAAGTCGGCCTGGATGTCGCGCCAGCGGGTGTAGGAGAGGCTGAGCGCCAGATCGAACGGGCTGACCCCCGCGCGGCCATGGCGGGCGCCGATCTCGGCCGTGCCGGTGCGGTCGTTGCGGAAGCGGCGCACGTAGTCGCTCTCGATCGCGAAGCCGCCGGGGCGGAAGCCCTGCTGGTAGCGGAAGTAGAGCTGGTCCTCGGGCGAGAACTCGGCATGGAGCGCGAGCGAGGGCAGGAAGGCGGTGAAGGTGCGCCGCGCCGTCACCCCGCGCGCGGCAAGCACGACGGCCATCTGGTCGCTCACGTCCTCGCCGTTGCCGCCGAGCCGGGCACGGGTGAAGCGCCCGCCCGCGGTGGCGGTGAAGGGGCCGGTCAGGTGCAGGCTGGCTTCGCCGTAGAGCGTGAATTCGCCGACGGTATTGCGCACGCCGGTGGCGGAACTGCGCGCGGCGAGTGCCTCGAAATCGCGCGTCAGCCGGGTGCGGTTGTGCGTGTAGCTGGCGCCGAGCAACCAGCCGAAACCGTGGCTCTGGGGCTGCCAGATGCGGGTTTCGTGCGCGAACATGCGGGTGGCGTTGGCTTGCTCGAACAGGCGCGCCGGGCCGTCCGGCTCGCTGGCGTCATAGCGCTCGTGGAGGTTCTGCCGCACCGCGCCGGTGGTCGAGCGCAGTTCCAGTCCGCCGATCCGGCCCGAGAGCACCACTTGCCCCAGCGCATAGTCCGCGTTCGAGCCCTCGCGCACGCGGGCGGAACTTTCCAGCGCCTTGCCGTCGCGGTCGGCATACTGGCTGTCGTCGGCCTCGGTGGACTGGGCGAGGCCGATCACGTCCACCGTCCACTCCGGCGCCAGCTTCACCCGCAGCGCCGCCCGTCCGCCGATGAGGTCGGTGCGGTTGACGTTCTTGCGGTCCATCAGCGGCTTGTCGATGTAGCCGCCGTAGCTGGCGGTATCGAGCGTGGCGCGAAAGGCGGCGACGTCTTCCACCACCGGCAGGTTGACGGTGGCGCTGAGGTCGGCCGAAGGCGCGCCGTGCTGCGTCACCGCGCCGCCCATCATGATCGCGCCGCCGGTACGCGCCAGCTCCGGCGCATTGGGGACGAGGCGGATGATCCCGCCCAGCGATCCGGCACCGTAGAGCGTGCCTTGCGGGCCTTCCAGAACCTCGACGCGGGCAAGGTCCGAGAGGCGCAGGTCCGGATCGGGGGCATTGTAGGTCAGGCGCATGTCGCCGAGATACTGGCCCACGGTCGCCTGGGTCGGGCCGGTGAAGCTGGAATCGGCGATGCCGCGGATGAACAGCTTGTTGCGCCCGCTGCCAAGGTGGGTGGAGGCGACCGTGGCAAGGCGGCGGACGATCTTCTCGCTGCCGCCGATGCCGCCGCTCTCCAGCGTGTCGCCGCCGATCACGGTGACCTGTGCGGGGATCTGCTCCAGCCGGAGGTCGCGCTTGCTGGCGGTGACGATGATCGGCGGATGCGGCGCATCCGGGATGCGGATGGCGACGGGGGCGGCATTGGCGGGCGGTTCGGCCACGACGCGCCCTTTGGGCGGCAGGGCTTCGAGCCGCCAGGCCGCCTTGCCGACCGGAACCGCACGGGCGCGGGCCGCGCGGGCCAGACGCGCCACGGCGTCGCGCGCGCGCATCCGGCCGCGCAGGGCCGGGATATGCCGCCGGGCCAGCGCGGGATCGGCGATGACGATGCTGGTTCCGGTCTGGCGGGCGAGATCGCTGGCGGCGGTGCCGGCCTCGCCCTCGCGCGTGGTCACCATCCCGGCGTCGTCGGCGGCGGCCCGCGCCGGCGCGCCGAGCGGCAGTTGCAGGACCATCGCGGCCGTCAGCAGGAGAGGCGCGCGGCGCATCGGGTCAGGGCTTGCCGATCATCCAGCGGTCGCCCTCGCGGCGCACGTCGAGGCCGAGCAGGGCGCCGATCATCTGCGGATCGTCGCGCACCGGGGTGACGAGGATGCTGCCCGAAATCGCCATGTCGGCGCCGGGGCGGGCGGCAAAGGCGATGCCGGTCGCGCGGCTGAGGCGGTCGGCGACCTCGCGCAAGGGGGCGGCGTCGAAGGTCAGCCGGCCTTCGCGCCATTCGCCGACTTGCGAGGGCGCGACTTTGCCGAGGGTGACGGCGCCCGCCTCGGCCACCAGCCGGTCGCCGGGGGCGAGGCGCAGGTTCTCGGCCCCGGGATTGTAGCCGACCGCGCCTTCGGCAACGCCGACACTGAGGTGCGCGCCCTCGCGGGAGACGTCGAACACGGTGCCGAGGTCGACCAGCGTGGCATCGCCCGCCTCGACATGGAACGGGCGCGCGGCATCGTGGCGCACGGTGAACAGCGCCTGTCCCTTGTCGAGCACGGCGTAGCGGGCGTCCTTGTGATCGAGCTGGATCACCGTGCCGCCGGCAAGATCGACGCGGGTGCCGGCTTCCAGATCGAGCGTGCGCATCTGCCCCGGCGCGGTCTCGACCGTGTAGAGATCGCGCGACGAGGCATGCCACACCCAGATACTGCCGATGACGGCGAGCGACGCGGCCACGGCGCCGCCCAGCCAGAGGCGGCGGGGCGCGGCGGGTACTTCGTCGTCGTTGGCGGCGGGGCTGGCGGGCTGGGGTGCCTGCGCCGCAAGTTCCGCGGCTTCCGCCGCCGCTGCGCTGACCGCGTCATAGGCGCGGGCATGGGCCGGGTCGGCCTCAAGCCACTGCATGAAGCCATCCCAGTCCTCGAAACCGGGGTCGCCGGTCAGCACTGCCCACCGGGCCGCGGAATCGCGGATCGCATCGTCGCGCATCGTATCCTTACCTGTCATCGCGCGGACCTCCTGCAGCGATGACGGAGACAAACGGCTCAAGCCTCATCGCGGCGTTCCTTCCATTCGCCGAGCGCGCGATAGGCGATGCGCAAGTCGCTTTCCACCGTGCTGAGGCTGACGCCGAGTTCCGAGGCGACCTCGCGCTGCGCCACGCCGTCGATGCGGTGGCGGCGAAAGGCGCTGGCGGCACGCGGGCCGAGCCGGTCGAGCACGCGCAGGACCGCGGCGGCTTCCTGTGCGGCGGCGGCGCGGCGCTCCGGCGAGGGTTCGGCGGACACCCCGGCAAGATCGGAGTGCACCTCGGTCCAGTCGCGGTCGCGCTTGTCGGCCTGGCGCTGCGAGCGGTAGCGGTCGATCATCAGCAGGTCGGCCATGCGCATCAGGTAGGGCAGGGGGGAGGCAACCGGGCCGGGAGTGGTCGCCTGGATGCGCAGCCAGACTTCGTGCAGCAGGTCCTCCGCCGCATCGCCTGCGCCGCGAGCGCGCAAAAAGCGCAGCAACGCATCGCGGTGTGCAAGGAAGGCGGCTTCGAGGCCGGCACCGGGGGAGGGCGAAGTCACGGAAATGGCTGGGTCGGTTCTTGTAGTCGCGGCGCTTCAGATAGACGTTCGCGGCGCTGAGGGGAAGAAGTCGTTTTGCTGCAAGTACGCAGGAAAAAGGCGGCTCCTTTCGAAGCCGCCTGCTCGCGTTACTTGTGATGGTGTGAAATCAGTCGCGGCTCTTGCCGAAGGCGACGATCTGCAGCAGGCCGCCGGCCATCGCCACGTTCTTGAAGAAGTGGATGAACTGGTTCTGGTCGGCGAGGTCGTTGTGGAAGAAGGCCGCGGTGACCAGGCTGAAGACCGCCAGCACTGCCGCCACGGTGCGGACCCGGTAACCCGAGATCAGCACGAGGCCGCCGATCACTTCGACCACCACTGCGCCCGCCAGCGCTGCGGCGGGGAGGGGCAGGCCGGCCGAGGCGATATAGGCCATCGTCGCTGTGGGGGCGGCCAGCTTCGAGAGGCCGGAAAGGATGAAGATCGCCGCGATCAGCACGCGGCCGACCAGCGGCAGGTGGCGCACGAGCGTGGTTTCGGTGGCGGTGGATGCGGTCTGGGTAGCAGTGTTCATGGCATGATTCCCTGTGTGTTCGGTTGCAGCAGGGCCGGCCATTCGTCGCACCGGCGCCTCTTGATGGGCAGAAGATGGCGCGGTTCGGCGATTTCGAAAATGCTTATAAAGTCATCTCGATTGTTCGAGGATATGGAATAGTCTGAGGGAGAAAAGGGACCGGCAGCGCGACGGGGGGTGGGGTGCTGCCGGTCCCGAGGTGTTCGGAAGATGGCCGGGGCCGGGTCCGAACGGGGTCTTGGCGCGCTTGATGCCAGGACCGTAAGAACAACAAGTCTGCGCGGCGGGCGGAGGCCGCTGCCGTAAAAGGGTTCAGGCCGACTTGCGGGCCAGCCGGTCGATCCGCCAGGCCCGCGGGGTGGTGCCCACGGCCTTGCGGAACAGCCGCGTCAGGTGCGCCTGGTCGGTCAGCCCGCAGGCGCAGGCGATCTGCGAGAGCGAGTCCCGGGTTTCCATCATGAGCCGCTGCGCGCGGTGGATGCGCCGGCGGATCAGGTAGCTGTGCGGCGGTTCGCCGACGCTCGACTTGAAGGCGCGGCTGAAATGGCCGGTGCTCAGGCGCACCAGCGCGGCGAGATCGTCGCAGCCGAGCGGGGCGGCGAGGTTCTCGTCGACGTGGCGGATCACCTTGCGCAACTGCCATTCGGCCAGACCGCCCCGGGCCAGCGGTTCGGAGCCGGGTGCCCCGGACGAGGGGAAGGCCGGAACCCTTGCGGCGATGGCGGTTTCAAGACCTTCCGGTCCGGCCTGGCCGGGGGAGGGAAGCGGTTGAAGCATGGGGGATTACTCCAGTCTCTGCTTGCCGGATTACAGTGGATTGATCCGGGAAAACGAAGTGATTCGCCAGTGCTTTGTTTGTACTTCAATTGCTACGATTGATTTTCACTTTAAAAACAACTTTTAATTAACGCGAATTTTACCATCCTCTTCGGCGCTCTTCTGCGGGAATGTTTGGGAGGCGCCCTTCGGGCATTTTCGAACAAACGGCCTCTCAGATATCGGGCAGTTCGGCGCTCGACGGGTCCAGCGCGCTTTGTGCGACGAAGCGGTCGATCAGCCAGGCCGCGGCGGGGCCGGGCGGGGTGTCGCGCCGCCAGATGCCGGCGAACCGGTAGATGCCGCCCGGCTGGTCGGGCATGCTGAGGCGGATCAGGGTGCCGGCGACCAGGTCGGGCTCGATCATCGGCAGCGGCATGTTGCCCCAGCCGATGCCCTCGCGCAGCAGCGCGTGCTTGGAGCCAAGGTCGGCGAGGCGCCAGGTCTTGGGGCTCATCACCGCGAAGTCGCGGCCTTCGGTGAAGCGCGAGCGGTCGGACAGCACCAGCTGCGTATAGTCGCGCCCCGCCCCCGGCGCGATCTCGGTCATGCGGCCGAGCGGATGGTCGGGCGCGGCGACGGGGACCATGGCGACCGATCCCATCGAGACGCTTTCCAGCCCCTCGACCCCGGCAAACAGCGGGCCGGACAGGCCGATCGCGGCGGTGCCGTCGAGCACCATGGCGGTCACCGCGCCGAGCGCCTCGACATGGAGGCGCAGCTGCACGGTGGGAAACTCGGCGGCAAAGGCGCGCAGGATCACGCCGAGCCGCTCGGCCGGGTACATGACGTCGACAGCGAGATCGACTTCGGCTTCCAGACCGTCGAGCAGGCCTTTGACTTTGGCACGCAGCCCGTCGATCCCCTCTGCAACGCCGCGCGCCTCGGCGAGAACCGCGCGGCCGGCGACGGTCAGCTGCGGCTTGCGGGTGCCTTCGCGGTCGAACAGCATCAACCCCAGTTGCCCCTCGAGGTTGGAAATCCCATAACTGATCACCGAAACCGCGCGGTTCAGCTTGCGCGCCGCGCCCGCGAAACTGCCGGTGTCCACCACGGCAAGGAAGATGCGAAGCTGGTCGAAGGTGGGCGTGCCCGGGTTGCTCACGTAATTACCGCTCCGCTTTTCAACTTGGTGGAATAGTACGGTCGATTTTATCCATCTGATCTGGAAAGATGGCAAGGGCTATATGGGTCTTCGACGAGGCGGACACCGGATTTGACCGGTATCCCCGCCAAGACAGGAGATTTAGGACCATGATCGAACTTCGCCCCTTCGACAGCCTCGGCGGCGCCAACCACGGCTGGCTCGACGCCAAGCACCACTTCTCGTTCGCCGGCTACCACGATCCGGCCCGCGTCCACTGGGGCAACCTGCGCGTCTGGAACGACGACGTGATTGCGCCCAAGACCGGCTTCCCGCCGCACCCGCACCGCGACATGGAAATCATCACCTATGTCCGTGAAGGCGCGATCACTCACCAGGACAACCTGGGCAACAAGGGCCGCACCGAGGCCGGCGACGTTCAGGTGATGAGCGCGGGCACCGGGATCCAGCACTCAGAATACAACATGGAAGACGTCGAAACCCGCATCTTCCAGATCTGGATCATCCCCACCCGCAACGGCGAACAGCCGAGCTGGGGCTCGCGTCCCTTCCCCAAGGGCGAGCGTTCGGGCCAGTTCGTGACGCTGGCTTCCGGCTACGAGAACGACAACGATGCCCTGCCGATCCGCACCGACGCCAAGGTCGTGGCGGCCACGCTGAAGGCTGGCGAGACCGCCGAATACCCGCTGGGCAAGGACCGCAAGGCCTACCTCGTTCCGGCCACCGGTGCGGTGCAGATCGATGACGTTCGCGTCAACGCCCGTGACGGCGCCGCGATCAGCGATCTCGACGTGCTGCGGGTGACCGCGATCGAGGACAGCGAAATCGTCCTCGTCGACGCCGCCTGATAACAAAAGCCTGATAACAATAGGGGCGGGCCCCACGGGTGCCCGCCCTGCCTTTTACGGAGAGCCGATCATGTCCGTGCATTCTTCCGATGTCGAAGGCGTTGACCTCGTCATCCTTCCCTCGGTCCGCGACCTTGGCGACGGCTTCAAGGTCCGCCGCGCGCTGCCGGTCGCGCAGCGCCGCATGGTTGGCCCCTTCATCTTTTTCGACCAGATGGGCGAGGCGGTGTTCAAGTCGGGCGAAGGCCTCGACGTGCGGCCCCACCCGCACATCGGTCTTTCCACGCTCACCTATCTGATCGAGGGCGAGATCCTGCACCGGGATTCGCTGGGCTCGGTCCAGCCGATCCTCCCCGGAGAGGTCAACTGGATGACCGCGGGCAGCGGCATCGTCCATTCCGAGCGCACCTCGCCGGAAAACCGCGCCAGGGGCGGCAAGCTGTTCGGGTTGCAGACCTGGGTGGCGCTGCCGAAGGAGCACGAGGAAATCGGCGCCTCCTTCGCGCACCACAAGGCGGACGAGATGCCCGTCAGCGAAGATGCCGGCACGCGCTTCACGCTGATCGCCGGTACGTCCGACGGCATGACCTCGCCGCTGAAGACCTATTCGGACATGATCTATGCCGACATCGTGATGCTGGACGGCGCGCGCTATCAGCTCAAGGCCGAGCATGTCGAGCGGGCGGTCTACGTCGTCAGCGGGGCGGTGGAAGTCGTCGGCCAGAACGGCACGTTCGGCGAGGGCGAACTGGTGGTCTTCCAGCCCGGCGCCGAACTGGTGCTGCGCGCCAAGGGGCACACTCGGTTGATGCTGCTCGGCGGTGAGCCGCTGCCCGAACAGCGCCATATCTTCTGGAATTTCGTGTCCTCGTCGAAGGATCGCCTCGAACAGGCGAAGGAGGACTGGAAGGCCCAGCGCTTCCCCGCCGTGCCCGGCGAACCCGACTTCATTCCGCTTCCTGCCTGAAAGGCCCGGCCATGACCCAAGCAACCGCCACCATCGGCCAGACCCCCTGGCGCACCGAAATCGTGGTGGGTGGTCACGCCATCACCGCCGACGAACCTGCTTCGCTCGGCGGGCAGGGCCTGGGGCCGGCGCCTTACGACCTGCTGCTCGCCAGCCTCGGCGCCTGCACCGCGATCACGCTGAAGATGTACGCCGCGCGCAAGGGGTGGCAGTTCGGCGAGTTGACCGTCGACCTCGCGCTCAAGGGCGGGAAGGGCGATCTGCACATTGCCCGCACGCTGACCATCACCGGGCTGGATGACGAACAGAAGGCCCGCCTTGCCGATATCGCCGAGCGCACGCCGGTGACGCTGACGCTGAAGAACGGCCTGCCGATCGAGACGCGGCTGGCGTGACCGGGCGGGGTGACCGGCTAACGCTCCACCCACACCAAACACTTCGTCATCCCCGCGAAGGCGACGGGGTGTTGTTGGACGAATGATTTGCACGCTATCCTTCAACCCCGCTCAGCCTGAGCTTGTCGAAGGCCCCGGAGGCTGGGCGCAACGCATGCACTCTTCGACAGGCTCAGGATGAGCGGGCGGGGTTGGAAAGCACGCGCTGCAAGCGGCCATTCCTGCATAAAAAGCGCTTGGAACCGGCCCGCAAATCGCACAGGGTCCGGCGATGGCCGCGCCTTTCGGGGGGTGCGCGGCGCCAAGGAGCACAAGACGGGTCCCATGCATATCGCTTCATCCGAGCCGGGTGAACGTGCCAAGCCGCAGCGCTGGTACAGCCACCTCTATTTCCAGGTTCTCGTCGCCATCGCGCTGGGCGTTTTGATCGGCCATTTCCGCCCCGATGCGGGCGAGGCGCTGAAGCCGCTGGGCGATGCCTTCATCAAGCTGGTGAAGATGGTGATCGCGCCGGTCATCTTCCTCACCATCACCACCGGTATCGCGGCGATGCGCGACCTCAAATCGGTGGGCCGCGTGGCCGCCAAGGCCTTTGCCTATTTCCTGTTCTTCTCCAGCCTGGCGCTGGTGGTCGGCCTGATCGTCGCCAATGTGGTGCGGCCGGGGCACGGGCTCAACATCGATCCCTCCACGCTCGATGCCTCCAAGGTCGCGCTCTATTCGGAAAAGGCGCACGAGACCTCGCTCACCGGTTTCCTGATGGCGATGATCCCCGAGACGTTCCTCTCCTCGATGACCGAGGGGAACATCCTGCAGGTCCTTGTCGTCGCGATCCTGTTCGGTGTCTCGCTCGCCATGCTGGGCGACCGCGGCGCCCCGGCGCTGTCGCTGCTGGAAACGATCTCGCTGGTCTTCTTCAAGCTGGTGTCGATCGTCATGAAAGCCGCGCCGATCGGTGCGTTTGGCGCCATGGCCTTCACCATCGGCAAGTACGGCGTGGAAAGCCTTGCGAACCTCGCGGGGCTGGTGGCGACCTTCTACCTGACCTCGGCGCTGTTCGTTTTTGTGGTGCTGGGCACGGTGGCGCGTCTGTGCGGGTTCTCGATCTTTGCGCTGGTCGCCTACCTCAAGACCGAACTCTTGCTGGTGCTGGGCACTTCCTCCTCCGAAAGCGCGCTGCCGCTGCTGATGGAAAAGCTGGAGCGCGCGGGCTGCCCGCGCCCGGTTGTCGGCCTTGTGGTGCCCACCGGCTACAGCTTCAACCTCGACGGCACCAATATCTACATGACGCTGGCCGCGCTGTTCATCGCGCAGGCCTGCAACGTCCACCTCTCGCTGGGTGAGGAACTGCTGCTGCTGGGCGTTGCCATGCTCTCGTCCAAGGGCGCGGCGGGGGTGACCGGCGCGGGCTTCATCACGCTCGCGGCCACGCTCTCCATCGTGCCTTCGGTGCCGGTGGCGGGCATGGCGCTGATCCTGGGCGTCGACCGTTTCATGTCCGAATGCCGCAGCCTGACGAACTTCATCGGCAATGCCGTGGCGACGGTGGTGGTTTCGCGCTGGGAACGCGCGATCGACATGGAGCGCTTCCGCGCGGTCATCGGCAATCGCGGCGAGGGCCATTCTGAAGCGCCGCCGCCGGCGGTCGGTGCCGGGTAACCGCAGGTGCATTAATTGCAATCGTCACGGCGTGACACGGCATCGTCTGCGGTCTATCGCTCAGCCGCGAGCCCGTGCCGTCCCCCCCCAACTCCAAGGGAGGACAGTTCCCATTGCGCCGCCGTCCGGCGGCGCCGTCCTTCGCGGCCGGGCATCTGGAAGTTTGAGGAAAGGTCGCCGATGTCCCCCACCCGCCACGCCGCAGCCCGCGCGCTGCTCTCCGATCCGCTGACCAACAAGGGCACCGCCTTCACCGAGGAGGAGCGAGACGAGTTCGGCCTGCACGGGCTGCTGCCGCCGCATGTCGGCACGCTGGACAGCCAGATCGAGCGCCGCCGCAACGCCCTGGAGGACAAGGAAAGCGACTTCCAGCGCTACGCCTTTCTGCGCGAGCTTCAGGACTCGAACGAAGTGCTGTTCCACGCACTGGTGCAGAGCGACCTGCCGCGCATGCTGCCGCTGGTCTACACGCCGACCGTGGGCGAGGGCTGCGAGCGTTTCAGCGAGATCTACCGCCGCCCGCGCGGCCTGTTCCTCAGCTATTCCAACCGCCACCGCATTGCCGATATTCTCTCCGATCCGGCCTATGACCGCGTGAAGGTGATCGTCGTCAGCGATGGCGAGCGTATCCTCGGCCTTGGCGATCAGGGCGCTGGCGGCATGGGCATCCCGATCGGCAAGCTGGCGCTCTACACCGCCTGCGCGGGCATTCACCCGGCCGAAGTGCTGCCGATCCTGCTCGACCTCGGCACCGACAACCATGCGCTGCGCGAAGACCCGCTCTACATCGGCTACCGGGCGCCCCGCGTGCGCGGCAAGGACTACGACGATTTTGTCGAGGCCTTCGTCTCCGCCGTGAACGACCGCTTCCCCGGCGTGCTGCTGCAGTGGGAGGACTTCGCGGGCAAGAACGCCTACGACCTGCTGGTGCGCTACCGCGACCGCCTGCTGAGCTTCAACGACGACATCCAGGGCACGGCCGCCACCGCCGTCGGCACGCTGCTTTCGGCGATCCGCAAGACCGGCGTGCCGATCACCGAGCAGCGCGTGGTGCTGTTCGGCGCGGGCGCGGCGGGCAGCGGGGTTGCCGAGATGCTGGTGCAGGCCATGCAGCTCGAAGGCCTCGGCGAAGCCGATGCGCGCGCGAAGATCTGGGCGGTCGACCGTGACGGCCTGATCCTCTCCGACGTTCCGCGCATGCCGCCGCAGCAGGTGAAGCTGGCGCACGATCCCGCCGATATTGCCGGCTGGAACCTCTCGGGCAGCAACATGATCACGCTGCAGGACACCATCGCCAACGTGAAGCCCACCGTGCTGATCGGCACCTCGGGCCAGAAGGCGGCCTTCGACGAGCGCGCGATCCGCACCATGGCCGAGCATGTCGAACGCCCGGTGGTGTTCCCGCTTTCCAACCCGATCTCGCGCGCCGAAGCCCACCCGGCCGACGTGCTGGAATGGACCGGCGGCAAGGCCATCGTCGGCACCGGCAGCCCCTTCGGCATTGCCGGGGTGACGCAGGTCAACAACGTCTACGTCTTCCCCGGCATCGGCCTCGGCGCGCTGGCGAGCGGGGCGACCACGGTCAGCGACGGCATGTTCATGGCCGCCGCGCGCCGTCTCGGTGAACTGCATGAGGGCGACGAGGGCCTGCTGCCGCCGGTCACCGCGCTGCGCGAAGTGGCGCTGGAAATCGCCGTTGCCGTCGTCGAACAGGCGGTGGCGGAAGGCCTCGCCACGGCCGAGCCCGAAGCGCTCACCCGCGAGAGCATCGCGGCGAGCATGTGGAAGGCCGAATACGCCCCGGTCGAGTAAGCGCGGTGGGCGAGGCGCATGAGCGCGTGAGGGTCGGCCTGATCGGCTACGGCTATGCCGGGGCGACCTTCCATGCGCCGCTGATTGCGGCGGTGCCGGGGCTCTCGCTCGGCGCTTTTGTGTCGAGCAGGCCCGCGCCCATCCTGGAACGCTACCCGGAGGCGACGATCCACGCAGAGGCCGAGGCGCTGCTGGCCGATCCGGCCATCGATCTTGTCGTCATCGCCGCGCCCAACTCCATGCATTTCCCGCTGGCGGCAGCGGCGATGCGGGCGGGCAAGCATGTCGTCGTCGACAAGCCCTTTACGCTGGACCTTGCCGAAGCGCGCGCCCTGATCGCCCTTTCGCAGGAAACCGGGCGTAACCTGACGGTGTTCCACAACCGCCGCTGGGACAGCGACTTTGCCACCGTGCGCAAGACCATCGCTGACGGACTGGTGGGCGATCCCGTCCACCTTGAAACCCGTTTCGACCGCTTCCGCCCGCAGGTTCGCGACCGCTGGCGCGAGAACGCCGGGCCGGGGGCGGGCGTGTGGTTCGATCTGGGGCCGCACCTTGCCGATCACGCGCTGCTGCTGATGGGCCTGCCGGAGCGGGTGACCGCCTCGCTCGCGCTCCAGCGCGAAGGCGCGCAGGCCGATGACTGGGCCCATGTCGTGCTCGAATTCGGCGGCAAGCGGGCGATCCTTCACGCCTCGATGCTGGTATCGGGCGGCTCGCCGCGCTTCGTGGTCCACGGCACCGGCGGCAGCGCCGTGAAGCAGGGCATGGACATGCAGGAGAGCCAGCTTGTCGCAGGCATGACGCCCGGCGCCGAGGGCTGGGGCGAAGACCCCGATCCGCTCGTGCTGCATAGGGCCGGAAACGCTCCGCGCAGCATTCCCGCCGAGCGCGGCGACCAGCGGGAGTTCTACCGCCTCGTGGCCGAAGCGGCGCAGAGCAGGGCGGCGAACCCGGTGCCGCCGATCCAGTCGCTGGCGGTGATGGCGGTTATCGAGGCGGCGCAGCAATCGGCTGCGGAAGGGCGCTGCGTGGAACTGCCGCTGACCGAGGCAGAGCGGCGGGCATGGGCTGAAAGCCGTTAAAAAATGGGGATTCTGGGGGATGATCCCCCAGACCCGCACAATGTCTGCGTCGCGCCTGGGCTAAGCCCTTGCGCAGGCATTCCGGCTTCGAATGGCCTTCGGCCGGACTGGGGCAGGATAGCCTTCGAACCCAATAAACGCCGTCGCCCCCGCGTAGGCGGGGGCCCCGCTTTTTTGGCCACAACGCCAGGCCGGAAGAACAAGCGGGGTCCCCGCCTGCGCGGGGACGACGGGGTGATAGGATCAGGCTCGGATCAAAAAATTCCGGGAAGATCCAGACCCTTCTCCCGCGCACAATCCCGCGCGATCTCGTACCCGGCATCGGCGTGACGCATCACGCCCGTCGCCGGGTCGTTCCACAGCACGCGCTCCAGACGTTTCGCCGCCGCTTCGGTGCCGTCGGCAACGATGACCATGCCCGAATGCTGCGAATAGCCCATGCCGACGCCGCCGCCGTGGTGCAGCGAGACCCATGTGGCGCCGCTCGCGGTGTTGAGCAGCGCGTTGAGCAGCGGCCAGTCCGAAACCGCGTCCGAACCGTCGCGCATGGCCTCGGTCTCGCGGTTGGGCGAGGCGACGGAGCCGCTGTCGAGGTGGTCGCGGCCGATCACGACCGGGGCCTTGAGTTCGCCGTTCGCCACCATCTCGTTGAAGGCGAGGCCGAGGCGATGACGGTCACCCAGCCCGACCCAGCAGATGCGCGCGGGCAGGCCCTGGAACTGGATCTTCTCGCGCGCCATGTCGAGCCAGTTGTGCAAGTGCGCGTGGTCGGGCAGCAGTTCCTTCACTTTGGCGTCGGTCTTGTAGATGTCCTCGGGATCGCCCGAAAGCGCGGCCCAGCGGAACGGCCCCACGCCGCGGCAGAACAGCGGGCGGATATAGGCGGGCACGAAGCCGGGGAAGTCGAACGCGTTCTCGACGCCTTCGTCCTTCGCCATCTGGCGGATGTTATTGCCATAGTCGGTGGTGGGCACGCCCGCCGCCTGGAAGTCGAGCATGGCCCGCACGTGGACCGCCATGGAGGCCTTGGCCGCCCTGGCGACGGCTTCGGGCTCACGCTCGCGGCGCTCGATCCATTCGGCAACGGTCCAGCCGGCGGGGAGGTAGCCGTTGACGGGATCGTGGGCGGAAGTCTGGTCGGTCAGCAAGTCGGGACGGATGCCGCGCGCGTAGATTTCGGGCAGCAGCTCCGCCGCATTGCCGAGCAGGCCGACCGAGACCGGCTTCTTGTCGGCATTGGCCTTCGCGATGATCGCCATGGCTTCGTCGATGGTCTCGGCGGCGACGTCGAGGTAGCCGGTGCGCAGGCGCATTTCGATGCGGCTGGGCTGGCATTCGATGGCAAGGCACGAGGCGCCCGCCATCACGGCGGCCAGCGGCTGGGCGCCGCCCATGCCGCCAAGGCCGGCGGTCAGCAGCCACTTGCCCGAAAGGTCGCCATCGTAGTGCTGGCGGCCCATCTCGACGAACGTTTCGTAGGTGCCCTGAACGATGCCCTGCGTGCCGATGTAGATCCACGATCCGGCGGTCATCTGGCCGTACATGGCAAGGCCGCGCTTATCGAGTTCGTTGAAGTGTTCCCAATTCGCCCATTCCGGCACGAGGTTGGAATTGGCGATCAGCACGCGCGGCGCATCGGCATGGGTGCGGAACACCCCGACCGGCTTGCCGGACTGGACCAGCAGCGTCTCGTCATCGTTCAGGCGGCGCAGGGTCTCGACGATCTTGTCGTAGCTTTCCCAGTCGCGCGCGGCGCGGCCGATGCCGCCGTAGACCACCAGTTCCTCGGGCCGCTCGGCCACGTCGGGGTGGAGGTTGTTCATCAGCATGCGCAAGGGGGCTTCGGTGAGCCACGATTTCGCGGAAAGTTCGGTGCCGGTCGCAGGCTTGATGACGCGGCTGTTGTCGAGGCGGGTCATTGTGTGTTTCCTCAGGTCAGGATTGCGCGAAGGCGATGGCGGCCTTCAGCACGTCTTGCAGGATCGGGGTGAGGGCGGCGGCACGCGCCGCCGAATAGGGCAGCGGCCAGTTGGCTTCGTCCGGCACTTCGGGTTCGTCCATGTAGCCGCGAATGGCGAGTTCCATCTGGATCGCATGGACGCCGCTGGCAGGCTCTCCGTAGTGCCGCGTGGTCCAGCCGCCACGGAAGCGGCCGTCGAGAACGTGGGGGAGGCCGCTCGCCTTGCAGACTTCCACCACGGCGGCGGAAAGCGCCGGATCGCAGGTCTGGCCAAGGTTGGTGCCGATGTTGAACTGCGGCAGTTCGCCGCCGAACAGGCGCGGCACGTGGCTGCGGATCGAGTGCGCGTCGTAGACCACGACTTTGCCGTGAAGCATCCGCAGCCGCGCGATCTCGGCGCGGAGCGCGGCGTGGTACGGATCGAACCAGAGCGTGCGGCGGCGGGCGATCTCGGCCTCATCCGGGCCTTCGGCCTTGTAGAGCGGCTCCCCGTCGAACGTGGTCGTCGGGCAGAGTTCCGTCGTCGCCTGCCCGGGATAGAGCGAGGCGCCCGAAGGATCGCGGTTGAGGTCGATCACGCTGCGCGAAACGTGTGCAGCAATCGTCGTTGCGCCAAGCGCGCGGGCGAAGGCGTAGAGATCGTCCACCCACCAGTCGGCATCGCGCCGCGCCAGCCATTCCGAGCGGAACAGCGGGCCGACGTCGGCCAGATCGGTGCCGACATGCGGAAAGGCGACAATCAGCGGCGCCTGCCCATGGTGAAGGACGAAGCTCATCAGGCCCCTCCTGTCAAGCGACGCCGGGCAGCAGGTCGCCGCCGATGTCGACCAGCGCGCCCGAGCGGATCAGCGCATTCGCCGCTTCCATGTCGGGGTGGAAGTGGCGGTCTTCCTCCAGTGTCGGCACCTGCGCGCGCAGGCTTTCGCGGGCCTGTTCCAGCACCTTGCTCGATGCCAGCGGGGCGTGGAAATCGATGCCCTGCACGGCGGCGAGCAGTTCGATCCCCAGCACCGCGTCGGCATTGGCGACCATGCCGATCAGGCGGCGCGCGCCGTGGGCGGCCATCGAGACGTGGTCTTCCTGGTTGGCCGAAGTCGGGATCGAATCGACCGATGCCGGATAGGCCTTCTGCTTGTTTTCGGAGACCAGCGCGGCGGCCGTGACCTGCGGGATCATGAAGCCCGAATTGAGGCCGGGGCGCGGCGTCAGGAAGGCGGGCAGGCCGGACAGCGCCGGGTCCACCAGCATCGCCACGCGGCGCTCGGAGATCGAGCCGATCTCGCAGACGGCCAGCGCGATCATGTCGGCGGCGAAGGCGACCGGCTCGGCATGGAAGTTGCCGCCGGAGAGCGCTTCGTCCGCTTCCGGGAAGATCAGCGGGTTGTCGGAAACGCCGTTGGCCTCGATCTCCAGCGTCGTGGCCGCCTGGCGCAGCACGTCGAGCGCGGCGCCCATGACCTGCGGCTGGCAGCGCAGGCAGTACGGGTCCTGCACGCGGGCGTCGTTCTCAAGATGGCTGGCGCGGATCGCGGAGCCCTGCATCAGCGCGCGCAGGGCGTCCGCCACCTCGATCTGGCCGGGATGGCGGCGCAGGGCGTGGATGCGGCGGTCGAACGGGGTGTCGGAACCCTTGGCGGCCTCGGTCGAGAGGGCGCCGGTGACGAGTGCGGACTGGAACAGGCGCTCCGCCTCGAACAGCCCGGCAAGGGCATTGGCGGTCGAGAACTGGGTGCCGTTGAGGAGGGCAAGGCCTTCCTTGGCGCCCAGTTCGACCGCCGCGAGACCGGCCTGCGCCAGCGCTTCTGCAGCGGGCAGGCGCTTGTCGCCGACAAAGATCTCGCCGACGCCGATCATCGTCGCGGCCATGTGCGAAAGCGGGGCAAGGTCGCCGCTGGCGCCGACCGAACCTTGCGAGGGCACCACCGGCGTCAGGCCCTTGGCCAGCATCGCTTCCAGCAGTTCCACCGTCTCGACGCGCACGCCCGAGGCACCTTGCGCGAGGCTGGCGAGCTTCAGCGCCATCATCAGGCGGATCACCGAGACGGGCGAAGGCTCACCGGTGCCGGCGGCGTGGCTGAGCACGATGTTGCGCTGCAGCGCGGCGAGATCCTCGTCCCCGATGCGCACGCTCGCCAGCTTTCCGAAGCCGGTGTTGATGCCGTAGACCGGCTGGCCCTTGGCAAGAATGCGGGCGACGGCGGCGGCGCTTTCGGCAATCACCGGCATGCACGCGGGATCTAGCTTCACGCCGGCGCCGCGATAGATCGCGCGCCAATCCCTGAGGCTCACCGTGCCGGGGGTTAGCAGCACTTCGTTCATTGACCACTCCAGATGCGGGCATGGAGCGGATTGAGCCCCATGCGATAGACAAGTTCGGACGGATGCTGGACATCCCAGATCGCCAGATCGCAGCGTTTGCCGGCTTCCAGCGTGCCGCGGTCGGCAAGACCGAGCGCGCGGGCGGCATTGCGGGTGACGCCGGCCAGGCATTCATCGACGGTCAGGCGGAACAGCGTCGCGCCCATGTTCATCGTCAGCAGCAGCGAGGTGAGCGGCGAGGTGCCGGGGTTGCAGTCGGTCGCCAGCGCGATCGGCACAGCGGCGGCGCGCAGTTGCGCAATCGGCGGCAGCACGGTCTCGCGCGTGAAGTAATAGGCGCCGGGCAGCAAGGTGGCGACAGTGCCGGAAGCGGCCATGGCGTCGATCCCGGCAAGATCGAGATGTTCGAGATGATCGGCGGAAAGCGCGCCGAACCGCGCCGCGAGCGCCGCGGCGTGGAGGTTCGAAAGCTGTTCTGCGTGAAGCTTTACCGGCAACCCGTGGGCGCGGGCGGCGGCGAACAGGCGCTCGGTTTGCTGCGCGGAAAAGCCGATGCCTTCGCAGAAGGCGTCCACCGCATCGGCAAGGCCCTCGCGGGTCACTTCGGGCAGCATGACCTTGCAGATATGCTCGATGTAGCCATCGGCATCGCCTGCGAATTCGGGCGGGAGGGCGTGGGCACCCAGGAATGTGGTGGCGATGGCAACCGGCCGCTCGCGGCCCAGCCGCCGCGCGGCGCGCAGCATCCTGAGTTCGCTGGCAAGGTCGAGGCCATAACCGGACTTCACTTCGACGGTGGTCGCGCCTTCGCCGATCAGCGCGTCAAGACGGGGCAGGGCGCTGGCGACAAGGTCGTCCTCGCTGGCGGCGCGCGTGGCCGTCATGGTGGAGACGATGCCGCCGCCGGTACGGGCAATTTCCTCGTAGCTGGCGCCCGCCAGCCGCAGTTCGAACTCGCGCGCGCGGTTGCCGGCATGGATGAGGTGCGTGTGGCAATCGACAAGGCCGGGGGTGATCCAGCGGCCCTCGCAGTCGATGATCCTTGTCGCATCGAGGGCCGGAGCTTCCGCGACGGGCCCGGCGTAGACGATCTTGCCGTCCGTCGCCGCGATCAGGCCGCGCTCGATCGCGCCGATACCCTCCGCTTGCGGGGCCATCGTGGCGAGGCGGGCGTTGGTCCAGATCGTGTCGCAGAGCATCGGGGGGCAGTCTCTCCGGGCGGGTCTCTCTGGCGCGTCTTATTGCATCGGCCTGCTTTAATGTATAGACAAAAAGCCATCCAAGGGAGCGTCCGATGCCTCAACTCCAGCCGCGTCAGTCCTTTACGATCCATGCGGGGCATGCGTTTATCGAGTCCGGGTGCGAGTCCGGTTGGGCGCGGGATGTGCGCTTTACGGTCGTTGACGGGCGGATCGCGCGGATCGAATCGGGTGCCCAGCCGGACGCGGGGGACGAACGTCACGCTTGCTTGATTCCGGGCATTCCCAACCTCCACAGCCACGCCTTCCAGCGCGGCATGGCCGGCCTTGCCGAGCAGCGCGGGAATAGCGACGACAGCTTCTGGACCTGGCGCGAGGTCATGTACCGTTTCCTTGACCGCATGACGCCCGAGGACCTCCATGCCATCGCGGCGCTGGCGGCGATGGAGATGCTGGAGAGCGGCTTCACGCGGCTTGGCGAGTTTCACTACTTGCACCATGATGCCGACGGGCACGCCTATGCCGATCCCGCACGCATGGGCGCGGCGATTGCCGAGGCGGCGGCGGAAACCGGCATCGGGTTGACGCTGCTGCCGGTGTTCTATGCCCATTCCGGCTTCGGCGCGCTGGCGCCGAACCATGGGCAGCGCCGGTTCCTTCACGATCTCGACGGTTTTGCGCGCCTGCTGGAGGGCGCCCGCGCGGCGGTTGCCGGACTGGACGAGGCGGTGGTCGGCCTCGCGCCGCACAGCCTGCGCGCCGTGTCCCCGGAGGAACTGCTGCATCTGCAGGCGATGGCGGGGCAGGGCCCGATCCATATCCACATCGCCGAACAGATGAAGGAAGTGGAGGACTGCCTCGCCTGGAGCGGCCAGCGCCCGGTCGAATGGCTGCTCGATCACGCGGAAGTGGATCGCCGCTGGTGCATGGTCCACGCCACCCACATGACGCATGAGGAAACCACGCGGCTTGCGCGCAGCGGCGCGGTGGCGGGGCTCTGCCCGATTACCGAGGCCAATCTGGGCGACGGCCTGTTCCCGATGGCGGACTGGCTCGCCGCCGGGGGCGCTTACGGCATCGGCAGCGATTCCAACGTGCTGATCGACGCGACCGAGGAAATGCGCCTGCTCGAATACGGGCAGCGGCTGTTCACGCGCAGGCGCAACCTGCTGGCTGACGCTGCAACTGCTTCGAGCGGGGAGGCGATCTGGCGCGCCGCGCTGAACGGCGGCGCGCAGGCGCTGGGCGTCGAGGCCGGGCTGAAGCAGGGCAATGCCTTCGATGCGGTTTCGCTGGACCTCGATCATCCCTCGCTCTGCGCGCGGGGCGCGGAGCGCGTGCTTGACGGGCTCGTCTTCGCCTCGGGCCGTGCGGGTATCGATTGCGTCTGGCGCTTTGGGAAACAGGTGGTTAGCTCTGGCCGCCACCACGCACGCGACGGGATCGTCCGACGCTATCGGAAGACCCTGGACCGACTCTGCGCATGACCCTTTCCGAACGTATCCGCCACGATTTCGAGAGCCGCATCCTTGCCGGCACGCTCGCCCCCGGCGAACGCCTGCCGACCGAGCAGGACTTGATGGAACGCTACGGCTGCGCGCGGATGACGGTGAACAAGGCGCTTTCCGCGCTCGCCGCCGCCGGGCTGGTCGAGCGGCGGCGCAAGGCGGGCACGTTTGTCGCCCGGCCGCGCGTGCATTCGATGGCGATGGACATTCCCGACCTTGGCGCCGAAATCGCCGCGCGCGGGCAGGCCTATCGTTTTGAACTTGCGCGCCGCAAGCTGGTGCGCGCCGCCGATGCGGCGGTGAAGTGGGATGTGGGCGGCGAAGTGCCGCTGCTGGAGCTTTCGGGCATCCACTTCGCCGACGATGCGCCGATGGCCTGGGAGCACCGCTTCGTGAACGCCGCTGCGGTGCCCGAGATCGTCGAGGCCGGGTTCTCCTCGCCCGGCGGCTGGCTGCTGGAACACGTGCCCTGGACCGAGGCCGATGCCCGGATCACCGCCGCTGCCGCCACCGGCTTGGAAGCCAGGGCGCTGGCCGTCGCCAGCGGGGCGCCGTGCCTCAGCATTGAGCGGCGGACCTGGCGCGGCTCCGAGCCGATCACCTATGTGCGCCAGCTGTTTCTGGCCGGAGCCTATGAACTGAACGCCCATTTCGGGCCCTCGGCGGGTACCCGCTGATCATTCCTTGTGCCTGGGCCTCAGGAATTTTCCATAGTCGCCTGAATGGTTTAGGCATGCCACAAGGGCGGCTTGGCGGACTGGAACGGGGGCGGGGTTGAAAGGCGGCATGGATGAGGGGGCTCTGCGCTCGCTGGTGATCGTGGGCGGCGGCATGGCCGGATGGACGGCGGCGAGCATGATCGCGCGCAAGTTCCGCCCCGGTCCCTTGCGGATCACGGTGATCGAAAGCGAGGATGGCGGCAGAGCCGACCTCCTGGCCGACCTCCCCGCCAATCTTCTCGATGGTTCGGCGACACCGCTCATGCGCAAGTTCAACGCCGCGCTGGGCATCGAGGAGAACCGCTTCCTTGCCCAGAGCAGCGGCACCTTCCGGCTCGGCACCGAATTTCGCGACTGGCGCGAGGCGGGCAACGTCCATTTCCATGGGTACGGCGACTATGGCGAGGCGATCGACGGCATCGCCCCCCACCACTTCTGGCTGCGCCTGCGCGCCGGTGGCGACACCGCGCCGATCGACGACTGGTCGCTGGCCTATGCTGCCGCCAGCCGCGGCCGTTTTGCGGTTCCGGCGGGGGACGGTGCCCGCTTTCGCCATGGCTACCATTTCGATGCCGCGCAGCATGTCCGTTTCCTGCGCGCCTATGCAGAACGCTGCGGGGTGGAACGGATCGACGGACGGGTCGTCGACGCTGCGCTGGAGGGCGCCGAAGGCCACATTGCCGCCGTCACGCTGGCCGACGGCCGTGTGGTCGACGGCGAATTCTTCATCGATTGCACCGGCTTCGAGGGGCTGCTGATCGAGCAAGTGCTCCAGACCGGCTACGAGGACTGGTCGCACTGGCTGCCCTGCGACAGCGCCGTGCTGGCGCCGGGCAAGCGGTCGGGCGCGCTGCCGCCCCATGCGGTGTCCCTCGCGCGGGAGGCGGGCTGGCTGGGGCAGGCGGCGCTCCAGCACCGCGACGACTGGGGCTATTTCTATTCGAGCCGGTTCAGCGATGACGACCGGGCCCGTGCGGAGCTGCTCGCGGCGATGACCGGCGAACCCCTTGCCCAGCCGCGCCTGCTGCGGTTCACCAGCGGCCACCGGCGCAAGTTCTGGAACCGCAATTGCCTGGCGCTGGGGCAGGCCGCCGGGTTCATGGAGCCGCTGGCGGCGACCGCGCTGCATCTCCTCCAGTCCATGGTGCTGCGTTTTGTCGAGTTCTTTCCCGACGTCGACTTCGCTCCGGCGATTGCGGCGGAGTTCAACCGGCTCACGCTCGGCGAGTACGAGCGGATCCGGGATTTCCTGACCCTGCACTATTTCCCCAGCCGCCGCCCGGAACCGCTCTGGCACTATTGCCGGAACATGGACCTGCCCGACACGCTGGTGCACCGGCTGGAGGTCTGGAAGGCGGCGGCGCGGGTCACCACCGAGGCGCAGGAGTGCTTTCAGGAGGCGGACTGGGTGGCGATCCTGCTCGGCAACGGCATCGTGCCGCGCCGGGTCGATCCGATCGCGGCGCGGATCGATCCGGGCAAGGTGGCGATGGGCATGAAGGCCCGCCGCGACGCCGTGGTGCGCACGGCCCATGCGATGCCGACCCATGCCCACTACGTCGAACGCAACTGCACGCCGGAAACATCGGTGGCCCGAACCTGACGGGGCGTGAAGGCCGGTCAGTTCACCGTCGCATCGAAGCGGATCGCGAAGCTGGCGCCCGCCGCCAGCGTCGGTGCGCTCGCCTGGACGATACCCGAGGCATAGGACCCGCCGTAGGGATCGCTTTCGTCGCTGCCGGCGGCATTGTCGTCCTCCGGCGTGGCGGCGCCGGCGCAGTCGCTGCCCGATGCGATGCTGCCCGCGACGTAGGTGAGCGCGGCGGGGATCGGGTCGGTGGCGGTGACGCTCGTGGCGGCGCTGCTGCCGGTATTGGCGACAAGGATGCAATAGCGCACCGTCGCGCCGGGGATCGCCTTGGGATTGCCGGTGCCGCTCACCGGATCGCTGAGGACCCAGCTGGTCTTGGTGACGGCCAGTGTCGTGCTGGGGCGGCAGAAGGTGAGGTCGTGCAGCGCGATGGCCTGCTGGCCGGGGTCGCCGGGGGCGAGGGCGTGGTTGCCGTAGTGGATGACGATGGTGTCGACCGGCTGCGCAAAGGTGACGGTGATGTTGCCGTCGCTGCTGCCGTCGTCGCTCAGGCCGTCGCCATAGGCGCTATTGCCGATCACGTAGTTGGTCACGCCGTTGGTCAGCGTGGGGGTGACGGTGGTCCCGTTGTAGCGGCCCTCCACGGTGACCCTGTCGGCGAACTGGCCGGAATAGTAATCGACGTCGAAGATCCTGAACTGCGCGCCGGGCAGGGCGGTGGGCAGGGTGATCGTGGTTGTCGCCTCGGCGCTGACGCTGGGCATGTTGACCATCTCGAACAGCGCATAGTCGCTGAGGCCGCCGTTGACGACGTTCTGGCGCACCGGCGACTGGCCGCCATACGTCGAACTGCTGAGCCAGGTGCCCTGATTGGCGAGCGCGAAGCTGATCGTGCCGAGCGTGTCGAGGGCATAGGAATTGGCGGTGCTGCCGGTGGTCCAGGCGCGGTTGCTCCAGTCGAACACCACGGTTCCCGCCGCGCAGGTGAGCGCAGGCGGCGTGCCCGCCACGCGGCTGCCGGTGACGGTCAGCGCGGCGCTGGCATAGTCGTCCTCGCCGGTCGCGCCGTTGCCGGGGGTGGAGTCCGGGTCGCTCTGGTCGCTGGCGGTGATCTGCGCCGTGTTGGTGAGCGTGGCACCGGCGCTGGCATTGACGGTGCCGGTGATGTCGATGGTGACGCTGGCACCGGGCGCGAGCGATCCCACCGTCCACACCCCGGTCGCGGCATTGAAGCTGCCGGTGCCGTTCGCGGAGACGTAAGTGAAGCCGTCCGGCAGCGTGTCGGTGACGGTCACGCTGGTGGCGGTGTCGGTGGAGGTGGCGGCGTTGCTCACCGTCAGCCGGAAGGTCGCCAGGCTGCCCGCCGTCGGGCTGCTGGTGAGCCATGCATTCGCCAGTGAAAGGTCGGCGCCTTTGGCATCGAAAGCGAGGCCGGACAGCGCGATGGACTGCGGGTTGGGGTTGGCGGTGCCGGACACGGTGGCGCTGCTGTAGACGATGCGGATGCGCTTCACCGCCTGCGAGCCGAAGTCGAAGGCGATGTTGCCGCTGGGCGAGGTCGTGGCTGACTGGGCGGTGCCGTTCCACCCGCTGGTGTCGGTGCTGACGGCGCTTCCGGCCGTCCCGTAGGAAGTGCCTGCCGCGCTCACGAAGGTGCCATTGCCGGTGTCGTAATAGACGGCAACGGCGTCGCGGTTGTAGGTGTTGCCGTTGCCCGTCTCGCGGTCCACGTCGGCCAGCGTGAAGGCGAGGCCGGTCACGCTGCGGCCCAGGGTGATGTCGATGGTGATCCGGTTGTTCGCATCGAAGCGCGATGCATCGAAGTCCAGCAGCAAGGCCGGACTGACGCCGCCGATCGAACTGGTGTTGTAGACCACATGGCCGTTGTAGCCCGCGGCGACGGCGAAAGTGCCCGCGCCGCCGGTCGTGATGCTCCAACCGGTGCTGACGGTGGTGCCGTCGCTGGCGGTGATCGACGCCGATGTGCCGACCGATCCGCCATTGGACAGGCCAAGGCTCGACCATGTAGCGGTCGCGCTCTGCGCCTGTGCGGTGGTGGCGGCCAGCAGCGCAGCCAATGCGGTGAAGAGGGCGATAAGACGCGCCGTCATCGGCTCAGCCCCAAAAAGCCGAGGCTGTCCTTGTCGAACTTGGCGCGCAGGACGGCGAACAGGCCCTTGCCGGTGCTGCGCGCCGCCGAATAGTCGCGGTCGCGGAAGCCGGTCAGGTTGTAGCCGATGGTCACGAGCATGTCCCGCGCGGGCACCAGGCAGATCTGCGGGCCGATGGCGAAGCGGGTGGTGTGTTCGGTGAAGGCGCGGCGCACCGTGGCGCTGCCGCCGAGCGAGACCCGTTCGCCGATGCCGATGCCCAGATCGAGCCCGGCGACGGCGGTGAAGCCCGCCAGATCGAAACCTGCATACCGGTCAAAGCTGTAGCGCCCCCCCACGAACAGGCCCAGTTCCATGCGGCGGACCATGCTTTTCCCTACAGTGCCATTAACCAAATTTGCGTTAACCGAACCGAGCGGCGACCAGTTGGTGGAGAGGCTGGCGAGCAGGCGGCGCGCGGTCGCATTGTCGCTGGCGGAAAGCGCGCTGTTGCCCGCCGCATCGGCGTTGCCGCCGGTGCCCACGACCGTTCGGTCGCTGCGGTATTCCAGCTTGGCGAGCGCGGCGAAGGGCGATTCCGCCGGACGGTGGGCAAGCGAGAGGGCGGCGTCGGTCACTTCGCTCACGGTGCCGTCCTGCGCTTTCGCATGGGTCCAGGTCATGCCGGAGCCGACCACGCTGCCTTCGCCCAGTTGCCGGATCGCGCCGAAGGTCAGGCCCTTGCGGTCGGTCACTTCGCCGCCGCGCCATTCGGCGCGGGCCGTGACCGACCAGCGCTCATGCCGCCAGGCCGCGCCGAAGGTGAGGGCAGTGAAATCCTCGAACAGCAGGGCGTCGGAGGTACTGATCTGGCCGCCGCTGGTGACCGGCTGGGCCTCGTTGACGATCTTGCTGGCCGATACGCCGCCCACCGTCCGGTTGCCGTCGACAGTGGCGTCCAGCGTCAGGTTTTGGGTCACCGGCAGGCTCTGGGCTAGGCCATAAGCCGCGTAAGCGCGCTGGCCGGATTCGCCGATGTCCTGAAAACCCATGCCGCCCGAGAGGCGCGCATTGCTCCATGCGGCGGTCTCGATCCTGCCCTTCAGCGTGCGCGCGTCGATGGCATTGCCCCGTGCGATCTCGTAGCTGGCGGCGGCGCGGATGTCCTGCGTCACCGCGTAGCGCAGGCCGAGCCGGTGCCGGGTGGGCAGGTCCACCGAGTCCGTGCGGGCCAGCGGCAGGCTGGAATCGGCGGAGAGTTCCAGCCGGTTGCCCATGAGGCGGCGGGTCGCGCCGAATTCCAGCACGGCGGAATTGCCGGTGCTGCCATCCGCGAGATGATCGGCAAGCGCCGTCACGCCCGCGCGCAGGTCGGTCTGGCCGTTCCGCCAGTTCACTTGTGTCTTCACGGCGTCGCGGCGTGCGTCGTCGGTCAGGCTCTCGTCGTGCCAGAGGCTGGCGGTGAGGCTGAGCCCTTGGCCAAGCGTGTAGCGGCTGTCGATCCCGAACTTGCGGCGGCCGCGCTCGGCAAGGGCCTGCTGGTTGGTGCCATAGCCGGCATCGACCGCGCGGGCATAGGCCAGCATGTCCAGCTTGCCGCTGTGGTGCTCCACTTCGACCAGCCAGGCCTGCGAGGTCCGGGCGTTCGCGCGGCTGGCGCCGAGTTCCGCGCGCAGCTGCGAGCGGGCGCCCAGCTGCAGGCGGGCATCGAGAGCGCCGATCTGCGTATGCGTATCGCCGTCGCGGTCGGAGATGGCCGAGGCGCCGAGGCGCAAGGCGCCGTCCGCCAGCATCACGTCGCCGCGCAGGCCCGCGTTCCACTGGCCATGGTCGAGATTGCTGTCCACTTCGTAGTCGATGACGATGAAGCGCGGGTTGAGCTCGGAATCGCGGCTGAGCACGGGTTCCTTGAACGTGATCGTGCCGGTGAGCAGGTCCACGTCGTAGTCGAGGTAGCGCGTCAGCGGCGTGCTCTCCACCACCCGTTCGGAGCGAAAGCGGTCGCGTACCACCAGCGTCACCGTCTCGCTGCTGGCGACGATGGCCTTCGACGAGAGGCTGTAGGGGCCGGAAATGCCCGCGCCCTGGATTTCGTCATGGCGGTGGCTGGTCTCGATCTTCGCTGCAAAGCCCTGAGCATGGAACGCGCCCCGCCGCCCTTCCGCCTTGGCGCCGGTGGCGGTGCGGACGTAGCGGGCCAGCTGGGTCTGGTCGAAGCCCGTGTCGATATCGCCGTAGATCGCATAGAACGCGCGGCTTTCGATGCGCACGTAGAGCTTGTCGCGGCTGGCGGCGTCGAAGCGGCGGGTCGAGCCGTCGGCGAAGACGGTGTAGTAGGCCTTGGGATCGATGGTGCCCAGCAGCACCTGATCGTCGCGCTGTTTGGCGCTGTCGTAGGCGGCGGTGATAAGCAAGCTGCCGAGCACGCGGCCCTTGGCATAGAACGCGGTGCGCGCGTGCCTGCCAAGGTCGCTGCCTGACGTGCCGCTGTGCTGCATGGCGTCGGCGATGGACTGCGAACCCACGGCGCCTTCGGCAAGGCCCACCAGTGTCCATTTCTGGTCGCCGGGAACAACCCAGCCTTCAAGGTCCTGCGTGCTTGTCACTTCGCCGTCCGCGAACGTGAAGGTCAGGTGCAGCGGGCCGGAGACCATGGTGGGCGCGAGTTCGACCATGGCAAGGCCCTGATCGCCCGCGACCGTCCAGGTGGGGGACGTGCTGCCGGACCCGCTGAGCTGGCGCTGCTGCATCCGCGCGATGGCGGCGGCGCTTTCGTAGGGCGCGTTGATCGAGAGCGCGCCGGAAACGCCCGCGCGCACCGGGTTGCCCTTGCGGTCGGTCAGGCGCAGCGCGATCACCGGGCGCGAGTGGCCATCGGCGACCAGGTGGGACCGCTCGCGCAGGATCTGCGCATGGGCGGGTGCGGCGGCAAAATGCACGTCGCGGGCAAGCTCCGTGGCCACCGAGCCATCGGCATTGCGCACGGTGGCGGCCAGATGCGTGACCTCCCCGTCCAGCGGCACGCCGCGCCAGATGCTGACGGCATAGCGGCCATCGGCGGAGGTCTTGACGCCGTCGAAACTGAGCGCCGGGACCGGCTTGCCACCGGCGGTGAGGTCCACCTTCTGGCCGCTCTTGTGGCGGATCACCACGCGAATGGCCGGTGCGCGCGGGTTGTGGTCGGGCGCGGGGAACAGGAAGTCGATCGGGCCGTCGCCCATCGCCAGCCAGTCGGCGCCCGCGCCTGCCGCCCTGGCATCGTCGAGCACCGGGGCACCCTCTGGAGCGGGCTGGGTCGGTACCGGCGCCTTGAGATCGACCGCCGCGCGCAGGGCATTGGCGGGCACCACGGCGTGGAAATCGGCGGTGACGAGGCTGCCACCCTGACCGATGGCAAACAGCGAGTTTGCCTTGCCCGCATTGCGGACCGAGCTTCGGCAATCGACGAAACGGCCACCTGCGGGCAGGGTATCGGGCTCCGCCTGCACGACATGGGTGCCGGGCACGAGACCCTCGAAGTGGAAGCGGCCATCGGCGTCGGTCACGGCAAAGCTGCCGTCCTCCAGCATCACCCGCACGCCCGCAATGCCCTGCCGGCCGGAGGTCACGGTGCAGTCCCCGGCGCTGACGCGGCCGATCACGGTCATGCGCGCGGCGATGGTGTCCTTCTCGATCTTCACCACGGCGCTGGCCTTTTCGACGTCGCCGAGCAGGTCGGTGGTCTGGGCGAGGTTCACCGCCTGTCCGGCCGGTGCATCGCCGCGCACGCTCATCGCGTAGACGACCGTGCGGGTGCCCCCGGCGGGGATCGCGGCCAGGTTGATGGTGAGGCGGCTGCCGTCATCGGCGATGGTGACCGCACCGTCCTCCGGCTTTGTGCCGTCGACGCGGATCGAGGACTTGCGCAGCCGCAGGGAGGCGGAAGGCGTGTCGGCCAGCACCACGCCGGACTTGGCGCGGCTGGCATCCGGATTGCGCACGGTGACGGTGTAGAACACCACGTCGCCCGGGCTGGCACTGGCGCGCGACGCGGTCTTGGTGAGCGAAACGGCGCTTTCGGCGCGGTCCACGGGAATGTCGATACGCACCGGGGCGGGGGTGTCGAGCGTGACCACGCCGCCGAACGAGGCATCCTCGATCACCATCGTCTCGCCGTCCGGGCGGACATAGGCGCCCAGCACCGCGCGGGCGACGGCGGAGGGCGCATGGTAGCCGTCCGGCGGGGTGATCTTCAGCCGGTAGCGGCCGAGCGGGGCCAGCGGAAAGCGGTACTCGCCCGCGGGCATCGCATAGCTGTTGCCCGCGCCGTCCGTCACCGGCTCGCCGGAGACCACCGTGGAGGGCCAGGCGGTGACGCCGTCGTCGGCATAGACCCTTGCGGGCTGGCCGGTATCGGCATCGACGAGGGTGATCGTCGCACCGGACAGGGCGGTGCCGTTCTGGCTGTCGAACACCATGCCGTAAGGGTCGGCGAGGACCGAGACTTCGGTGCTGGCGATGGTCTGGTGGGTGGCGGGCGAACGGTAGGCGATCAGGATCGTGTCGTCATTGGCGACGCTGAGCTTGCAGTCGCTGGCCCTGGGCGCGGGCGGGATCGCGCTGGTCGGGATCGAGCCTGCGAAGATGCCGGTATCCGTGCCGGTCTCGAAGATGGTGATCTCTTCCTGGTCGCCTTGCGAGGTGGTGAGCGCCACCACGATGGCATCGACGGCGGCGGCATCGCGATTGGCGCTGGGCGCCTCGATGCGGATCACCATGTCCTCGCCGATGTGGAACGATCGGGCGCTGGCGATGGCGGTGAGCGTAGCGGCGCCGCTTGTCCCGGCAGAGCCTGGCGACAGCGCCGCGCCGTCGCAGGTCGAGGCGGCGAGCGGGGTGGAAAGCGGGGAGGAGGAGACCGAGCGATAGGTCTGGATGGTTGCCGCGCTGGGCACGACGTCGAACGTGACCGCATTGGACTGGCCGACGCGCTCCTGTCCGTCCTGGGTCCAGTAGGCCGCCGCGATGTTGGAGACGGTGGCGGCGCGGACGGGCGGCGCGGGCTGGACGAGGGCAAGCGAGAGCAGCGCCGCGAAGGACGCTGCTGCCCGCCTGAAGATCGTTCCGTATCGCACCCGGCTGCCCGCCCGTCCTGCCTGTCCGTGATCCGGTCGCCGTCAGTTGATCGTGGCCCGGAACACCAGCGTACGGGTGACGCCCGCCGCGATGTCCGCCAGCGTGCCGGTCACCGTGTTGCTGGCGAAGGTGCCGCCCGAGGTGCCGTCGGCGTTGCAGGTGCTGCCGGTGACCGTGCCGTTGAGCAGGATCGAACTGGCGACATAGGTCACGTTCGCGGGCAGGGGGTCGTTCACCGCGATATTGGTGGCGACGGCGCTGCCGGTCGCATTGGCGACGGAGATGCAATATTCGATGGTGGCGCCCGGAATGGCCTTGGGATTGCTCGTCCCGCTGACCGGATCGCTGACCACGCGGCTGGTCTTGAGCACGGAGAGCGCGGCGGCGCTGACCTTGAAATCGTCCTTGGCCGAGAAGGCGCCGTCGTTGGCCGCATCGCTGGCACCCGCGCCGTCCGCCAGCACGGTGTCGACACCGCTGGTGTTGGTCGAGCTGGTCGTCAGTGCCGCGCCTTGCGAGCCCGAGGTGCCGCCCGCCTTGGCGGTGGCGGTCAGCACCACCGAGGCGATGTCGCCGGTGACCTGGGTGGAGGGGATGTCCATCACCACGAAGACGGTCCTGGCCGCGTCCGCCGCCAGTTCGTCGAGGTAGGTGACCTGGGTGTCGGCCGAGGTGAACACGCCGTCGCCGTTGTCGAGGTAGATCTTGACGTTGGCGCCGTCGAAATTGTCGCTGCCGCCCCAGGCCGCGCTGCCGCCCGAAAGCTGGGCCGCGGTCAGCGCGAAGTCGAGCGTGTCGTTCGACAGGTTGGTGACCTTGAAGGTGCTCACCGCCTGGACCTGGCCGGGCGAGACGACGGTCGCCGCGCTGCCGACTTCGGTGACCGAGACGTTGACCTTGCGGTCGACCGTGAAAGTGTCGGACGCGGTCTTTGCGGTCTGCGCGACCCCGCCGACCTGATAGCCCACCGTCACGGTGTTCTGGATGGTGGCGCCGGCCGTGGTGCCTGTTGCGAAGGCGGGGCTGGAGCCGAGCGCGACGAGCGCAAGCGAGCTCGCCGCACCCAGCAGCGTGCTGGTGCGTGTCATGAACGAAGTTCCTTCAGGTATCTTGGACCGCGCCTGTTACCGCCCGCGACCCGTGGCGGAATTGTGCCGGGTCAGCGGAGTCAGCGGACCACGGCGTGATACTCCAGCGCGCCGGAGCCGCGGGGCGCGAGATGCGCCAGCGTCCAGCGGATATGCGTGACGTCCTCAAGCTGCGCGGGGCGGCGCATTCCCGCAGCATCGGCAACCGTCAGCGCGGCGAGCTTTCCGAAAGTCCTGCCGCCGTCGACCGAGACCTCGCAGCCGGCTTCCTCCGCCGCAAGGCGCACCGGCGCGGGCAGCGGATTGGTGACCACGAAATTGTCGACCGGCTTGTCGCCGTCGTTGCTGTAGCGCGTGGTGAAGAGCAGGCGGTCCCCGGGCACGACGGTGGTCGGCGCGGCGAGCACGGTCTTGCCGGTGCCGTTTGCGGTTACGGTCCTTTCCACCTGGACGTCGCCCTTGAGCGAGACAGGCTCGGCCGCCGATGCGGCGCCGGACAGCGCAAGGCCGAAAGCAAGAGCAGAGAGCGAGGCGGGCAGGTGGCGGTTCATCGCTTGGGTGACCCTTACTGGATGGTGACGTTGAAAGTGACGGTATGGGTGGAGCCGGCGGCGGCGGTGCCGACCAGCACGTCGATGCCGCTGGCCGAGGCCTTGCCGGCGTCGCCGTCGGCCGCATCGGTAAGCGCGGCGGCATCGAGCTTGAGCGTGCCGGCGGTGTAGCTGGTGCCGGCCGGGATCACGTCGGTAAGGCGCAGGTCGCCGATCGAACCGCTGCCGCCGATGGTGGCGACCAGCGTGTAGGTCACGCTGGCGCCGGGGACCGGCTGGCTGCCGCCGAAGGGGTCGGCGATGGCGGCGGACTTCACCAGCGCCACGGTGGCGACGGAGGCGACCAGCGATCCGTCGGCATCGGCATCGGCGCCCGAAGCGCCGACCACCGCATCGCCGCCGCCCTGACCCTTGCCCGCATAAGCCGTGCCCGGCGTGCCGCTGCCGGTGACGGCGCGGGCGGCGAGGTTGACCTTGCTGGTCTCGGCATCGGTCATGCCGCCGGGCCCGGTGACGACGACAAAGACGGTGAGCGACTTGTCCTGATCGATCGAGGGTGTCGCCGCGCCGGACGCCAGCACGGTATCGACGCCCGCGTCGTAAACGCCGTTGCCGTTGCTGTCCCAGGCGATGGCGGTGACCGCGGCGGTGAACGGGTTGCCGGAAACGGCCGGATTGGCGGTAAGGTGGAAGGCCTCGGGGCCATTGCCGGTGTTGGTGAGCTGGTAGGCCAGCACCGCGCTGCCACCGGCGATCGAGACCGGCGCGCTGTCCCGGGAGGCCAGCGCCACATCGAGCAGTTCGTCGACCTTCACGGTGACCGTGTTCGAATCCACCGTCCGGGTCGTCCCGCCGGCCGAGAAGCTGGCCGAGGCGGTGTTCTCGATCAGGGTGCCCGCCGCGACGCTGGCGGCCTGCGCCTGCGGGCATAGTGCAGGCGCGGCCAGCACGGCGGCCGTGGCGGCAAGGCGGGTTGCGATACGGGTTTGCGCGTAGGTCATGTCCCGGTTGGTGAACCGGTCTGGTTAGCGAACAGTTTACCCTGATTTGAGTTCATCCCAAGGTATGCAAACGGGAGAAATTGGATCATACTTTGGGATGTGGGATTTGTTTTTCTGGCGGATTCTCGCGGATATGCGGGCACTTGCGCCATTGGTGGGGATAGGGGGGAACACGTGATTCGACGTCTGATTATTGCCGATGACCATCCGATCTGCGTCTCGGCGTTAACTTCGGCGGTTAACGCGGTTGATGAGGGGATCCTCGTTTCGACCACCGACACGCTTTCCGGGGTGCGGGATCTGATCGCGCAAGGGCCGTTCGACGCGCTGCTGCTCGACCTCGCGCTGAAGGACAGCCAGGGGCTGGCCAACCTCGTCGCGGTGCAGGCCGCCGCGCCCAAGCTGCCGGTGCTGGTGGTGAGCGGCAATGCCGCGGCCGACCTTCCGGCCCGTGCGGCCATGCTGGGCGCGCGCGGCTTCCTCAACAAGACGGCGCCGCTGGCCGAGATGAAGTCGGCGATCGCCGTCATCCTCGAAGGCGGTACCTGGTTCCCGCTGCGCGAGGAGCCTGCCGATTCGCTGGCCGACAAGCTCTCGCCCGCGCAGATGCGGGTCATGGCGGAACTGGCGCAGGGCAAGTCGAACAAGCTGATCGCCTACAGCCTCGGCCTTACCGAGCCGACCATCAAGTCGCATCTTTCGGCGATCTACCGGGCGATCGGCGTACACAACCGCTCGCAGGCGCTGCTGGCGCTGCGGCAGGGGCTCGACGAGGCGGCGGCCTAGGCGCCGCCGGTTGCCGTGAGGCTAATCGGGGAAGCGGTGGGCGATCCACTCGGCGGTCTGGCGGGCGGCGTCCAGCAGGGGCGGCAGCACGGCCTCTGCCGGGATCGGGGACGCGGCCTTCTCGATCCCCTCGGCGGCGCGGGCCAGCCGGGTTGCCGACATGTTGCCGGCGGCGCCCTTGAAGCCGTGGGCCAGGCGGCGGGCGTGGTCTTCGTCGCCGCCGGTCAGCGCGGCGGCGATGACGCGAGCCTCATCCATCGCACAGGCCCCGAAAGCCCGGAGAATCGGCACCATCCGCGCTTCGCCCAGAGCCTCGAAGGAACGCGCGAGTTCCTCTTCGTCAACAAGCGGGGGGGCGGCGGTCTCCTTCATGTGCGAACTCCGGCAGGGGGGACAGGGCAGCAAGGCACGCACCATGGCGTGCGGAAGCGGCCTGTCGACGGTCGCGGGCATGTTACTCGGGGAAAACCGGAGGGCAACCTTCGCTTTGCGCGTGCGGCACCGGCGGGGACCACGATAGGGATGGCGGGATGACATCCCTTGCCTGGCCCCTGCTGAAACGGCGCCGTACGCCCGATGCCGAAATCGATTCCGCTGGCCAGACCTCCCGCCGCGAGTCATGGTCGATCTGGCTGGGGCGTGTCGCGGTCCTGGCGGCGGTATATGCGCTGGGCGGGGCGATCGGCCTCGATCTGGCGATCCCCCCCGGCTACGCGACGGTCGTCTGGCCCGCTTCGGGGCTTGCGCTCGCGGGACTGCTGGGCTGGGGGCGGCGACACTGGCCGGCGGTCTGGCTGGGCTCCTTCGCGATCAACGTCTACCATGCCCTTGGCGGTTCGGCGGGCGAGATCTCGATCGGCCATGCGCTGCTCAACGGCACCGTGTTCGGCGCCGGGGCGAGCCTGCAGGCGGTTGTTGCGGCCAGCGCCGCGCGGCGCTGGTTCGTCTCGGGCATCGACCTCGGGACCCCGCGCCGTCTTGCCGCGTTCCTGGGGGCCGTGCTGCTGGCGCCCTGCCTGATTTCCGCCTCCGTCGGCACGGTGATGCTGGCTCTTGGCACGGGCATCGACCTGACGCTGGCGCTGCGCAACTGGTACACCTGGTACGGCGGTGACGTGCTGGGCATCTCGGCAGTGCTGCCGACCCTGCTGTTCTCGCCGATCTCGCCGGTGCCGCTGCGCTGGCGCGGGCGGGTGCTGCGCGGGGTCACGGCGCTGGTGGCGATCTGCCTGGCGCTGGCCACCGGGGCGACCTTCGTCCTGTGGAAGCACAGCGTGGAGCAGCAGTACGGGCGCGCCCAGGCCAGCTTCTTTGCCATCACCACCGAGACCGAGCGGGCGCTCGACCGCCGGTTCGAGATCTATTCGCAGGCGCTTGGCGCCGCGGCGGGCCTGCTGGCGGTGGACCCGGCGATGACCGAGCGGCGCTGGGAGGCCTATGTCGGCGCGACCGGACTGGAACAGCACCTGCCCGGGCTCCTCGGCATCGGCACGATCGAGGCGATGTCCTCGTCCGACCTCGACCGGCTGGTGCGCGAGATGGAGCGCGCGGGCGATCCCCCGCTCGATGTCCATCCCTTGACCGGGCGCGACTGGCATTACGTGGTCACGCTCGTCGCGCCGTTCGAGCGCAACAAGCGCATCTACGGGCTGGACCTGGGGTTCGATCCGAACCGCCGCGCGGCGATGGCGCGCGCGCGCCGGATCGGCCAGACGGTGCTGACGCCGCAGATCGGCCTGCTGCAGAAGGATCGGCCCAGCCCCGGCTACCTGCTGCTGCTGCCGCTCGGCGCGCGGCCGCACGGCCATGACGAGAAAGTGCCGGGCTTCCGCTGGGCCTATGCGCCGATCGAGATCGACCACATCTTTGCCGGACTGACCACCGGGCAGGGGCAGGACTTCACGCTGGAGGTCTTCGAAGGCGACACCACCGATCCGGCGCGCCGCATCTACGCCACCGGCGCGGGGACCGAGGATGCCGCCGATCCGCTGTTCCGGCGCACGGCCCGCGTCACCGTCTCCGGGCGGCAATGGACCTTGCGCTGGGCCAGCCTGGAGCCTTTCGAGACGCGGGCGATGTCGAACGAGCCGCTCAGCGTGCTGCTGGGCGGCGGGCTGGTCACGGTGCTGCTGGGGCTCCTGCTCAGCCACTTCGTGCGGCGCGAGGCGACGATCTCGCGCGAGGTGGACATGGCCACCGGCGAACTGGCCCGGGTCGCCGAGGAGCGGCGCCTCGCGGTGGAGGATCTCAACGAGAGCAACCGCCTCTTGCTGCTGGCGGAGGCAACCATGCATGTCGGCCACTGGCAGCTCGATTTCGTGACCGGGCAGGTGCTCTGGTCCGACGAATTGTTCCACATCCACGGCCTGCCTCCGGGACCGTCGCCGAGCCCTGCCGAAGTGCTCGAATTCTACGTGCCGGAGGACCGGGCGATCGTGGTGGCGGCCATCGATGCGGCGCGCAAGTATGGGGCGCCGTGCCGGTTTGCCGCCTGCGTGCGCCGCGCGGACGGGGCGCTGCGCCATGTCGAGATCGTCGCCCATGTCGAGCCTGCCGAGGATGGCAGCCCCGGCGGGCTGTTCGGCGTCCTGGCCGATCGCACCGAGGAAGTGGAACTGCGCAACGAACTCCTGCGCACGCGTGACGAGGCCCGTGCGGCGGCCGATGCCAAGAGCGCGTTCCTGGCCAACATGAGCCACGACATCCGCACGCCGATGAACGCGGTGCTGGGGTTCGCGGAAATGCTGCACGGCGCCGACCTGCCGCTGGAACAGCATCGGCAGGTCGGGATCATCCTCGATTCCGGCCGCAACATGATGAGCCTGCTCAACGACATCCTCGACCTTTCGAAAATCGAGGCCGGGCGCATGGAACTGGTCGAGCGCAGTTTCGACGTTCATGCCCTGCTTGGCGGGGCGATCGAGCTGTTCCGCCAGTCGGCGGCGGAACGCGGCATCGCGCTGGCCCTCGATCTCGATCCGGCGGTGCCGCAGTGGATCCGCGGCGACAAGGTGCGCATCCGCCAGATCCTCGACAACCTGCTCAGCAATGCGGTCAAGTTCACCGGCAAGGGGCAGGTCACGCTGGCGGCGCGGGTCCAGCGCGGCAAGGGCGCGGCGCGGCTGGCGATCTCAGTGAGCGATACCGGCATCGGCATCGCCGCGGACCGGCAGCAGCATATCTTCGACGGCTTCACCCAGGCCGATGCCTCGATCCATGAGCGGTTCGGCGGCACCGGACTGGGCCTCGCGATCTGCGCGCGGCTGGCGGCGCTGATGGGCGGCACCGTCGCGGTGGAGAGCGTGACCGGGCACGGCTCCACCTTCACGCTGCGCCTGCCGCTGCGGCCCGCGCGGGCGCGCACGGAAGGGGTGGAGGAGGCGGCCTGGGGAGAGGAACCGGATCGCCCGCTGGCGCTCGCCGGCCGGGTGCTGGTGGCGGAAGACAATCATATCAACCGCATGGTCGTGGCGGCCATGCTCGACCGGCTGGGCATCGAGCATGTCTTTGCGGGCGACGGCGAGGAGGCGATTGCCGCCGTCAAGGCCGCGCGGGCGGCGGGCGAGCCCTTCGCGATGGTGCTGATGGACATCCAGATGCCGCGCATGGGCGGCCACGATGCGGCGCGGGCCTTGCGCCGGGCGGGTATCGATGCCGAGGAACTGCCGATCGTCGGCCTTTCCGCCAATGCCTTCCCCGAGGATACCGTGGCCGCGCTCGAGGCCGGGATGCAGGCCCATCTCACCAAGCCGCTGCGACTGGAAGCGCTGGCCGCCGTGCTGGCTGAGTTTGCCGGCGAGCCGGAAGGCGGCGGCGAAACGGACCCGGGGCAGGCCGATTGATGAACCGCGATCATGGCCGGGGCGGGCACTGCGAGATCAGCCGCGCCAGCGCAGTGCGTCGACCAGCAGGCGGAAGGCGGCGGAGGACTGGCGGCGGCTCGGATAATAGAGGTGGTAGCCGGGGAAGGGCTGGCACCAGTCTTCCAGCAGCGGCACCAGTTCGCCGCGCTCGACATAAGGGCGCGAATAGGATTCCATCATGATCGCGATGCCGGTGCCGTCGAGCGCGGCGCGCAGGATCATCGGCATCGAGTTGAACGTCAGCTGCCCGTCGACCCGCACGTTGAGCGCGCGGCCATCCTTCTCGAACTCCCAGGCATAGAGGTTGCCGCGCGTGCGGAAGCGCAAGTTGATGCACTGGTGCGCGGCGAGATCGTGCGGGGTTTCCGGCCTTCCCTGGCGGGCGAGATAGGCGGGCGAGGCGACCGGCACCAGCCGCATTTCGGGGCCGATGCAGACCGCGATCATGTCCCGCGCAACCGATTCGCCAAGCCGGATGCCCGCGTCGAAACGGTCCGCGACGATGTCCGACAGGCCGGAATCGACGCTCACTTCGACATTGATGTCCGGGTAGCGCTCGAGAAAGGGTTTCAGCGAGGGCCAGAGCAGTTCGTGCGCGGCCTGTTCGGTGGTGGTGAGGCGGATGGTGCCCGCCGGACGTTCGCGCAGTTCGCTGATCGAGGCGAGGCTGAGGCTGATTTCCTCCATCGCCGGACGCAGGCTGGCGAGCAGCCGCTCGCCCGCTTCGGTGGGCGCCACGCTGCGGGTGGTGCGGGCCAGCAGCCGCACGCCGAGGCGGGCCTCGAGGCGGCGGATCGTGTGGCTCAGCGCCGATTGCGAGGAATCGAGCTTGGCCGCCGCGCGGGTGAAGCTGCCCTCGTCGGCGACGGCGATGAAGGCAATCAGGTCGGCCATGTGTTCGCGTTGCATTAATGAGCCTGTATCATGACTGCATTGCAATTTCCTCTGGTTTTCGTGCGCGGCTCGCGCGCCTATATGGCACTATGCTGCATCGCGGCATTCCTTCCTCCCGACCAAGGATCTCTCTTCAGATGAAGACCATCGGCTACGCAGCCCAGTCTCCCGAGACCCCGCTTGCGCCCTATGCTTTCGAACGCCGCGAACTGCGCGGCAACGACGTTGCCATCGAGATCCAGTACTGCGGCGTCTGCCACTCGGACCTCCATACCGCCCGCAACGACTGGGGCGGCACCGTCTATCCGATCGTGCCCGGGCACGAGATCGTCGGCCGCGTCACCGCCGTCGGCCCCGAGGTTTCGCGTCACGCGGTGGGCGATACCGTTGCCATCGGCTGCCTCGTCGACAGCTGCGGCCACTGCGACCAGTGCGAGCACGACCACGAGAATTACTGCCGCAACGGCTGGGTCGGCACCTACAACGGCCGCGACAAGGTGACCGGTGACGTCACCCAGGGCGGTTATGCCCGCGACATCGTCGTGCGCGAGGAATTCGTGCTGCGCATGCCCGAGGGCCTTGACGTCGCCAAGGCGGCACCGCTGCTCTGCGCGGGCATCACCACGTATTCGCCGCTGCGCGAATGGAACGTGGGCGAAGGCACCCGCGTCGGCGTGATCGGCCTTGGCGGTCTTGGCCACATGGCGGTGAAGCTCGCCGCGGCGATGGGCGCGGACGTGACCGTGTTCAGCCGTTCGCCCGGCAAGGAAGCCGACGCGCTGGAACTGGGCGCCGCGCGCGTGCTGATCTCCAGCGACGAGACGGCGATGAAGGCGGCTGCCAGCAGCTTCGACTTCATCATCGACACGGTGCCGGTCAAGCACGACCTCAACCCCTATCTGCCGCTGCTCGACGTCGACGGCAGCCTGGTGCTGGTCGGCCAGATCGGTCCGGTCGACGAACCGATCACCACGCCGCTGGTCTTCGGCCGTCGCCGCATTGCCGGCTCGCTGATCGGCGGCATCGCCGAGACCCAGGAAATGCTCGACTTCTGCGCCGAGAAGAACATCCTTCCCGAAGTCGAGATGATCCGCATGGACGAGATCAACCATGCCTACGAACGCATGGAGCGTTCCGACGTGCACTACCGCTTCGTGATCGACATGAGCACGCTGGAAGGCGCTGCTGCCTGATCGGGGCGCACTGCCCGGAGATGGAATGGCCGGTGGGACGTACCACCGGCCATTTCCGCAGCGGCGCCGGATCCTCCCGGTTCCTGTTCATACGGTTTCTTACCTCTTGACCTGAAAGGCAAAACAGGGACATCTTCGGGCTCCTCCAATGCGACTGGTGGAGTTCCGTGATCTTGCGAGCCGCAATCGTCCGTATCCTGGCGTGCCCGCTCATCCCGCCCCAAGCGCTGGCCCCGGCTCTGGTCTTGTGCCTGCTTTCCGGCTGCGCCGCCGGGCCGGACTATGTCCCGAGCAGCGCGGCGCAGCTGGGGGTGCCGGACCAGTGGTCGGTCACCGCTCCGCCCGGCGGTGAGGATCTGACCGCCTGGTGGCGCAAGTTCGACGATCCCGTGCTCACCCAGCTGGTGGAGCAGGCTGCCGGTGCCAACCTCGATCTGGCGCAGGCGCAGGCCCGCTTGCGGCAGGCGCGCGAGGCGCTGGTCATCAGCCGCGCGGCCCTGCTGCCGTCGCTGTCGGGCTCGGGCAGTGTCAACCGCACCGAAACGCTGAAAGGCGGCGGCACCACGCTGACCTTGCCGGACGGCACCGTCACCACCACCGGAGGCGGCGGCAGTACCAGCTTCACGCTCGGGCTCGATGCCAGTTACCAGCTTGACCTGTTCGGCGGCAATCGCCGCGCGGTGGAGGCGAGCAGGGCGCAGTTCGAAGGCGCCGGTTTCGACTATGCGGCCACGCTGCTGACGGTGGAAAGCGAACTTGCGCGCAACTACGTGCTGGCGCGGGGCTATCAGGCGCAGATCGCCAATGCCCGGGCCAGCCTCGCGATCCAGGACGAGAACCTCGAGATCGCCCGCTGGCGGGTGATGGCAGGGCTGGTCTCCTCGCTCGACGAGCAGCAGGCGCGCTCCAGCCGGGCGCAGGCGGCGGCGGCGATCCCGTCGCTGGAGCAGCAATACAACGCCGCCGTCTCGCGCATCGGCGTGCTCACCGGGCAGGCGCCGGGCGCGGTGAAGCCGCTGCTGGAAACGGTTCGGCGGATCCCGCGCGGGCCGGACATGGTGGGGCCGGACGGGGTTGGCGTCGGCATTCCCGCCAATGTCCTGCGCCAGCGGCCCGACGTGCGTGCGGCCGAGCGCAACCTTGCCGCCACCACCGCGCAGATCGGCGTGGCCAGGGCGCAGCTCTATCCGCAGCTTACCATCTCCGGTAGCCTCGACACCAATGCGCGCAGTTTCAGCGGGCTGTTCGACACGATCACCGGCGGCCTGTTCGGCGGGATCAGCCAGGCGATCTTCAACGGCGGGCGACTGAACGCGCAGGTCCGTTCGAACGAGGCGGCGGCGCAGGGCGCCTTCGCGGCCTACAAGTCCTCGGTGCTGACCGCGCTGGAGGATGTCGAGAATGCCGTGGTCGCGCTGCGGAGTGCCGAAACGCGCGAGAAGGAACTGGCCGAGGCGCTGGATGCGGCCAGCAGTTCGGCGCTGCTGGCGCGCATGCAGTACCGCTCGGGCCTTACCGATTTCACCACCCTCAACACCCAGGAAGCCGCGCTGGTTTCGGCCCGCAACGGGCTGGTGCTGGCCCATGCCGACCGGGCGAACGCCCTGGTCGCGCTTTACGACGCGCTGGGCGGCGGCTGGGACGCGCGGCAGGACTACACCACGCTCGCGGGCCGTCCGGCCGTTGCGCGGCAGGGCACCAAGGCACAGGAAACCGACTGAGCATGGCCGACGAAACCCTCGACGAATTCCTCGGCGCGGACAAGCGGGCGCTGTGGCAGCGCAAATGGGCGGTCTGGACGGCGCTGGCGGTGCTGGTCGTGCTGGCCTTGCTGCTCTCGCAGTGTTTTCGGGGCGCCGAGAAGACGGCCTATGCCACGACCCGGGCCGAGAAGGGGCGTCTGGTGACGACGGTCTCCGCCACCGGCAAGCTGGCGCCGACCAACCAGGTGACGGTCGGCTCGCAGCTTTCCGGCCTCGTGGTCAAGGTGCTGGTCGACGTCAACGACCGGGTTAAGAAAGGGCAGGTGCTGGCCGAGATCGATCCCGAGCAGATCGAGGACCAGATCCGCCAGTACACCGCGCAAGTGAACGCCAATCTGGCGCAAGTGGCGCAGAACAAGGCGACCCTGGCGGAATCGCAGGCGCAGCTGGCGCGGCTGGAGGAAGTCTCGCGGCTGTCGGGCGGCAAGGTGCCGTCGAAGACCGAGTTGCAGGCGGGCCGCGCCGACGTCCAGCGCGCGGCGGCGGCGGTGAAGACGGCCGAGGCCAATGTCGCGGCCGCCCGTGCGACGCTGGCACAGAGCCAGACCCAGCGCTCGCGCGCGCTGATCGTCTCGCCGGTCTCGGGCGTGGTGCTCGCGCGGGAGGTCGATCCCGGCCAGACGGTCGCCTCCTCGTTCAACACGCCGACGCTCTTCGTGATCGCCGAAGACCTCAGCAGCATGAAACTGGAAGTGGCGATCGACGAGGCGGACGTCGGCACGGTGAAGGAAGGGCAGGCGGCGACCTTCACGGTCGATGCCTTCCCCGGCGATTCCTTCCCGGCGAAGATCACGCGCGTGGAAATCGGCTCGAACCTCACGGTATCCTCGGCGACATCGTCGAGCTCGACCGCCACGACCAGCAGTTCCAGCGGGCAGGTGGTGTCCTATGCCGCCGATCTCTCGGTCGCCAATGCCGATTTCCGGCTGCGACCGGGCATGACCGCGACGGCGGAAATCGTCACCTCGGACAAGACCGGGGTGCTGCTGATCCCCAATGCCGCGCTCTCGTTCACGCCGCAGAGCGCGGGCGCGGGCGGCAAGTCGGGCGGCGTCACCTCGGCGATCGGTTTCCGTCCGCCCCGGCGCGGCGGCGGCGGCGCCAGCAAGAGCGCGACGCTCGAACGCGGCTCGCGGCGCACGATCTACGTGCTGGGCGCCGATGGCACGCCGCAGGCGGTGGAGATCGTGATGGGCTCCAGCAACGGCCAGCAGACCGAAGTGACCGGCGGCTCGCTCCGGCCGGGCATGGAAGTCATCACCGGGCAACTCGCGCCGGGCGGCAGCTGAGAGGCGCGGCGGTGTCCCGGCCGATCATTGCCCTGAGCGGGATCACCAAGGTCTTCGGCACCGGTGAAACCGCGTTCCGGGCGCTCAAGGGGGTCGATCTCGACGTCGCCGCCGGGGACTTCGTGGCGGTGATGGGGCCGTCGGGCTCGGGCAAGTCGACGATGATGAACATCCTGGGCTGCCTCGATGTGGCAAGCGGCGGGCAATACCTGTTCCATGGCCACCACGTGGAGACGCTCGACCGCGACCAGCGTGCCCTGCTGCGCCGCAAGCATCTCGGCTTCGTGTTCCAGGGCTTCAACCTGCTGGCGCGCACGTCGGCGCTGGAGAACGTGGAGCTGCCGCTGCTCTATCGCGGCGATGCCCGGCAGGACCGGCGCAAGATGGCGATGGAGGCGCTGGACCGGGTGGGCCTGGCCGACTGGGCGCACCATACGCCGGGCGAACTGTCCGGCGGGCAGCAGCAGCGCGTCGCGATTGCCCGGGCCATCGTCACCAATCCGGCGGTGCTGCTGGCGGACGAACCCACCGGCAACCTCGACAGCCAGCGTTCGGTGGAGATCATGGAGTTCCTGTCCGCGCTCAACCGCAATTCCGGGATCACCGTGCTGATGGTCACGCACGAGCCCGACATGGCCGAATACGCGCGGCGGATCGTCCACTTCAAGGACGGGCTGATCGACCGGATCGAGCAGGGCGCGGCGGCTGAGAGCGGAGTGGCCGGCTGATGCTGGGCACGATCTTCCTGCTCGCGCTGCGCTCGATCCGCCGCCACGTGCTGCGTTCGCTGCTGACGATGCTGGGCATCGTCATCGGCGTGGGCGCGGTGGTCTCGATGGTGACGCTGGGCAAGGCGACGACGGCGGCGGTGACCCAGCAGATCGCGGCGCTGGGCACCAATATCCTTCAGGTCCGCCCCGGTCAGGGCTTCGGGCGCGGCGGCGGCGGCACCACCCCGCGCGATTTCGAACTGGCCGACATCGCCGCGATCCGCCAGCAGGTGGGCGGGGTGACCGCGGCGGCGCCGTCCGTCTCGTCGAGCGCGACGGCGATCTACGAGGGGGCCAACTGGTCCACCACGATCAATGGCACCACTGCGGACTACTTCCGGATCTCGCCCTGGCCCTTGCAGGAAGGGCGGCTGTTCTCGCCGGACGAGGAAAGCGCCGGCAAGGCGGTGTGCATCATCGGCACGACGGTGGCGAAGAACCTGTTCGGCAATGCCGATCCGGTCGGCAAGCGGTTCCGCCTCGGCAATGTCAGCTGCGACGTGATCGCGCTGCTCAGCACCAAGGGGCAGGCCGGGTTCGGCGGCGATCAGGACGATACCGTGATCATGCCGCTCAAGACCGTGCAGCGGCGTTATCTCGGCACCACCACGGTGCGCACGATCCTGGTGGGCATCGACGACCACTATTCCAGCGAGCAGGTGCAATCCACGCTCGCCAACCTGCTGCGCGAACGGCGGCGGATCACCGCGGGCAAGGAAGACGACTTCAACATCTTCGACACCAAGCAGATTTCCGATACGCTGACCCAGACCACCTCGATGCTGACCAGCATCGTTGCGGCGGTGGCGGCGATCAGCCTGGTGGTCGGCGGCATCGGCATCATGAACATCATGCTGGTCTCGGTGACCGAGCGCACGCGCGAGATCGGCATCCGTCTCGCCATCGGCGCGGTGGCGAGCGAGGTGCTGATGCAGTTCCTGGTCGAGGCCATCGTGCTCTCGTGCCTTGGCGGGCTGATCGGGCTGGTGCTGGCGCAGGTCGTGGTGGCCATCGCGGTGCCGCTGATGAACGTGCCGTGGATCTTCGAACCCGCCGTCAACCTCGGTGCCTTTGCGGTTTCGGCGGCGATCGGGGTGATCTTCGGTTATTTCCCGGCCCGCCGCGCGGCGAGCCTCAATCCTATCGACGCGCTTCGGCACGAGTAGCAGGCGCGACGACAAACGGGCGGTACTGGCGGAAAGAGGGGCGGCTGATGCGTGGATTGATCGTGGGCATGGCGAACGACCAGTCGCTGGCCTGGGGCTGTGCGGAAGTCCTGCGCGAGGCGGGGGCGGAACTTGCCATCACCTACCAGAACGACAAGGCCCGGCGCTTTGTCGAGCCGCTGGCGCAGGAACTCGAGGCGCCGATCTTCACGCCGCTCGACGTTACCGACCCGGCGCAGGTCGAGGCCCTGTTTGCCGAGATCGCCGCGCGTTGGGGCGGGCTCGATTTCCTGCTCCATTCGATCGCCTATGCCCCCAAGGACGACCTGCACGGGCGGGTGGTGGACAGCTCCGCCGAAGGCTTTCGCACCGCGATGGACGTTTCCTGCCATTCGCTGATCCGGCTGGCGCGCCATGCCGAGCCGCTGATGGCGGGCGGCGGATCGATCCTGACGATGAGTTTCTACGGTTCCGAAAAGGTGGTGCCGGGCTACGGCATCATGGGGCCGGTCAAGGCCGCGCTGGAGGCGAGCGTGCGTTATCTCGCCGATGAACTGGGCGCGCAGGGCATCCGCGTCAACGCGCTCTCGACCGGGCCGGTGCGCACGCGGGCGGCCTCGGGTCTCTCGCACCTTGACGAACTGATCCGCCTCGCCTCCGACAAGGCGCCGCTGCACCAGCTGGTGACGGTCGAGCAGATCGGCCAGATGGCGGCGTTCCTGCTGGGCCCGAGGGCGCGCTTCGTGACCGGGCAGACGATCTACGTCGACAGCGGCTACAACGTCGTCGGGGGCTAGGCGGAATGTGTCCGCGCCGCCTGGGGCGTAAGTGCGGCCTTGCCTGCCGCACCGGACAGGTGTCTGATTGCGAGGTCGAATTTGATAGGAGTGGTGCCGAGATGACGTCCCCGATCCTGGTCGCAACCGATCTTAGCGCGCGGAGCGACCGCGCGGTCGACCGTGCCTTCGAACTGGGGCGCGATCTCGGCCTGGTGGTCGAAGTGGTGCATGTGCGCAAGGACGAGGGGCACGACGGCGTGTCGGACGCGGCCTTGCAGCAACGTGTCCGTGAAATCCTGCCGCCGGGCGCCGCCGCGGCCGACGTGCTGGTCCCCGAAGGCTCGCCGCCGGGCACCATCGCCCGTATCGCCAAAGAGCGCGGGGCGCAGCTGATCGTGGCCGGCGTCGCCCGGTTCAACCAGATTTCGGACTATTTCCTCGGCACCGCGATCGATTACCTGCTGCGCCATGCCGAAGTGCCGGTGCTGGTGGTCAAGCAGCGCCCGCGCGGGCTCTATCGCCGCATTCTTGTGCCGAGCGACTTCTCGCCCGCCTCGAAGCAGGCGATCCTTACCGCCGCGCGGCTCATTCCCGATGCGGCGATCCGGGTCGTGCACGTGTTCCACATCGGTTTCGAAAGCTGGGGCGTGGCCGACCATGTGCGCGAGGAAACGCTTGCCCGCGCGCAAAGCGGCCTCGCCGAATTTCTGGCCTCGGACGACCTGGCGCCCTTTGCCGGACGCATCGAGGGGGTGCTGGCAAGCGGCGAGGCCGAGGCGGCGGTTGGCCGGGCGATCGAGGATTACGACGCCGATCTGGTCGTGCTGGGAACCCAGGGCGGCGGCGCGCTGCGGCAATTGACCGGCGGCAGCCGCGCCAATTCGCTGCTTGCCTGGATCAGGCCGGATACGCTGATGGTACGGCTGCCGGGCTGAGTTTCAGGCCAGTTCCTCGAACCAGCCGAGCTTTCGCATCAGCGCCTTCTCGGCTTCGAGCAGGAAAAACATCGCGGCGCCGATTGCCAGCATCGCCGCGCCGTCGCGGATCGAGAGCGGGGCGGTATCGAACACCGCCTGCAAGGGCGGCGCATAAGTGAAGGCAAGCTGCGCGATGACCGCGCCGCCCACCGCGATCAGCACCGCGCGGGTGCCTTGCAGGCCGGCGTGGCTCAGGGATCGCATGTGCATGTAGCGGACGTTGAACAAGTAGAAGATCTCGGCGATCACCAGCATGTTGACGACCATCGTGCGCGCTTCGCGCAGGCTGTCCCCGGCCCATTGCGCGCCGAAGAACACGGCCAGCAGCACGGCGGCGAACAGCACCGAGACCAGCAGCACCCGCCAGAGCAGGAAGGCCGAGAGCAGCGGCGCATCGCGGCGGCGGGGCGGGCGCGCCATGATCCCCGGTTCCGGCGGTTCGAAGGCGAGGACGAGGCCCAGCGTCACCGTCATCACCAGGTTGATCCAGAGGATCTGCGTGGCGGTCATCGGCAGGGCAAAACCGAGGAGGATGGCCAGGATCACCGCGATGCCCTCGCCGCCATTGGTCGGCAGGGTCCAGGCGATGACCTTGCGGATATTGTCGTAGACGGTGCGTCCCTCGCGCACGGCGGCGACGATCGAGGCGAAGTTGTCGTCGAGCAGCACCATTTCCGCCGCCTCGCGCGCGGCCTGGGTGCCGGAAAGGCCCATCGCGGTGCCGACGTCGGCCTGCTTGAGCGAGGGCGCGTCGTTCACCCCGTCGCCGGTCATGGCGACGATGGCGCCGCGCGCTTGCTGCGCGCGGACGATGCGCAGCTTGTGTTCGGGGCTGGCGCGGGCAAAGACGGCGGTGCGGGGCACCGCCTCGGCCAGTTCCGCGTCGCTCATCGCCTCGATCTGGGTGCCGGTGAGAGCGCGGGGGGCATCGGCCAGCGCCAGCTGGCGGGCGATGGCGAGGGCGGTTCCGGCATGATCGCCGGTGATCATCCTGACCGCGATCCCGGCGGAGCGGCACTCGGCGATTGCCCGTCGTGCCTCCTCGCGCGGGGGATCGATGAAGCCCATGAGGCCCAGCATCGTTGCCCCTTGCAGCAGGCCGAAATCCAGCTTTTCGGTGGCCGGGGGCAGTTCGCGCATGGCAAAGCCCAGCACCCGCTCGCCTTCGTCGGCGGCGCGCGTCGTGCCCAGTTCCCAGGCCTCGGCATCCTCGCGGCTGGCGCCCAGTGCCAGGACCGCCTCGGGCGCGCCCTTGATGAAGACCAGGCTGCGTCCGGCGGCGTTACGGCATAGCGTTGCCATCAGCCGGTGGCTGGCGTCGAAGGGGATTTCGTCGACGCGGCGCCATTCGCCGCGCAGATGCGCCTCGTCGATCCCGGTCTTGCGGGCGAGGGCGATGAGCGCGCCTTCCATCGGGTCGCCGGTGACGGTCCAGATGCCGTCGGCCTGCCGCAAGTGGGCGTCGTTGCACAGCACGCCGCAGCGCACGATGTCGGCGGCAGTGGCGATGGCGGCGGCATCGTCGCGGCCGCCGCGGCAGGTGATGGCCCCTTCGGGCAGGTAGCCGCCGCCCTCGACCCGCAGTTCGTGCAAGCCGGTCATGACCCGGCTGACCATCATCTCGTTGCGGGTGAGCGTGCCGGTCTTGTCGGTGCAGATCACCGAAGTCGCGCCCAGCGTCTCGACCGCGGGCAGTTTGCGGATCACCGCCTTGCGCGCGGCCATGCGCTGCACGCCGATGGCAAGGGTGATGGTGATGACCGCAGGCAGGCCCTCGGGAATGGCGCCGACCGCCAGCGCCACGACCGCGATCAGCGCATCCACCCAGTCGAAGCCGCGCACCAGCACGGCGAAGGCGAACAGCGCGGCGGCGCCGAGCGAGATCGCCGCGGTCAGCCTGGCGGCGAAGCTGTCGATCTGGCGCAGCAAGGGCGTGGCGAGGCTGGGCACGGACTGGAGCAGGGTGTTTATCCGGCCGATCTCGGTGGCGGTGCCGGTGGCGACAACCACGCCGGTGGCCTGACCGCGCGCGACGAGCGTGCCGGAATAGGCCATGGCCGAACGCTCGGCGAGCGGGGCATCGGCGGCGACCGGGAGCTCGCCTTTTTCGGCGGCGACCGATTCCCCGGTGAGCGCGGCTTCCTCGATCGCGAGGGCGCGCACGCGGATCAGCCGCAGGTCCGCCGGCACCCGGTCTCCGGCATCGAGCATGACCACATCGCCGGGCACCAGCGTGGCCGCATCGACGCTTTCGCGAAGGCCGCCGCGCACGACATGGGCCTTGTCCGAAATCAGGCTCTCCATGCCGGACAAGGCCTTTTCCGCGCGGCCTTCCTGGATGAAGCCGACCACCGCGTTGACGACCACCACGGCCACGATCACCAGCGCGTCGACCGCGTGTTGAAGCAGCAGCGCGGCCAGGGCCGAGGCCAGCAGGAAATAGATCAGCGCGTTGTGGAACTGCGCCAGGAAACGCAGCAACGGGCTGCGTCCGCGCGGGGCGGGCAGGCTGTTGGGGCCATGGGCCTTCAGCCGCAGCGCGGCTTCGGTTTCGCTGAGGCCCTGCGGCGCGGTATCGAGGAAGGCCAGTGCCTCTGCCGTGGCCAGGGCATGCCAGTCGCGGAGCGGTTCAGTCTGCATCGATCCTCCGGGGCGCGGGGTCGCAAGTCGGCGTGTGGCGGCCTTGGCCACGCGGACGTGATGCCGGAGAACAGATCCTCCGGTGGATGTCGTTGTTGCAGCAATTTGATTTAATGTAATGAAATAGATCGGAATTGGAGATACGGCAAGCCAATATGCCCGGTGATCGCAGGCGGCCGTTTCAGGTATTCGGCGGCAGTGTCTATTCGGGTAAACCCGGATGGTAATCCTGCGTTATTCAGGTCACTGCCGGAATTGTCGCGGTATTGTGCGAAAAGGCTGCAGGGGGTCCGATGAAGGCAGGATTGGGGCTGGCGCTTGGTGCGTCGCTGGTGATGGGCGCGGCATGCGGGATGGACCCGGCCCTGGCGCAAGGCGCCAAGGCGACGTCGCCGCCGGAGTTCGCGCGCCGGATCGAGCAGCTGAAGCCCGGTGAATGGGTATGGGCACCCGATGTCGCGCCTGAGGGGCCGGTGCTGGTCTATGTCGACCTCTCCAGGCAGGTGGCGCTGGTCTATCGCAACGGCGTGCGCATCGCGGCCACCACCGTGTCCAGCGGCAAGGATGGCTATGCCACGCCCACCGGCGTCTTCACCATTCTCCAGAAGGATGCCGACCATCGTTCGAGCACCTACAACAACGCGCCGATGCCGTTCCAGCAGCGGCTGACCTGGGACGGGGTGGCGCTCCATGCCGGCGGCCTTCCGGGCTATCCGGAGAGCCATGGCTGCGTGCACTTGCCCTACCAGTTCGCGCGCGAGCTGTTCGCGGTGACAAAGCTGGGCGTGACCGTCGTGGTCGAGGGGGATGCCGCCAGCCACGTGCGGACCAGCGACAACAGCCTGCTCTCGCCCTTCAACGACAAGGGGCAGAAGACCGGACATACCCCGCTTGCCGGGGGGCAGCAGTACCGCTGGCAGCCCGAGCTGGCGCGTTCCGGCCCGCTCTCGATCATCGTTTCCCGGCTCGACGGGCGGGTCGTGGTGCTGCGCGGCGGCACCGAGATCGGCCGCAGCGTGGTGGAGGTCGACGCGGCCGATCACGGCAGCCACGTCATCACCATGGTCATGCGCGGCGGCCAGCCGCACTGGGTCTATGTCGGCCTGCCGGGGCACACTTCCGAGGACGGGGTGGAAGTGGATGAAGCCGCGCTCAACCGCCTGCGCCTGCCGCGCGGGTTCTACGACAAGCTGAAGACCGCGCTCACGCCGGGGGCGACGATTCTCGTCACCGATTCGCGCGTGGGCGACGCGCCGCTCGAACATCTGACTGTCATCGATGCGGTAAAACCGGCGCCCTGAACCGGGCTTTGGACCGGCGGATACCGTGCATGACCCATCGTGCGGCGAAGGGGGTGTCGAATCGTCCCGCCGCTGGCACAGGTGGTCGATCAACGACGACAGCGGCGATCAGGTGCGGCAACCCTGGTCGCCGCTCTCGATGGAATTCCTCGAACGACCAGGAGGACTTGCTTGAAAATCGCCGTTTTCAGCACGAGGCCCTACGACCGTGAGTTTCTCGATCATGCCAACGAGGCGGCGGGCGGGCGTCATGTCTTTTCGTGGTACGAGGCGCGCCTCAATGCCAACACCGCCAACCTGGCGCGCGGGCATGACTGCGTCTGCGCTTTCGTCAACGACCAGCTTGGCGCCGAAGTGCTGGAGATCCTGGCCGGGCAGGGCACCCGGCTGATCGCGCTGCGCAGCGCCGGCTTCAACAACGTCGACCTGGAAGCGGCGCGGCGGCTGGGTCTTTCGATCGGCCGCGTCCCTGCCTATTCGCCCGACGCCATCGCCGAGCATGCGGTGGCGCTGATCCTTTCGCTCAACCGCAAGATCCACAAGGCCTATGCCCGTGTGCGCGAGGGCAACTTCGCGCTGGAAGGGCTGCTGGGGTTCGATCTCAAGGGCAAGGTCGCAGGGGTGATCGGCACCGGCCGGATCGGCATCAATGTCGCGCGCATCCTCAAGGGGTTCGGCTGCGAGGTGCTGGCCAGCGATCCCTTCGAGACGCCCGAACTGACGCAGATCGGCGGGCGCTACGTCCCGCGCGAGGAGCTGCTGGCGCGCTGCGACATCATCTCGCTGCATTGCCCGCTCACCCCCGATACCCATCACCTGATCGGCCGCGAGGCGATCCGCACGATGAAACCCGGCGTCATGCTCATCAACACCAGTCGCGGCGCGGTGATGGATGCGCGTGCGGTGATCGCCGGACTCAAGAGCGGACGGGTCGGCTACGTCGGGCTCGACGTCTACGAGGAAGAGGAAGACCTGTTCTTCGAGGACTTGTCCGAACAGGTGATCCGCGACGATGTCTTCGTGCGCCTGATGACGTTCCCGAACGTGCTCATCACCGGCCATCAGGGCTTCTTCACGCGCGAGGCGATGACCGCGATCGCCGGGACGACCCTGGCCAATATCGGCGCCTTCGAGGAGACCGGCACGCCGCTCCATCCGGTGCCGGTCGAGCGTCGGGGCTGACCCTTGGCGGCCCTCGCGATCCTGCCGATCGCGCTGCTCGTGGTCCTGATGACGGGGCTGCGCTGGTCGGCCGCGGCAGCCGGATCGCTGGCGGCGGTGATCGCCGCGATCGTGGCGGTGGTGGGTTTCCAGTTCGGCGAGACTCCCGCCGATCTTGCCGGGCCGGTGCTGGAAGCGGGGTTCACCGCCGCGACGATCCTGTGGATCATCTTTCCCGCACTTTCGATCCACGAATACCAGACCCGCATCGGCGCCACGGCCGTGATCGGCGAATGGCTGGCGTCGATTTCGCGCGATCCGGCCGCGACGGCGCTGCTGCTGGGCTGGTTCTTCGCGATGTTCCTCGAAGGCGCCTCGGGTTTCGGCACGCCCATCGCGATCGTCGCGCCGATGCTGGTGGCCCTGGGCGTGCCGCCCGCGCGCGCGGTCCTGGTGGCCTTGCTGGGCCATGTCGCGGGGGTCTCGTTCGGTGCGGTGGGCGCGCCGATGGTGCCGCTGCTCGAGGCCGGTCTGTTCGACGCGCGGCGGCTGAGCCTTGAGATCCTGGTGCTGCATGCCTGCCTTGGCTGGATGTTCGCCCAGCTTGTCGTGACTTATGCCATCGGCGGCGGGGCGCAGGGCCTCTTCGCGGGAAGGGCGACGGTCGCGGCCCGGCGCACGGCGCTGATGGCGGCGGTGTGCTTTTTCGCGGCCGCGGCGCTGGTCGCGGCGCTGGCGGGGGCGGAACTGCCGACGCTGGGCGGCGCATTGCTGGGCGGCGGGCTGTTTGCCGCCTGGCTGCGGCGTGGAAGTGGGGGGACGCTGCGATCGGGGCCGGCCGGACGCGAGGTTGTCATGGCCGGCTTGCCCTATGTCGTGCTGGTGGCGCTCATCCTGGTGAGCCGTCTGGTGCCGCCCTTGCAGGCCGCCTTGCGGACGTGCCGCATCGAATGGAGCTATGGTCACGGTTTTGGCGAGGTGATGCTGCCGCTCTATCATCCCGGCACGATGCTGTTGCTGGCATTCCTCTGCACGGCGCTGGCCCATCGCGCCGCGCCAAGGCAGGTCGGGGCATCGATGCTGGCGGCGCTGCGGCGGCTGCCGCAAGTCGGAATCGCGCTTGTCGCGGTGCTGACGCTGGCGCGCTTCATGGTTCACGGCGGCATGATCGATGCGCTTGCAGTGGGCGCGACCACGCTGTTCGGGCGGGCCTGGCCACTGGCGGTGCCGCTGGTGGGGGCGCTGGGGTCGTTCGTCACCGGGTCGGGAACGGCCTCGAACATCATCTTCGCCAATTTCCAGATTGCCGCTGCCGACGCGGTGCGGCTGCCGCACGGCCTGGCGCTTGCGGGGCAGAGCGTGGGCGCGGCGGTGGGCAACATCATGGCCCCGCACAACATAGTCGCCGGGACCGCGACGGTCGGACTGGTCGGGCGGGAGGGAGAAACACTGGCGCGCACGGTGCCGGTCTGCCTTGCCTACGTGGCGCTGGCCGGGGGGCTGGTGTTCACGGTGCAGGCGTTGCTGCCCTGACGGCCGCCGCTGAGGGCAACCCCTGCGGCCGTGGCTGCGCGGAATTTGCCGATGCCGTCCGGATCACCGATTTTTCGTTTTCCCAAGTCATTTGATGAATTTATCGATCCTGCATTTGTGCCTGTTGCCGATCGTGATGTGGCAATTTCGGCCGAATTGTCCGAGCCGAGGCAACTTCGAGTGCATGATTGTGCAACGTCTATTGAACGACTTGTCGCAGCAATGTAACATTTTCGGGCGAAAGCGATCTCGGATCGAATTCGTCTTTCGCCGGATGGGGCCGTGCCGACAGGCTTGGTCCCCGCCGTCCGAAATGGGAGTGTGCCGTGAAGTCCTGAAGCGTCGGGGTCGTTCACGTCACCGATTTTCCGCCTCCTGTCCCAAGTCACCACCGAGCGCGTCGGGAGGCGGAAAATACCCGTCTGCGGGCCGGTTATGCTGCGCGCAGCATGGTCATTGGTTTTGCTGCGAACAATGATCGGAAATTCGCATCGGCTGCGGGCATCGGCGCCCTTGAACGCGCGGGGGAATCTGGCACTCTGCACGGCGTCCGCAGGCGCTTCCGGGAGCTAACCCATGGTATGGGTTCTCAGGATTTCCGAGGGTCTTTATCCAGGTCGAGACAGTTCCTGTCGGCGGCGTTGCCGCTGTCGGCCTGGACGGGCCTGCGTCCCTTACGCGCAACACCCGAAAGACCCGCCTGGCGGGTGAGTTTCCCCCAATCGCCCGGCCCCATGACTTTCAATGGCCGGGACGCGGATCACAAGAGGAGAGAATCCATGGACGCGAAGACCAGTGGTTGCCCGATGCACGGCGAACCCGTGCGATCGCTGCTCGGGCGCACCAACCGGGACTGGTGGCCCAACCAGCTGCGGCTCGACATCCTCCAGCAGGGCGGCACCAGCCCCAGCCCGATGGACCCCGATTTCGATTACGGCGAGGCGTTCCAGTCGCTCGACCTTGCGGCGGTGAAGGCTGACCTCACCGCGCTGATGACCGACAGCCAGCCCTGGTGGCCGGCCGACTACGGGCACTACGGACCCTTCTTCATCCGCATGGCCTGGCACAGCGCGGGCACGTATCGCATTGGTGACGGGCGCGGCGGCGGCGGTGCCGGCGACCAGCGCTTCGCGCCGCTCAACTCCTGGCCGGACAACGCCAATCTCGACAAGGCGCGCCGCCTGCTCTGGCCGATCAAGCAGAAGTACGGCGCCAGCCTCTCCTGGGCGGACCTGCTGATCCTCACCGGCAACGTGGCGTTCGAATCGATGGGCGCGCCGGTGCTCGGCTTTGGCGGCGGGCGCGAGGATATCTATTCGTCCGAGATCGACGTCTACTGGGGCACCGAGGAGCACTGGGTCGGGCAGGGCGCCGAAACGCGCATCCAGCCGGACAAGGACATCGCGCTCGAAAACCCGCTGGCGGCAATCCAGATGGGCCTGATCTACGTCAACCCCGAAGGCCCCGGCGGCAATCCCGATCCGCTCGGCTCGGCGCGCGACGTGCGCGAGACGTTTGCCCGCATGGGCATGGACGATGTCGAGACGGCGGCGCTCACCGTCGGCGGGCATACTTTCGGCAAGTGCCACGGCGCGGGCGATGCGGCGCTGGTCGGCGCCGAGCCGGAAGGCGCGGACATTGCGCTGCAGGGCCTCGGCTGGGCGAGCGGGCATGAGAGCGGCTTCGGGGATCACACGATCACCTCCGGCATCGAGGGTGCCTGGACGCCCACGCCCACCCGCTGGGACATGAGCTACCTGCACATGCTGCTCGATTACGACTACGAACTGGTGCATAGCCCGGCCGGCGCACAGCAGTGGCAGCCGATCGGCCAGAAGCCCGAGGACATGGCCCCCGGTGCGCACAGCCCCGAACGGCGCGTGCCGACGCTGATGACCACGGCGGACATGGCCTTCAAGGAAGACCCGGAATACCGCAAGATCCTCGAACGCTTCCGCGCCGAACCGGCGTGGTTCGAGGACCAGTTCGCCAAGGCCTGGTTCAAGCTCTGCCACCGCGACATGGGGCCCAAGGCGCGTTACCTCGGCAGCGAGGTTCCGGCGGAGGACTTCCTCTGGCAGGACCCGCTGCCCGGCGCGCAAGGTCCGGCAATCGGCGCTGAGGACGTGGCCGCGCTGAAGCAGAGGATCGCCGCTTCGGGGCTTACCGTGGCCGAACTGGTGGCAACCGCATGGGCTTCGGCGGTCACCTTCCGCCAGTCGGACTACCGCGGCGGTGCCAATGGCGCGCGTATCCGCCTGGCGCCGCAGAAGGACTGGGAGGTCAACGAACCGGCCCGGCTCGCCAGGGTTCTGGGCGTCTACGAGGAGATCAAGGCCGGGTTCGGCGGCACCGTGTCGATGGCCGACCTCATCGTGCTGGGCGGCAGCGTCGGCATCGAGAAGGCGGCGGCGGATGCGGGGAGCGCGGTTGAAGTGCCGTTCACTCCGGGCCGCGTCGATGCCTCGCAGGAGCAGACCGACGAGCATGGCTTTGCCGTGCTGGAGCCGCGCGCGGACGGTTTCCGCAACTACCTCCAGGTGCCCTACAACGTGCCGACCGAGGAGCTGCTGCTCGACCGTGCGCAGCTGCTGGGCCTCAGCGCCCCGCAGATGACGGTGCTGGTGGGCGGCCTGCGGGTGCTGGGCGCAAACTTCGGCGGCTCGAAGGACGGCGTCCTTACCGCGCGCGAAGGCCAGCTCACCAACGACTTCTTCGTCAACCTGCTCGACATGAATACCGCCTGGAAGCAGGTCGACGACGAGGCGGACGAGAAGTTCGTCGGCTCCGACCGGGCCAGCGGGCAGCCGAAGTGGACGGCAACCCGGACCGACCTGGTGTTCGGCTCCAATTCACAGCTTCGCGCGCTCAGCGAAGTCTATGCGGCGGCGGACGCGGGCGGGAAGTTCGTGCGCGACTTCGTGGCCGCGTGGGTGAAGGTGATGAACGCCGATCGCTTCGACCTCGCGTAGAGCGCGCGAGGCCGAAGCCGGGAAGGGCGGGGGCGCGTGTTCTCCCGCCCGTTTTCCCGTGCTCCGGCGGGATCTACCGAGGCGCATATAAAGATATCTTTATATTTGCGTCGGGCAAAGCGAACGGGTAGGGACGGCACCATTGCGGCGCCCTACGCCATTCCGGCGCAGGGGCCGTAGAGCAAACACTTCCAGGAGTTCGCGCCCGTGGCCACGACCACCGCCCCCGACTACGCCATCGCCGATATCTCGCTCGCCGATTTCGGCCGCACCGAGATCGCCATCGCCGAAACCGAAATGCCCGGCCTGATGGCGCTGCGCGAGGAATACGGCGCTGCCCAGCCGCTCAAGGGTGCGCGCATCACCGGCTCGCTGCACATGACGATCCAGACCGCCGTGCTGATCGAGACGCTGGTCGCGCTCGGCGCCGAAGTGCGCTGGGCCACCTGCAACATCTTCTCGACGCAGGACCATGCCGCCGCCGCCATCGCCGCGCAGGACATCCCCGTCTACGCCATCAAGGGCGAAAGCCTGGCCGAATACTGGGACTATGTCGGCCGCATCTTCGACTGGTCGAGCGAGGGCAACCCCGACCTCACCTGCAACATGATCCTCGACGACGGCGGCGATGCCACCATGTTTGCGCTCTGGGGCGCCCGCGTCGAAGCCGGTGAACCGCTGTTCGAGCCCTCGAACGCCGAGGAAATCGAGTTCGTGCGCGCGCTCAACGCCTTCCTCAAGGCCAAGCCGGGCTACCTCTCGCGCACCGTCAACGCCATCAAGGGCGTCTCGGAAGAGACCACCACCGGCGTGCACCGCCTCTATCACCTCGCCAAGGACGGCAAGCTGCCGTTCCCCGCGATCAACGTGAACGATTCGGTCACCAAGTCGAAGTTCGACAACCTCTACGGCTGCAAGGAATCGCTGGTCGACGCGATCCGCCGCGCCACCGACGTGATGCTGGCCGGCAAGGTCGCCTGCGTTGCCGGTTTCGGCGACGTCGGCAAGGGCTCGGCCGCGTCGCTGCGCAACGGCGGCGCCCGCGTGATGGTCACCGAGATCGACCCGATCTGCGCCCTTCAGGCCGCCATGGAAGGCTATGAAGTCGTCACCATGGAAGACGCCGTGAAGCGCTGCGACATCTTCGTCACCGCCACCGGCAACGAAGCCGTCATCACCGGCGAGCACATGGAGCAGATGAAGGACAAGGCCATCGTCTGCAACATCGGCCACTTCGACAGCGAGATCCAGATCTCGGCGCTCGACAACTACGACTGGAAGGAAGTGAAGGCCGGTACCGACCTCGTCACCTTCCCGGACGGCAAGCAGATCATCGTGCTCGCCAAGGGCCGTCTGGTGAACCTGGGCTGCGCCACCGGCCACCCCAGCTTCGTGATGTCGGCAAGCTTCACCAACCAGACGCTCGCGCAGATCGAACTGTTCACCAAGAACGAGCAGTACGAGAACCGCGTCTACGTGTTGCCCAAGCACCTCGACGAGAAGGTCGCCGCGCTGCACCTCGAAAAGCTGGGCGTGAAGCTCACCAAGCTTTCGAAGAAGCAGGCCGACTACATCGGCGTGCCGGAAGTGGGCCCGTTCAAGGCGGACCACTACCGCTACTGATGGTTTGGTCGGGAATGCCCATCCGGGCGTTCCCGATGCGGCACCGGCCCACTCCCCCACCCGACCACCCACGAGTGTATCCTGACGGGTGGTCGGCCCCCTCAGCAAAAAGGTCCCCCGGACCTTTTTGTGTTCTTCGGGACGGGAGTGGGCCGGTGCCGCTAAAATTCGCCTTTGGCGAATTCTCGAACAAAGCCAAATCCGCGAACAACATGGGGAGAGTACCGGCACTGCGGTACTCTCCCCATTGTCTTTGCGGCGCCGGGACAGCATAGCCGGGGGTGAATGGATCACGAACGCTTCGTACCTCTCGTAATCGGGTTGCTTCTTGCCGCATGGATGCTCGCGGCGGCCTGGGCGGTGCTTTCCGCCAGAGGCCGCCAGAAGCGCGCGGAAGCGCAGCTTCGTTCCGCCCGGCGGCTGGCCCGCATGGTCGAGGAATCGCCGGCGATCCCGCTGCTCGTGCGTTCCGACGGCCGCATCGAGGGGCCGCCGCGCGTTGCCCAGTGGCTGGGTTTTGATGCGGTTCCCCAGTTCCTGTCCGAACTCGACGGCGGCGACCGCGGTATTCCTTCCGACAAGCTCGCCGAACTGACCGAGGCGGTGCGCCGCACCCAGAAGAGCGCCGCGCCCTTCCGCATGGTCGTCACTCCGCGCAATTCGGCACGCTCGCTGGCGCTGCGCGGGCATCTTGCCGATCCGCAGGTCTCGCCCGGCGGCGCGGCGCTGGTCTGGCTTTTCGACTTTTCCGACAGCGAGGGCGAACTTGTCCGCCTGCGCGACGAGGCGGCGCGCGCGCGGGGTGATTTCACCGCGCTGGTCTCGCTGATCGAGGCGGCGCCGATGCCGATGTGGTTCCGCCGCCCGGACGGCGAACTGCAACTGGTGAACTCGGCCTATGTCACCGCGGTCGGCGGCGAGAGCGCGCAAGGCGTGGTGGCGGCAGGTACTGAACTGGTCGAGAACGTCGACGGCGTCAGCCCGGCGCAAGTCGCGCGGATCGCCGCGCAGAAGGGCGCGCCGATCCAGCGCATCGTTTCCACCACGATCGACGGCCAGCGCCGGGCGATGCGGGTCAGCGACTTGCCGCTGGGGGATGACGGGGTTGCCGGTTACGCGGTGGACATCGAAGACCTCGAGGAAATGTCGCGCTCGTTCCGCGCCTTCCGCGATGCGCAGCGGGCCCTGCTGGACCAGTTGTCCGCCGGTGTCGCCCAGTTCGATGCCCGCAAGCGCCTGAGCTTTGCCAACCAGCCGTTCCAGCGCCTGTTCAAGCTGGAGCCGAAAGTGCTGCAGGACCCGCCGGTGTTCGAACGCCTGCTCGATGCCGCGCGTGATGCCCAGCGGGTTCCCGAAGTGCGCGACTTCCCGGCATGGCGGCGCGAGAAGGGCGCCTGGTTCGCCTCCAGCGAGAGCCATGAGGAAGCCTGGACGCTGTCCGACGGTACGCACCTGCGTATCGTCGCCCAGCCGCTGCCCGACGGCGGCCTGCTGCTGATCGCGGAAGACCGCACCGAACAGCTGCGTCTTTCGGCGGTGCGCGACACGCTGCTGCGCACACGCACGGCGATGTTCGACAGCCTCTACGAATCGGTTGCGGTCTTTGCGCCCGATGGCCGCGTGCAGCTGTGGAACCGCCGCTTTGCCGCCGACTGGGGCATGGAGAGCGATTTCCTCGATACCCACCCGCACGTCGAGGCCTTGCTCAAGAAGATTGCGCCGCGGCTCATGCGTCCGGTCGAGGCCGAAGCGATCGGTGTGGCCGTGCGTGCCGCCGCGCTGGACCGTACGCAGAAGGGCGGGCGCATCGCGCTCGCCGACGGCAGGATGCTCGAATATGCGGGCGTGCCGCTGCCCGACGGCAACGGCCTGCTGGCCGTGCTCGACATCACCGATTCGCAGAAGGCCGAAGCGGCGCTGCGCGAAAGCAACGAGGCGCTGATCGAGGCGGATGCGATCAAGACCCGCTTCCTCGCCAAGATCAGCTACGAACTGCGCACCCCGCTCACCTCGATCGGCGGGTTTGCCGAATTGCTGGAAGCGGGCGTCGGCGGCGAGCTCAATCCCGGCGGGCAGGAATACGTGGCGGCGATCATCGCCTCGGTCGACCAGCTGGGCGAGCACATCGACAGCCTGCTCGACCTGTCGCAGAGCGAGGCCGGGCTGCTGCCGCTCAAGAAGGAAGAGATCGACCCGATGCCCTTCATCCGCTCGGTGGTGGAGGAGCGGGCCGGGCGTCTGGAACGGGCCGGCCTGGTGCTCGACTTGCGGGCCGACGGGCTGCTGCGGCCCTTCCCGGGCGACCGCCGGCGTCTGGCGCGGGCGGTCGGCCATCTGGTCGACAACGCCATTGCCGCCTCGCCGCGCGGACAGCGCATTCTCGTGCAGATGGCACGGCGCAAGTCGCCCGAAGGCGAGGGCGTGGTGCAGATTCTCGTGCAGGATCGCGGGCAGGGCATGGACAATCGCAGTCTCGCCCTCGCGCTCGACGGCATGAAGCAGAGCGCCGACGGCAAGTCGGTGGAGCGCAGCCAGGGGCTCGGCCTGCCGCTGGCGCGCCAGCTGGTCGAGGCGCACGGCGGTGCGCTGCGGCTCGTTTCCGAACGCGGCAAGGGGACCAGTGCGCTGGTGGAGCTTCCCGAATGAAGATTGCGCTTCCCGATCTTGCGGCGATGGACCGGCTTGGCCGCGCCATTGCCGAGGCTTTGCGGCCGGACGATGTCGTTGCGCTGGAGGGCGGCCTCGGCGCGGGCAAGACTACGCTCGCCCGCGCAATCATCGCCGGTCTCGGGCATGAGGGTGAAGTGCCTTCGCCCAGTTTCGCGATCATCGAGGTCTACGATCCGCCTGCGGTCCGCCTGCCGCTGATCCATGCCGATTTCTACCGCCTGGCCCATCCTTCCGAGGCGGACGAGATCGGTCTCGACGACTACCGGCAGGGCGCCGCGCTCATCGCCGAGTGGCCCGATCACGCCGGCGGGTTCACCCATGAGCCGGGCTGCCTCTCGATTACGCTGGAAGTTGCGGAAGAGGGTAGGATCGCCATTGTCGAAGCGGGGGCGGATTGGGTAGGGCGAATCCCGCAATGACCACGATTCCCGCCGATCTTCCCAAGGGCCTCGCGCCCTTCCTTGCCGATGCCGGATGGCAGGGCGCCACTGTCGAGCCGCTGGCCGGCGATGCGTCGTTCCGCCGCTACTTCCGCGTGCGCGGGGCGCATGGCGAATGCGCGATGCTGATGGACGCCCCGCCGCCGACCGAGGACCCGCAGCCGTTCCTGCGCGCGGCACGCTGGCTCGATGCCAACGGCATGCGCAGCCCGCGGATCCTGGCCGAGCAGGCCGAGCGCGGGCTGGTGCTGATGGAAGACTTCGGCGATGCGCGCATGCGTGACTACATCGACCAGTGGCCGGACGACGAACGCGCGATCTACAAGGGCGCGATCGACACGCTGGTGCAGCTCCACAAGCTGCCGCCCGGGCCGTTCCTCGATTATTCGATGAGCGAGTACCAGCGCGAGGTGCGCCTGTTCCTCGAATGGTATGCGCCCGCGCAGAACCTCTCGGTCGATGCCGCCGGTTTCACCGCCGCGTGGGAAAGCGTGCTGGGCGAGATGCTGCCCCGCCAGCGTCCCGGCGTCACCGTGCTGCGCGACTATCACGCCGAGAACATCATGCTGCTCGGCGCGCTCGAAAAGCAGGGGCTGCTGGACTTCCAGGACGCGCTGATCGGCCACCCGGCCTATGATCTCGTCTCGCTGCTGCAGGATGCCCGCCGCGACGTTTCGCCCGAACTGGAGGCCGAGATGTTCGACCATTACCTGCGCGCGACCGGGGTCGATCCCGAGACGTTCCTGGCCGATTACGCCCGCCTCGGCGCGCAGCGCAACACCAAGATCGTCGGCATCTTCGTGCGCCTGTTCAAGCGTGACGGCAAGCCGCGCTACCTCGACCTGATTCCGCGCGTATGGGCGCAGCTGGAGCGGGATCTTGCCCATCCGGCGCTGGAGCCGGTGGCCCGCTGGTTCGATGCCAACGTGCCCGACGAACTGCGCGCCGCCAATGGCGGGAGCCTTGCGGCATGAACCGGGGCCCGCTCGCCAGCGATACCGCGATGGTGCTGGCCGCCGGCATCGGCAAGCGCATGCGCCCGCTCACCGCCACCCAGCCCAAGCCGCTGGTGCGGGTGGCGGGCAAGTCGCTGATCGACCATACACTCGACAAGCTGGACACGGCCGGGATCGAGAAGGCAGTGGTCAACGTCCACTACCTTGCCGATGCGCTGGAAGGACACTTCAAGGCGCGTCACCAGGGACCGCGGGTGACCGTTTCGGACGAGCGCGCGCAGCTTCTCGAAACCGGCGGCGGCATGGTCAAGGCCGCGCCCTTGCTGCCCGAGACGTTCTTCTGCCTCAACAGCGACAATATCTGGCTCGACGGTCCGGAGGACGTGTTCCACGAACTCTCGCGCGCCTGGGACGAGGAACGCATGGACGCGCTGCTGCTGGTGGTGCCGCATCCGCAGGCGATGCACCACAGGGGCGCCGGCGACTTCCATCTCGATGCCGTGGGCCGTGTCTCGCGCCGCAAGCCGGGCCACGTCGCGCCGTTCATCTACATGGGCATCCAGCTGGTATCGAAGCGTTTGCTGCGCGATGCGCCGGAAGGGCCGTTCTCCACCAACCTGCTGTGGAGCCGCGCGATCGAGGAAGGCCGTCTCTACGGCATTACCCATACCGGCCTATGGTTCGAAGTGGGTGAACCGGCGGCGATCCGTCCCACCGAGGAATGGCTGACCCGTGCCTGAGAGGGCGGGGCCGAAAGTCTATTCGATTGCAGCCCATCGCGGTTTCGCGGACGCCCTCGTGGCGGGGCTGGCGCCGCGTTACGGGCAGGGCGAGCTTGGCCTAGCCCGGCTGACCCTGCTGCTGCCCAGCCGCCGCGCCGTGCGCACGGTGACCGAGGCCTTCGTGCGCCATGCGGGCAGCGTCGAGACGCCCGGCCTGCTGCTGCCGCGCATGGTGGTGGTGGGCGATCTCGACCTTGACGAGACGCTGGGACCGCTGCTCGATCCGCTGGGCGCGGCGGACATCGCGCCGGCTGCCGATCCCACCCGCCGCTGGCTGCGGCTGGCCCATTACTTGCGCGAAGTCGACGGCGATGCGGCGGGCAAGGGCGCGGCGCTGCTGCGCCGTGCGTGGGAACTGGGCCGGACGATGGACCGCCTGCTGGTCGAGGGGATCGCCCCGCTCGACCTGATGAGCGAGCGGGTGATCGGCGTGGTCGGCGAACTCGCCAGCCACTGGACCGACAACACCCGTACTTTCCTGAAAGTGCAGCAATACTGGCTGGCGGAACTGGCGGCGCGCGGCGAGATCGACGCGCCGGAGCGGCGCAACCAGTTGTTCGAGCATGCCGCCCGCGAATGGCGCCTGGCGCCTCCGGTCTTCCCGATCGTCGCGGCGGGCGTCACCAGCGCCTCGCCCGCGCTGGCGAAATTGCTGCGGGTGGTGAGCGAACTGCCCGAGGGTAGCGTGGTGCTGCCCGACTTCGACCTCGCGCTGCCGCAGGACGTCTGGGAGGAACTCGGCACCGCCGGCAATCCGGCCGGGCCGGAGGACCCGCCGTTCGGGCCCCATGACGCGGTGACGCACCCGCAATATCACCTCAAGCTGCTGCTGAACCGCATGGGCATCGCCCGCGAGGAAGTGACGGCGTGGCACCGCTCCGGTCCCGGCGCCTCGCCGCCGTCGCGCAGCACGGTGATCTCCAACCTGTTCCTGCCGCCGCAGGCCTCGACCGCGTGGGTCGCTCTGGAGGCGGAACGACGCCGCCTGCCCGGCGTGCGCCTGATGGAAAGCGCGCATCCCGAGCAGGAAGCGCAGGCCATCGCCATTCTCGTGCGGCAGGCGCTGGAAGTGCCCGAGCGGCGCGTGGCGGTCATCACCCCCGATCGCGGGCTGGCCGCGCGCGTCGTCGCGCACCTCACCCGCTGGGACATTGCCGCCGACGATACCGCGGGCCTGCCGCTGTCGCAGACCGCCGCGGGCCGCCTGATGCTGCTTCTGGCCGAAGTCATGGCCGATCAGGCGGCGCCGGTGCCGCTGATCGCGCTGCTGGTGCATCCCCTTGCCGGTGCCGGGGAAGGCCGTGCGGCCTGGCTGGAATCGGCGCGCAAGCTGGACCGGGGCCTGCGCGGACCGCGCCCCGGCGGCGGCCTTGCCGCGCTGGCGGAAATCGCCGAGGCGCGCAAGATCGGCGCATGGTGGGGCGAGGTCGAGGCGGTGCTGGCGCCGCTGCTCGCGCTCGAGGAAGGCGAACCGCTCGAGACGATGCTGGGCACGCTCGCCGATGCTGCCGAACGGCTCTGCGGCGAGGCGATCTGGTCGGGGGCCGATGGGCGTTCGCTCAGTGCCATGGTCGAGGAACTGCGCGCCGCTGCCGCCTCGGCCGGAACGCTGTTCGATCCGCGCGAGCTCCACGCCATGCTGCGCGACGTCATGGACCGTGCTGCCGTGCGCCCGCCCTGGGGCGGCCATCCGCGCGTCTCGATCTACGGCCTGCTGGAAGCGCGCATGAGCCGCGCCGATCTGGTCATCTGCGGCGGACTGGTGGAGGGCACCTGGCCGGCCGCTCCCGCGCAGGACGCGCTGCTGCCGCCCGCCGTGCTGCGCGCGCTGGGGGTGCCGGGCGCCGACTTCCGCATCGGCCTTGCTGCACACGACCTTGCCGCAGCATTGGGCGCGCCCGAAGTGGTGCTCAGCTGGGCCTTGCGCGATGCCGGCGGCCCGGTGATCCCCTCGCGCTTCGTGCTGCGCGTCAAGGCGCTGATGGGCGCGGATGAGGCCAAGCGCCATGTCGAGACCGAGGCGCTGCGCCTTGCGCGCATGATCGACGACGCAACCCCGGTTCCCGCGCATCCTCGCCCGCAGCCGATGCCGAGCGCCGGGCAGCGCCGGGTGGACCTTTCGGTCACCGGGCTCGACCGTCTGCGCGGCGATCCTTACGAATTCTACGCCAATGCCATCCTCGGCCTCTCGCGCCTCGATGCGCTGGACGCGGAGCCGAGCGCGGCGTGGAAGGGCGAAGTCGCGCATCTCGTGATGGAGCGCTGGCACCGCGCGGGCGAGCCGGTCGACGGATTGCACACGATCGCGCAGCAAGTCCTGGTGGAGAAGAACGCGCACCCGCTGATGCGTGCGCTGTGGTGGCCGCGTCTTTCCGCCGCGCTCGATACGTTCCGCGATCTCGTGCTGGCGCACAAGACCCACGGCCGCCGCGTCATCGCCACGGAAGCGAAGGGCGACATGGACTATCGCGGCATCAGGGTTCACGGCCGGGCCGACCGTATCGACCGGCTGGCCGACGGCAAGCTGGCGGTGGTGGACTACAAGACCGGCTCGCCGCCGACGACCCGCCGCGTGGAAGAGGGTTTTGCGCTGCAGCTTGGCCTGGTCGCGATGATTGCCGAGGCGCGCGGCTTCAAGGATCTGGACGACAGGGTGATCGAGGGGGAGGCGCAGGCCTTCGAATACTGGTCGATGGCCAAGAACAAGGACACCATCGGTTACACCACCACCCCGCTCAAGGAAGGCAGCAAGCGCACCGGCGTGTTGCCGGACGAGTTCATGCCGCATACCGAGGACTACCTGAACGACGCGCTCGACCGCTGGATCCTCGGCACCGAGCCGTTCACCGCAAGGCTCAATCCGGAACTGGGTTCCTACGCCGATTACGACCAGCTGATGCGGCTGGATGAGTGGATCACCTCGCTGGGCGGGCGTTCGGAACCCAAGGATTCCGAGCCCAGGACGGGAGACGGCGCATGAGCGGCCCGGCAACCGTCCATCCGCTGCACGGCAACCAGATGCGCGCGGTCGATCCGCGTGACAGCGTCTGGCTTTCGGCATCGGCGGGCACCGGCAAGACGCAGGTCCTCTCCTCGCGCGTGCTGCGGCTCTTGCTGCAGGAGGGGGTTTCGCCTTCGCAGGTGCTGTGCCTCACCTTCACCAAGGCCGGCGCCACCGAAATGGCAGCGCGCATCAACGGCACGCTGGCCGAATGGGTGCGGCTGGAAGAGACGCAGCTGTTCCTGCGCCTCGATGCCATCGGCGCGCCGACCGATCCCGAAACGATGGCGCGGGCGCGCACGCTGTTTGCCGCCGTGCTCGATTGCCCCGGCGGGGGTTTGCGGATCGATACCATCCACGCCTTCTCGCAGTGGCTGCTGGCGACGTTCCCGCTGGAGGCGGGGCTGGTTCCCGGCACTCGCCCGATGGAGGACCGCGAACGCGCTTTGCTGGCGCGGCAGGTGCTGGCCGATCTGCTGGTGGAGGCGGAAGAGGCCGCGCTGGGCGATACGCATTTGCTGCGCGCCATTGCCCAGCTTTCGCTGCGGCATGGCCCGGACTCGGTGATGGACTTCTTGCTGCGTTGTGCTTCGGCGCGGGAGGCATGGTTTGGGCCGGGATCGTGGCAGGCGGGCGACATGCGGGGTCATGTGCTGCGCCTGCTGGGGCTGCCCGCCGATGCCGGCGGGGACATGCTGGCATCCATGTGTGCGGACGACCAGTTCGACGTCCGCTCGCTGCGCCGCTGCTGCGAAGTGCTGGCCGAGTGGAACACCGCCACCGCGCACAAGGCGACCGACGTGCTGGTGCCCTGGCTGATGCATTCGCCCGCCAAGCGCGCCGAGCAGGTGGAAGACCTCTACGGCGCGCTGTTCACCAAGGACGATGCGGTTCGCAGCGCCAGGAACCTTGCAAAGTTCGAGCCCGATTACGAAGGCTATACCTCGCGCGTGGGCGAGTGTCTGGTTCGCATCCGCGAGGTGAAGGCACTGCTGGGGCTGGCCGACCGGCTGGTGCCCGCGCTGCGCCTTGGCCGCGCTTTCGCGATCGCCTGGGACGAGGCGAAGCAGCGCGAAGGCCTGATCGACTTCGACGACCAGATCCGCCGCGCCGCCGACCTCTTGCGCGGGCAGGCTTCGGCCGACTGGATCCGCTACAAGCTGGACCGCCGCTTCGACCACATCCTGGTCGACGAGGCGCAGGATACCAATGCCGCGCAGTGGGACATCGTCTTTGCCATGGCGGAGGAGTTCTGGGCCGGGGAGGGCCAGCGGAGCGAACTCTTGCGCACGCTCTTCGTGGTGGGCGATTACAAGCAGGCGATCTTCCGCTTCCAGGGCACCAGCCCGGAGAACTTCCGCCGTGCGGCAGAGCGCGTGCGCGCCATGATGGACCAGGCGGCGGACAATGCCGACATGCTGCGCAGCGCGGCCGCGCCGCGGCGCCTCGTCGAACTCGGGCTCGACCGCAGCTTCCGCACCGCGCAGAAAGTCCTCGATTTCGTGGACGAGGCCATCGGCGGCATCGGCCACGGCAATTTCGGGCTCGACCGTCCGGCAGAGCGTCACGTCGGGCAGGAGCGTCCCGGCTATGTCGCGCTGTGGCAGCCGGTGGCCGAGGAAGTGGAGGAGGAAGAACCCCTCGACACCGACGACGCCGACGGTGCGCAGCCGAACTGGCTCTCCCGCCCGGATCGCCAGATGGCGGAGCGCATCGCCCGTCAGGTGCGCGAATGGCTGGATGAAAGCGGCCCCGGTTTCGCGCTCCACAAGGGCAAGCCGCGCCGCGCCGGGGCGGGTGACATCATGGTCCTGGTGCGCCAGCGCAAGGAACTGGCGGGGCTGATCGTCGCGCGGCTCCATGCGGCGGGTGTGCCGGTGGCGGGCGTCGACCGTCTGCGTCTGGGCGCGCCGCTGGCGGTGAAGGACCTGATTGCCGCGCTGCGCTTTGCGGTGCAGCCGCTGGACGACCTGACGCTGGCCAGCCTGCTCGTCTCGCCGCTGGTGGGCTGGAGCCAGGAGCAATTGCTGCGCTTCGGGCACCGGGCGAAGGGCGTGCGCCTGTGGGATCACTTGCGCACCCAGTCCGGCCCCGAAATCGGCGTGGTCATGGAACAACTGGGCGAACTGCTCGCCAAGGCCGACTATGCGCCGCCGCAGGCCATGCTGCACTGGCTCTTGGTCGGGCCATGGCAGGCGCGGCGCAAGCTGGTGGCGCGGCTGGGCAGCGAGGCCAACGACCCGATCGACGAACTGGTCAACGCCGCGCAGGCCTATGTCATGACCGACACGCCCAGCCTTGCCGGTTTCCTCGCATGGTTCGATGCGGGCGACGGCGAGCTGAAGCGCGAGGCGGATGCCGCGCAGGGGCTTGTCCGCGTGATGACCGCGCATGGATCGAAGGGCCTGCAGGCGCCCATCGTCATCCTCGCCGACGCCACCGGCAATCCCGAGGCGGCGCGCGAGCGCGGTTTCGAACTTGCCGACCCGCGCGAGGCACGCCGCAAGGTGCCGCTGCCGCCGCTGTCGAAGGACGAGAAGGCGGGCCGCATCGCCGCGCAGATCGCCGAAAACCGCGAGGGGGACGAACAGGAACACTGGCGCCTGCTCTACGTCGCCATGACCCGCGCCGAGGAAGCGCTGTTTGTCGGCGGCGCGCTGGGCAAGCGCGACAAGGACGGCCCGGCCGAGAAAAGCTGGTTCGCCCGCCTGCGCAGCCTGTTCGAGGACGGGGCTGAGGTGGAGGATGCGATCTGGGGCACGCGCTGCGATTACGGCACGCCGCCCGCGCCCTTGCCGGCGCAAGTCCGCTCGGTGCAGCTGCCGCTGCGTGAGCCGCTGCCGCGCTGGCTGGAGCGTGTTGCCCCAGCCGAACCGCGTCCGCCGCGTCCGCTGGCGCCGTCTGCTTTGGGCGAGGAGGACGCCCCCGATCCGCCGTTCCCGCCGGGTGCGGGCCGCGATGCCCTGCGGCGCGGTACGCTGGTGCACAAGCTGCTCGAACGCCTGCCGCAAGTCGCTGCCGACATGCGCGAGGAGGCGGGCTGGCAATGGCTTGCCCGCAATGCCGCCGATCTTGCCGAAGAGGTGCGTCAGGCGATGCTGGACAGCGCGCTGGCGGTGCTCGGCAATCCCGATTGGGCTGACCTGTTCGGGCCCCGCAGCCTTGCCGAAGTGCCGGTGGCGGCGGTCGTCGGCGGGCAGGTGGTGGCGGGCACGATCGACCGTCTGGTGGTCGAGCCCACCCGCGTGCGGCTGGTCGATTACAAGACCGCGCGCCGTCCGCCCGAACGTCTGGAGCAGGTGCCGAGAGGCGTGCTGCGGCAGATGGCGGCCTATGCCGCCGCGCTGGAAGTGGCGTTCCCGGGACGCGCGGTGGAAGTCGCCTTGCTCTACACTTCCGTTCCGCGCCTGATCGAAGTACCGTCCGCGACATTGGCGGCGCACAAGCCCGACTTTGCACAGGTCCAGTAAAGCTATGTGCGCCGGGGCGTTGCCTCCCGGCGATTCCTCCCTAGATTGCGATCAACCCGAGATACCCCCGAGGAGTTCAAGTTCATGGCAACCATTGCCGTTACCGACGCCAGCTTCGAAGACGACGTCCTGAAGTCCGACAAGCCCGTTCTCGTCGATTTCTGGGCCGACTGGTGCGGCCCCTGCAAGATGATCGGCCCCGCTCTCGAAGAGATCAGCGACGAGCTGTCCGAGAAGGTCACCATCGCCAAGATGGACATCATGGCCAACACCGGCATCCCCGCCGAGATCGGCGTGAAGTCGATCCCGCTGATGGTGCTGTTCAAGGACGGCAAGCCGGTCGCCCAGAAGCTGGGTGCGGCGCCCAAGAGTGCGCTCAAGGGCTGGCTCGAAGGCGAACTCTGAGAATTCACGGGGGCCGTTGTTGCCCCGGATGAATGAGAACCCTCTCCACCTGCGCGGTGGAGGGGGTTTTTCTTTGTCCTCTGCATTTATTGTGGGAGCTGCCAGGGCGTTGCATTTCTTGGTATTTCTTCCATAATCCCAAGCTGTTCGCCCGCAGCGACTTATCCTTGCGGATGCTGACTGGCAGAGGGCTTGCCATGCATTGGTTGCGCGCGGTTCCGGTTTTCCTGATGGCGGCGTCCGCCTGGTCCGCGCAGGCGCAGGGCGGCGCCGATCCGCAGGATATCATTGTCGAAGGCACGCGCGAGCAGAGGACGATGCAGGGCGGGGATTGGCTCGTCACGATTTCGCGGTCCTATCGCATCGGCAAAAGTCTCGACGGGGGTGACACGGCGATGGCCGTGGGCAAGGACCGCGAGTGGCACTTCTGCCTTGCCGATACGCAAGTGGAGGACTTCGTGCGCCTGCTGGTGGGCGAGGGGCGCTCCCAGGCTGCGGGAACGACGCAGTGCCGTCCGCTGAAGATGCGTCTGGGCCAGGGACAATTGCAGGCGACGCAGACCTGCCAGGGTGGCTATGCCAGTTCGAAGGATGCGAACACGGGCAGGGTGACCCGCTTCCAGACGCGGCTGATGATGTACGTTTCGGGAAATTACGGCGGCTCGGCGCTGAAGCTCGATTTCGAGAACCGCAGGGAGCCGTTGATGAACCTGCCGGATGCCCCGGGAATAGGCCAGCAAAGGACACCGCCGGACATCATGCGCTGGTCGGTGAAGGGCGAGAGAGCAGGGGCTTGTTCGCTCGGCAAGGCTCGGTAGCCGGCCACTCGACTCCAGAATTGGGCGGCAAGCACAAGGCCGAGACGGGAGTCATGGAGCGCGGACTGCGCCAGGGCACCCCCGAGTCCGGCTGCGCGGGTGCCGAGACGGGAATCCAGCCCGACCCAGATACCGCGTCCGGCGCCGTCGTTGTTGTTGCCCTGCAGGCTCATGCGCCAGGAGGCCTTCAAACCGCGCGCGGCAGGCGGTTCGCCGTGCGAGAAATGCAGCAGATCGCTTTCGAGCGAGCGGCCGCCCCAGCCGCCTTGCCTGAAAGGGCCGATCGAGAAAGACCACGTTCGCGCATGCTCCCAGGCCAGTTGCGCACCGGCAAATCCGGTCAGGGTCTTGGCCGGAAGGACCACGGCATCGTCGGTGCGGCGGCTGGTGCGACCGGCGACGGCGGTGAAGCGCAGGGTGTCGTGGTCGCCCAGCGCATGCCACGCGCTGGCGCTGAAATGTCGGGTGCGGAACCGGGCGGTGTCATGGTCGTCGATCAGCCTTGCGGGAAGCGCGAGGGACAGCGGATCGTAGGATCGGACGGCGACGGCTTCCAGTCGCCATCCGGCGTTGCCGTCGTCGCGGTCGACGACTTCCACTTTGCTCTGATCGGGCGCGGCGAGGTCCGAAAGCGACCATGCCACGGCAGGCGGAAGATACCGCCAGCCCGCTTCGCCCCAACTCTTTTCTGAATGCGCCAGGGCCGGACTGGGCGCCAGACATGGGGTCAGCGCAAGAATGACACAGGATATGCCCGCCACGCCCGATGTCGTCATCGTCGTTCTCCCATCCCCGTCCTGTTGAGGGAACGGTTCGGAGACGCCGGAGGGCCGGGGAATCCGCAGGTGGGGGTATGGGGCAAGCGGAGGCCCGCGCTTTCACGGGCATGCGTGCGGGGCGGCTCGCATCTGGCGATTTTCCTACATCGCGGCGATCTGGCATGATCGTGCGCGACAAATGCTCTTTGAAATCGTGGGAAAATCGCTCGTCATCAGGCCGCAAGGTGACAGTCGGCGCAAGGTGACGGTTTTTCCTCAGGACCGTGTCAACAGTGTCAACCGGCGTGTCACCTTGTGCCAAAGTATGACGCTGAAGCGGGGCCTAAGAGCCCGTTTGGAAATTCGCGAAAAGCGAATTTCGCGGCACCAGCCCGCTCCCCCACCCGACCGCCCATCGGCAGTATCCTGTGGGTGGTCGGGTGGGGGAGCGGGCTGGTGCCGTCCTCAAAATGCCCTTTCGGGCATTTTTCAAACAGTCTCTAATCGGGCAGGGCCGCGAGCCGGGCGGCGAGGTCGTCGAACAGCGCCGGGCTGGAGGCACCGATCAGGCCGGTGCGACCGATCTCGTCGACCCGGTAGGCGCTGCCGTCGGGGCGGGCGCACTTGCCGCCGGCCTCGTTGAGGAACAGGGCGCCCGCCGCATGGTCCCATGGCAGGGTACGCTCGAAGATCGCCACGTCGTTCTGGCCGAGCGCAAGGCGGGGATACTGTTCGGCGGCGCAGCGGGGGATGTCGACCATGCGGTAGTGCGGGGCGACTTCGCTGCGCAGTTGCTCGCGGCGGGATTCCTGCGTGAAGATCAGCGAGATCGCCGCGACCGGCGGCTGCTCTCCGGTGGCGCGGGCGGTGAGGCGTTCCCCGTCCACCCAGGCGCCGCCGCCCGCCGAGGCGTGGCAGAACCGGCCGGTCAGGCAGTCGAGAATCCAGCCGCCCAGTGTCTCGCCCTTGTCGGCCAGCGCGATGAGCATGCCGAAGGGGGCCTTGCCGGATGCGAAGTTGTTGGTGCCGTCGAGCGGGTCGACGATCCAGCAGAGCCGGTCCTTGAGCTTGAGCAGTTCGTTCTCGTCGGCGAAAGTGGCTTCCTCGCCCACGACAGCCGCCTCGGGCAGCAGGGCGGCGAGGCGCTCGGCAAGGATCGCCTCGCTCTCGCGGTCGGCCACGGTGACGACGTCGTTCACCGCCTTGCTGACGATCTGTTCGGCGGACAGCGACTGGTAGTGCCGCAGGATCACGTCGCGAGACACCTCGCGCATGATCGTCTCGACAGCGGCGTTGAGCGAAGGGGTGATCATGCGGGAGGCCTTTGACGGGAGGATCAGGTAAGCGGGATCATGACCTGCTGGGCATAACCCTTGCGCTCGCGGATGCGGGCGTACCATTCGCCCACCGCGGGGAATTCCGGCTTCTCGAACGGCAGGCTGAACCAGGTGTAGGCATAGACGCCCATGGGAATGTCGCCGATGCCGAACTGGCCGCCGGAGAGCCAGGGCTTTTCGGAAAGGTAACGTTCCAGCACCGCGAGGTGGGCGGCGCAGGCCTTCACGTCCCGCTCGATGGCGGGCATGTCCCACTGGTCCTGCGGGGTGCGGGCCATCGACAGGAACGGGAGGCGCTGGGCATCGGCATACGTGATCTGCCAGTCCATCCAGCGGTCGGCCAGCGCGCGGTCGATGGGGTCGCGCTGGAACCAGCGCTCACCGCCGTACTCGGCCGCCATGTAGCGCAGGATCGCGTTCGATTCCCACAGCGAGAGCTTGCCGTCCTCGATCATCGGCACCAGCCGGTTCGGGTTCTTGGCGAGGTACTCGTCGGTATAGCCGAACTTGCCGCCGATATCGTGACGCACGTAATTCAGGCCAAGTTCCTCGGCGAACCAGGCGACCTTCTTGACGTTGTGGGAGTTGAGGCGCCCCCAGATCGTGAACACGGGTGCGGGCACGCTCAGCTCCTGTAATCGGCGTTGATCGAGATGTAGCCATGCGTGAGGTCGCAGGTCCACACGGTGGCCGCGCCTTCGCCAAGGCCCAGATCGACCTCGATGGTGACGTCCTGCCCCTTGAGGTGGGCGGCAACGGGGGCCTCGTCATAGTCGGCGAGCGGCAGGCCCTCGCGCGCGGCCCAGGTGCCGCCGAAGCCGATGGAGAGCTTGTCGCGGTCGGCCGGTTCGCCCGCCTTGCCCACGGCCATGACCACGCGGCCCCAGTTGGCGTCTTCGCCGGCAATGGCGGTCTTCACCAGCGGCGAGTTGGCGATGGCCATGCCGACCAGCCTCGCGCTTTCGTCCGAGACCGCGCCGGAGACGGCAACCTCGATGAACTTCTGCGCGCCTTCGCCGTCGCGCACGACGAGGTGGGCGAGCTGGCGGCAGACGTCATGGATCGCGGCGGCAAAGGCATGGGCGCCGGGCGAGGCGATCGAGGCAAGCGGCGCGTTGCCGGCCTTGCCGGTGGCGAAGGCCAGCACGGTGTCGCTGGTGGAGGTGTCCGAATCGACGGTGATGCACGAGAACGTGCGGAAGTTCGCGGCGGCGAGGCATTCCTGCAGGAAGGCAGGCTCCACGGCGGCATCGGTGAAGATGTAGCCGAGCATCGTCGCCATGTCCGGTGCGATCATGCCCGAGCCCTTGATGACGGCGGCGAGCGTGACCTTGGTGTCGCCGATCATTGCCGTGGCCGTCGCGCCCTTGGCGAAAGTATCGGTGGTGGAAATGGTGTTGGCCATGTCTTCCCACGAGCAGGGCTGGGCGGCGAGGGCCTTCTCCACGCCTTCGCGGGCCTTGTCTTTGGGCAGCGGCACGCCGATCACGCCGGTGGAGGAGACAAAGACCTGCTCACGCGGGCAGCCGATATGGGCGGAGACCTGATCCATGATCTGCTCCACCGCCTCGCGGCCCCGGTAGCCGGTGAAGGCATTGGAATTGCCCGCATTGACCACCAGTGCGCGGGCATGACCCTGCTTCACGTTGGCGCGGCCCAGTTCCACTTCGCTGGAGCAGCACAGGTTCCTGGTGAACACGCCCGCGACGGCAGTGCCCTCGTCCAGTTCCACGTAAGTGAGGTCGCACCGGCCCCAGTCCTTGTACCCTGCGCGCACGACGTGCGGGGTGACGCCGGCGATCGGCGGCATGGCGGGGAAGGGCGAGGCGAGCGGTGAGGTGGGATAGGCCATGGCGGGTGCGTAGCGCGTGGGTGCGGCAGGTCAAGAGTCGTGGTGCATGCGGGGATACGTGTGTAAACTCGGGGCAGGGCGTTCTCTGGTGTGGACATGGCGCCGAGCCGCCCTTATCTGATCCGCCATGGCAAATCGCCTGATCCTCACCCTGCTGGCCCTGCTGACGGGCCTTGCCGCGCAGATCGGCCCTGCCGAGGCGCGTGCGTCGCAGGTGGCGAGCCTGCAGGTGGTGCTGACCGAGGCTGCCGTGGCTGCCAAGGCGCCGCGTGCGCCGGTTGCCCTTGCGCGCTTGCCCGAGCCGGGCCTGCGCAATGCCCGCCGCCATGCCCCGCCGCTTGTCGCGGTGCCGGTTTCGCTGGCGGTGCCTTCGGTCCTGACCGGGATAGACCGCGCGCGCGAGTAAGCGCGCCGACCTTTCGCATCCTCGCGAAGCTATTTTCTGCGCTCTGCCACGAGGCGGAGGCGCACATGTCCGTCATTCACGATATCCAAGTAAAACAGGGATTCCCGCCATGTTCGGCGCACTCGCCAAGTCCATTTTCGGTTCGTCCAACGACCGCTACGTCAAGTCGCTCGACAAGGTCGTTGCCCAGATCGCCGGGTTCGAGCCCGTTCTCGAAGCCATGAGCGACGAGGAGCTGGCCGCGCAGACGCCCAAGTTCCGCGAAATGCTCGCGAATGGCAGCACGCTCGACAAGATCCTGCCCGAAGCCTTCGCCACCGTGCGCGAGGCTTCGAAGCGCGTGTTCGGCATGCGCCACTTCGACGTGCAGCTGATCGGCGGCATCGTCCTCCACCGCGGCGAAATCGCGGAAATGCGCACCGGTGAAGGCAAGACCCTGGTGGCGACTACCGCCACCTACCTCAATGCCATCGAGGGCAAGGGCGTCCACGTCGTCACCGTCAACGACTATCTCGCCCGCCGCGACGCGGAGCAGATGGGCAAGCTGCACAACTTCCTCGGCCTCACCATCGGCGTGATTGTCCCCAATCTCAACGAGTGGGAACGCCGCGATGCCTATGCCGCGGACATCACCTACGGCACCAACAACGAGTTCGGTTTCGACTACCTGCGCGACAACATGAAGCACGAGCGCAGCCAGATGGTGCAGCGCCCCTTCAACTTCGCGATCGTCGACGAAGTCGATTCGATCCTGATCGACGAAGCGCGTACCCCGCTGATCATCTCGGGGCCGACCGACGACAAGTCGGAACTCTACCTTCAGGTCGATGCTGTCGTGAAGCAGTTTGTCCCCGAGGACTACGAGACCGACGAGAAGACCAAGAACATCAGCCTGACCGAAGACGGCGTCGAGAAGGCCGAGCGCATGCTCGAGGCCGCAGGGCTGCTGGTCGGCTCGAACCTCTACGACGTCGAGAACACCCAGGTCGTCCATCACCTCGACCAGAGCCTCAAGGCCGTGGTCATGTTCAAGCGTGACACCGATTACATCGTCAAGGACGGCAAGGTCGTCATCATCGACGAATTCACCGGCCGCATGATGGACGGTCGCCGCTGGTCGAACGGTCTGCACCAGGCGGTCGAGGCCAAGGAAGGCGTCAAGATCGAGCCCGAGAACCAGACGCTCGCCTCGATCACCTTCCAGAACTACTTCCGCATGTACCCGAAGCTTTCGGGCATGACCGGCACGGCTGCCACCGAGGCGGCCGAGTTCTACGACATCTACAAGATGAACGTCGTCACCATCCCGACCAATGTGCCGATCCAGCGCATCGACGAGGAAGACGAGTTCTACAAGAACACGCTCGACAAGTTCGGCGCCATCGCCAAGCTGATCCGCGAGAAGCACGAGATCGGCCAGCCGGTGCTTGTCGGCACGGTGTCGATCGAGAAGTCGGAACTGCTCTCGGACTTCCTCAACAAGGAAGGCGTCAAGCACTCGGTCCTCAATGCCCGTTTCCACGAGATGGAAGCCCACATCGTTGCCCAGGCGGGCAGTCTTGGCGCGGTGACGATTGCCACCAACATGGCGGGCCGCGGCACCGACATCCAGCTGGGCGGCAACGTCGAGTTCCGCGTCGAGGACGAACTGCGCGACATGCCCGAGGGGCCGGAGCGTGACGAGGCGATTGCTCGCATCAAGGCGGAAGTGGCCGAGCAGAAGCGCCTGGTGCTCGCCGCCGGCGGTCTCTGCGTGATCGGTACCGAGCGCCACGAAAGCCGCCGCATCGATAACCAGCTGCGCGGCCGTTCGGGCCGTCAGGGCGACCCGGGCCTGTCGAAGTTCTACCTCTGCCTCGAGGACGACCTGCTGCGCATCTTCGGTCCGGACACGCTGTTCGCCAAGATGATGAACAGCAACCTGGCCGATGGCGAGGCGATTGGCTCCAAGTGGCTGTCGAAGGCGATCGAGACCGCGCAGAAGAAGGTCGAGGCGCGCAACTACGAAGTGCGCAAGCAGGTCGTCGAGTACGACGACGTGATGAACGACCAGCGCAAGGTGATCTACGAGCAGCGCTCGGACATCATGGACGCCGAGACGGTGGACGATGTCGTGATCGACATGCGCACCGATACGGTGAACTCCATTGTTGCCGATGCCTGCCCGCAGGGTTCCTACCCCGAGCACTGGAACGTCGAGGGTCTGAAGGCCAAGGCGGCCGAGATCCTTGCGCTCGACGTACCTGTCGAGGCGTGGATCGAAGAGGACGGCGTCGATCCCGAACTCGTCGAGGAGCGCATTGCCGCCATGGCCGACGCGCACATGGCCGAGAAGATGGCGAACGACGATCCGGCGATCTGGCGCCAGGTCGAGAAGTCGATCCTGCTCGACCGCATCGACCACTACTGGAAGGAGCATCTCGCTACCCTCGACGCGCTGCGTCAGGTGGTGTTCCTGCGCGCCTATGCCCAGAAGACGCCGATCAACGAATACAAGACCGAAGCCTTCGGTCTGTTCGAGCGCATGCTGGACACGATCCGCGAAGACGTGACGCGCATCCTGGCGGTCAGCCAGTTGCAGATCCCGGAGCCGGTGCAGCTTCCCGAACTGCCGGACTTCCTGACCGGCCATATCGATCCGCTGACCGGCATCGACAATTCGAACGACGGCGATGGCTCGGCGATGGTGCCCGAACTGTTCGGGTCGCTGGCCGGCAGCCCGCAGGCGGGTGTCGGCCTTGGTGGCGCGGGCGAGAACCCCTATGCCGACCTGCCGCTCAGCCGCAATGCACTGTGCCCTTGCGGCTCGGGCCAGAAGTACAAGCACTGCCACGGCGCACTGGCCTGAGCAGGACAAGGGTCTGGCAGGGCAAGGGCCTGAGCCGCATGAGGTGGGCCGGGAGCGTTTCTCTCGGCCTTCTTCGAGCATCGAGAGGGCTGCAGCGGAAGCTGCGGCCCTTTTCCTTTGGCCGATCCTTGTGCCGGGCACCCTTGCGAACGGCGGGCACGCAAAAACGCGTGCTGACCTGGCAGGTCGGCACGGGGCGAAGGGCTGGCGATGTCTGGTTGGAAAGGTGGCTCCCCGAGTAGGATTCGAACCTACGGCCATTCGATTAACAGTCGAATGCTCTACCGCTGAGCTATCGGGGAACAGCCTGGTCGGTGTTTCCACCGGCGGGCGGAAGAGTTGCTTTCGGCATCTTTCGATACCGCTTCGAACCCTTCAAAAGAAGTGGCTCCCCGAGTAGGATTCGAACCTACGGCCATTCGATTAACAGTCGAATGCTCTACCGCTGAGCTATCGGGGACCGGCCTGTCAGTGTTTCCACCGCTGGGCAGGGGTGCGCCTATAACAGTGCCGTAGGGATTGGCAACCCTGACTTTGAGCAAAATGCGGCGAAAATTTTTCCACAGGTGATGGTTCGGTGCCGGGAGGCGCGGAATTGCTGTGATTTCAGACCTGGAACTGCTCGGCGAAGATACGTTCTTCCAGCGTGAATCCGGGGTCGAACAGCAGTGTCAGTTCCTTTTCGTAGGTCGCGCGGATTCGCACCGACTTCACGTCGCGCACTTCCTTCTGGTCGGCCACGGCGGCGACGGGGCGCTTTTCGGACTCGTTGACGTGGAATTCGACCTCGGCGCTTTCGGGCAGGATCGCGCCTTTCCAGCGGCGCGGGCGGAAGGGGCTGAGCGGCGTCAGCGCCAGCATCGGGGCACCGAGCGGCAGGATCGGGCCATCGGCGGAGAGATTGTAGGCGGTGGAGCCGACCGGCGTTGCCACCAGCACCCCGTCGCCCACCAGTTCCTCCATCCGCACGCGCCCGTTGATGCGCACTTCCAGCTTGGCGGTCTGGCGGGTTTCGCGCAGCAGCGAGACTTCGTTGATGGCGTAATATTTGTACTCACGTCCGTCGTTGCTGACCGCGTACATGCGCAGCGGGGTCACGGGCACGCGGTGCGCTTCCATCACCCTATGGATGATCGGGATATGGTCGTGCGGCCCGTTCATCAGGAAACCCACCGTTCCCAGGTTCATGCCGTAGACCGGCTTGATGCGGTCGCGGTCGAGCATCTCGTGGAGGACGTGCAGCAGGAAACCGTCGCCGCCCAGCACCACGAAGACATCGGCTTCTTCCGGGCTTACCCAGCCATGGGCATCACGTAAGGCGTCTGCGCCTTCCTGTGCCTTGGCGCTGTCCGAAACGATGAGGGCCAGCCGGGGTTCGTCGCTCATTCTTCATTTCCTTGAGGCGGTCATGCTGCGCCCCGGTGCCGCGGTCGGCGAGGCGTGACCGTGACGCCTTCGTCACTTCGTCGGACCTTTCGAATTTTGAACGCTTTTGCAAGGGGCTTGCGTTATGGGGGTGGGGTTAGGAAAGGCGCATGGTTTTGAGCAGGGAAGGGGTGCCGGCAGAGCTGGCACGCGGTCTTGAGGATAGATTGACCGGAATTCCGGGGCTTGATGCCGTGCGCGAACGGATCGCCGCCTGGCGCCAGGCGAGCGAGAATGGGCCGGGCGCACATATCCATGCGATGCTGCTCGGCCTGCGCCGGCTCGATGCCATCAACATGGCCTATGGCGCGGCTGCGGGTGACGGGGCGCTGGAAGAAGTGGCGAGCCGCATCGCGCATTTCGCGAACGAGGAACTCGACGGTCACTGGCTGCTGGCGCGTGCCGGGGGCGGTTCCTTCGTGCTGGTCGCCAATGAGGCATGCAGCCGGGAGCGCTGGCAACTGGTTGCCGATCAGTTGGCCGAGGCGGTGTCGCGCCCCATCGCGGTGCCCTCGGGAGTCTTGCGCCTGTCGCCGCGCATCGCCCTGATTCGCGCGCTGGCCGACGAAGGCGTGGATTCGATGCTGGACCGGCTCGGCCACGCGCTGGAATCCGCGCGCGACCAGCAAGGCACGCGGCTTGCCTGGGCCGAGGGCGAAGCAACCCCGCCCGGCCATTCGGCTGCGCAGCTTGAGGCCGATCTGCTCGGCGCGATCGACCGCGACGAGATCGAGATCCTGTTCCAGCCGCAGTTCAGCCTCGAGGACGACCGGCTGACCGGGGCGGAAGCCCTGGCACGCTGGAAGCATCCGCGCCTGGGGCGGATCGGTGCGGGCGGCCTTTTTGCCATTGCCGAGCGGGCCGACCACGTGGCGCCGCTCTCCCGTCACATCGCCGCCAAGGCGCTGGAAGCGGCGGGCAACTGGCCCAAGGCCTTGCGGTTGTCGATCAATGTCACGCCGGCGGACCTCGCCTTCGGCAATTACGTGCGCCAGATGCTGGACCTTGTCCGCGCGAGCGGGTTTCCGCCGCGCAGGCTGACGCTGGAAGTGACCGAACAGGCCCTGATCGGCGATATCTCGCAGGCTGCGCAGATCCTGGCGGAATTCTCGGCGCAGGGCATCCGCATCGCATTGGATGACTTCGGGGCGGGCTTCTGCAACTTCCGCTATCTCAAGGTCCTGCCGATCCACTACCTCAAGCTCGATCGCTCGATGATCGACGGCATCACCACCGACAAGCGCGACGTGGCGGTGCTGCGTGCCATCGTTGCGATGGCGAAGGCGCTGGACCTTCAGGTCATCGCCGAGGGTATCGAGGAAGAGGCCCAGCGCCAGGTCGCCGCGCGCGAGGGCTGTGCCTATTATCAGGGGTTCCTGCGCGCGCAACCGATGAGCATAGCGATGTTCGGCAGGCTGGCCCGCACGGCGGGATAGCGGCGCCTATTTCTTGCGCGCTGCCGTCGCTTATCCCTTCCGCGCCACCGCCGCGAGGCCCTTGGTCAATTGCAGCAACCCGTTGAGGCGGCTCTTGGGATCGCCCCAGGCGCGTTGCAGCACCAGCTTGTTGTCCGGCCGCAGCTTGACCGCGCCCTGAAGCCGCTCGGCATAGGCGATCAGGCCCATGGGGTTCGGGAAGCTGTCGTTGTGGAAGCTGACCAGCGTGCCGCGCGGGCCGACGTCGATCTTGGCGATATGCGCCTCGATCGCCTGCCGCTTGATCTGGATAAGCTGGACGAGGTTCGACGTGGCGCTCGGCAGCGGTCCGAAGCGGTCGATCATTTCGGCCGAGAGCGATTCGATCTCGTCCTTGCTGTCCGCATCGTTGAGGCGGCGATAGAGCGCCATGCGCACGGCCAGATCGGGAACGTAGTCCTCCGGGATCATGATCGGCGCTTCCACCGTGATCTGCGGAGACAGGCCCGAGGTATCCTTCTCCAGCCCGACGCCGCCCGCGCGGGCCTCGAGGATCGCGTCCTCCAGCATCGACTGGTAGAGTTCGAAGCCAACCTCGCGGATATGGCCGGACTGCTCATCACCCAGCAGGTTGCCCGCGCCGCGAATGTCGAGATCGTGGCTGGCAAGCTGGAAGCCGGCACCCAGCGAATCGAGATCGCTCAATACCTTGAGGCGCTTTTCGGCCACTTCCGAGAGCGCGCGGCCCGCCGGTGTCGTGAGATAGGCATAGGCGCGGAGTTTCGATCGGCCCACGCGTCCGCGCAGTTGGTAAAGCTGGGCAAGGCCGAAGCGGTCGGCGCGGTGGATGATGATCGTGTTGGCGCGCGGAATGTCGATGCCGCTCTCGACGATGGTGGTCGACAGCAGGACTTCGTACTTGCCCTCGTAGAAGGCGCTCATGCGCTCTTCCACTTCGCCCGCGCTCATCTGGCCGTGGGCGGAGATGACCTTCACTTCGGGCACGCTCTTGGCGAGCCATTCCTCGACTTCGGCCATGTCCGAGATGCGCGGCACGACGATGAAGCTCTGGCCGCCGCGATGGTGTTCGCGCAGCAGCGCCTCGCGCATCACCATCTCGTCCCATTCCATCACGTACGTACGCACGGCGAGGCGGTCGACCGGCGGGGTCTGGATGGTGGAAAGTTCGCGCAGGCCGGACATTGCCATTTGCAGCGTGCGCGGGATCGGCGTGGCGGTGAGCGTCAGCACGTGCACGTCGGTGCGAAGCTGCTTCAGGCGCTCCTTGTGATTGACGCCGAAGCGCTGTTCCTCGTCGACGATGACGAGGCCGAGGCGCTTGAAATTGACGGTTTTCGAGAGGATCGCGTGGGTGCCGCAGACCACGTCCATGGTGCCTGCGGTAAGGCCCTCGCGGGTGGCCTTGGCTTCCTTCTCGGGCACGAGGCGCGACAGGCGGCCCACTTCCAGCGGGAAGCCGTTGAAGCGTTCGGCAAAGCTCGCATAGTGCTGGCGTGCGAGCAGGGTGGTCGGCGCGACGACGGCAACCTGCTGGCCCGCCATGGCGGCGACGAAGGCGGCACGCAGGGCCACTTCGGTCTTGCCGAAGCCGACATCGCCACAGACGAGGCGGTCCATCGGCTTGCCTTCGGCCAGATCGCCGAGCACGTCGTCGATGGCGTGTTCCTGGTCCTCGGTTTCCTGCCAGGGGAAACGGTCCACGAACTGGTCGTAGCTCGACTTTTCGGGCAGCAGCGCCGGGGCAACGCGCAGGGCACGCGCGGCCGCGGTCTTCATCAGTTCACCCGCGATTTCGCGGATGCGTTCCTTCAGCCTGGCGCGGCGTTTCTGCCATGCTTCTCCGCCCAGCTTGTCGAGCGCGACGCCTTCCGCCTCGCTGCCGTAGCGGGAGAGGACGTCGAGATTTTCGACCGGTATGTAGAGCTTGTCGCCGCCCGCATAGGTCAGCATCACGCAGTCGTGCGGGCTCTTGCCGACCGGGATCGACTGCAGGCCTTCGTAGCGACCGATGCCGTGGTCCATGTGGACGATCAGGTCGCCGGGCGTCAGCGCCGCCAGTTCGGCGAGGAAGGCGTCGGAATCCTTCTTCTTTTTCTTCCGGCGGACAAGGCGATCGCCCAGGATGTCCTGCTCGGTGACGACTTCGACCGCATCGTTGGAGAAGCCGGTCTCCAGCGGCAGCACCAGCGCGGCGGAGCGGCCCTGAACGGCAAGGCCGAGGGCTTCTTGCCATGTCTCGGCCAGCTTGGGCTCGGGTCCCTGTGCCTCACCCAGGATGGAGACCAGACGGGCGCGGCTGCCGGTGGAATAGGCGGCCAGGATCGCCTTGCGGCCGGTCTTGGCGACGGCGTGGAGGTGCTTGGCGGCAGCCTCATAGGCATTGTCGCCGCGGGCGCGCTCGGGCGTGAAGTCGCGGGCATTGCCGAAGCCGAAGTCGATGACCTTGGTGCTTTCCGGCTGCGCGAAAGGATCGGCGCGGTGGACCGGGAAGGCGGCCACGGCCTGCTCGAACTCCTCGCGGCCCAGGTAGAGCGCGTCGATCGCAAGCGGGCGGTACGATCCCGCCTTCTGGCCGGAGGTTTCGAGGCGGGCCTTGTGATAGTCCGCAATGTCGGTGAAGCGCTCGTCGGCGGCGCCGAGCGCCGGGCTGTCGATCACCAGCAGGTCGTCGTTCGAAAGGTGATCGAACAGCGTGACCAGACGGTCTTCGAATAGCGGCAGCCAGTGTTCCATGCCGGCAAGGCGGCGGCCGTCGCTGACCGCCTGATAGAGTGGGTCCGCCGTGGCATTGGCGCCGAACATCTCGCGGTAGCGGCTGCGGAAGCGCTTGACGCTGTCCTCGTCGATCAGCGCCTCGCTGGCGGGGAGCAGCAGGTGTTCGGGGACGGTGCCGGTGGAGCGCTGGGTGCCGGTATCGAACAGGCGCAGCGTTTCCAGCTCGTCGCCGAAGAAGTCGAGCCGCAGGCCGCCTTCAAGCCCCGAAGGCACGATATCGAAGATCGAGCCGCGCACGGCGAACTCGCCTGCGTCGATCGCGGTGTCGCTGCGCTGGTAGCCCTGACGGCGCAGCAGCGCGATCAGACTTTCATGGCCGATTTCCGCCCCAGGCTTGAGCAGGCGCACCGATTCGCGAATGCGGAACGGCGTGAGCACGCGCTGGAGCACGGCATTGGCGGTGGTGACGAGAAGCTGCGGGCCGGTGCGCTTGAGCTGGAGCCGGTGCAGCGCGGCCAGACGGCGGGCACTGACCGAAAGGGCAGGGCTGGCGCGGTCGTAGGGCAGGCAGTCCCACGCGGGGAATTCAACGACATCCAGTTCCGGCGCGAAGAACTGCGCGGCTTCGGCAACGGCGCGCATGGCGCTTTCGTTGTCGGCAATGAAGACCGCCCGGCCTCCGGAACTCTTGCTTGCCACGGCGCGGGCAAGGTCCGCCATGACCAGAGGCTGGGCCCCGCGCGTGACCGAGGCGAGGGTAAGCGGCGAGGTAGCCGAGACAATGCGTTGGAATTCGGCCATGCCGCAGTCAGTCTGCCTTATGAAATCAGCGCGGAATATCGACGTAATCGAGCTTCATCATGCGGTCCATCAAGGCACCGCGATATTCCTCGGGAATGCTCTGGGTGCCCAGCGCCCATGCCATGATGTCGACGTCTTCTTCCTCGATCATCGTTTCGAAGAGGTCGATCTCGGTGTCGGACCACTCTGCGTGGAATTTGTCGAAGAAGCAGCCGATCATGTAATCGGCCTCGCGCGTGCCGCGATGCCAGGCGCGGAACTTGAGGCGGGCGAGCCGTGCCTGCTTTTGGGGCGTGAGTTCGGTCATGCCCGCGCCGTTACGATACGGCGCGGGCATGAGCAAGGTTTTGGGTTAGCGCTGGATCACCTTGATGATCTCGCTGACGGGTCTGCCGGTCAGCGTCTTGGGCACTTCGGCCCGCAGCGAGGCTTTCAGTTCCTTGTGGTAGTGCCTTCGCATCTCACCAAGGGAGCGCGGATCGGCGACGATGACCAGTTCGGCGATTTCCCCTTCCAGTACCTGCTGGTTGAGCCATCCGGTCACGGCGGCGACATGGGCGCTCTCGTCGTGCGAGTCGTTGCTGCCGTCGCCGGTGCGGGCCTGATGGCGCCTTGGCGCGTCGCTGCGGCGGGCGCCGGCGCTGAAGTTGGTGGCCTCCAGCGCGGGGGGCTCCATGGCCGTCAGCCGCGGGGCGGCCTCGGCGCCCGAATTGCGGTAGAGTTCGAAGTTCTCGCCGTCGACGATTGCGAAAACGGTTCCGCGGGACATCCGCATGAATGGCTCTCCTGTGCAGTTGGGTTCACCAAGGCAACGGGTCTGTCCGCAAATCCGTTCCCCATCGGTCTGGTGAAACGCGCCGCACTCGCGCTAAGAGGCTGCTCATGCGGCCCGAAGCTCTGAATTGCCTGTTTGTCGAAACCGATGCCCTCGACGGCGTGGGCCCCAAGCTCAAGCGCCCGCTCGAAAAGCTGGGCCTCACGCGGCTGCGGGATCTTGTCTATCACTTGCCCGATCGTTTCGTGGAGCGGCGCGCGGTCACCCATCTGGACGAGGCCAACGTCGGCGAGAACGTCATCGTCCAGTTGACGGTGCGCGAGCATCGCGCCTCGTCCGGGCGCGGGCCGTTCCGGGTGGTGACCGAAGACGCGCTCGGCAACATTTGCTCGATCACCTATTTCGGCCGCGCCTCCTACACCGCGAAAAAGCAGCTTCCGGTGGGCGAGACGCGCTGGGTGGCCGGTCGGCTCGACCAGTACGGCCAGATGCTCCAGATGGTGCACCCCGAACATGTTTCGGAGGACAGCGCCGCGCCGGTGGGGCAGCTGTGCGAGGCGGTCTATCCGCTGTCTGAAGGACTGACGCAGGGGCGCGTGGGCGGTCTGGTCCAGCAGGCGCTCAAGGTCCTGCCGGAATTGGCGGAATGGATCGAGCCCAGTCTCTACGACAAGATGAAGTGGCCTGCCTGGCGCGAGGCGGTGATGGAGGCGCATCGCGGCGTCAACGGGCCTGCGCGCGACCGCCTGGCCTATGACGAATTGCTGGCCAACGCGCTGGCGCTGATGCTGGTGCGCGAGAGCAATCGCCGCCAGTCGGGCACGCCGCTGAAAGGCGACGGTTCGCTGCGTGCCAAGCTCAAGCTGCCTTTCGCGCTGACCGGCGCGCAGAAGCGCTCGATCGACGAGATCGAGGGCGATGTTGCGCAGCAGGCACCGATGCTGCGCTTGCTGCAGGGCGATGTCGGTGCGGGCAAGACGGTCGTCGCGCTTAACGCGATGCTGATCGCGGTGGAGGCGGGGGCGCAGGCCGCCTTGCTGGCGCCAACCGAAATCCTTGCCCGCCAGCACTATGAGACGCTCGCGCGGATGCTGCAGGGCACGGGCGTCGAGATTGCGCTGCTGACCGGGCGCGACAAGGGCAAGGCGCGCGAGGCGATCCTCATGGGGCTGATCGGTGGCTCCATAGATATCGTCGTGGGCACCCATGCGATTTTCCAGGACACGGTGTCCTATCGCAATCTCGCGCTGGTGGTGATCGACGAGCAGCACCGTTTTGGCGTTGGCCAGCGGCTGATGCTCGCCCGCAAGGGGCGGCGCACGCCGCATACGCTGGCGATGACTGCCACGCCGATCCCGCGCACGCTGACTTTGGCACAATACGGCGAGATGGAAGTCTCCAAGCTCGATGAATTGCCTCCGGGGCGCCAGGCGATCGACACCCGCGTCGTCTCGGTGGAGCGCATGGGCGACGTCGTCGGTGCCATCGCCCGCCATATCGAGACCGGGCAGCAGGCCTATTGGGTCTGTCCGATGGTGAGTGAAAGCGAGAACGACGATCTGGCTGCTGCCGAGGCGCGTTATGCGACGCTGAAGGAGCGATTCGGCGATACGGTCGTGCTTGTCCATGGGCAGTTGAAGCCGGAGGCGAAGGACGCGGGCATGGAGCGCTTTGCCAGTGGCGAGGCTTCGGTGCTGGTGGCGACGACGGTGATCGAGGTTGGTGTTGACGTGCCCAACGCCACGTTGATGGTGATCGAGCAGGCGGAGCGTTTCGGTCTTGCCCAGCTTCACCAGTTGCGCGGACGCGTGGGGCGCGGCAGCGAGAAATCGACATGCCTGCTGCTACGGGGGCAGCAGCTGAGTGAAACCGCCCGTCAGCGTCTTGCCCTGATGCGCGAGACGCAGGACGGCTTCCGTCTGGCGGAAGAGGATCTGCAGCTGCGCGGCGGCGGCGAACTGCTGGGCACGCGGCAGTCGGGCGACACGCCGTTCCGCATTGCGAGCCTTGAGCAGATCACCAAGCTGCTGCCGCTGGCCCATGATGACGCGCGGTTGCTGATCGAGCGTGACGGCGGCCTCACCGGTCCGCGCGGCGAGGCGGCACGGCTGCTGCTCTATCTGTTCGAGCGGGATTGGGGTGTGCAGCTTCTGCGAGGCGGTTGAGCGCCTCTCTCCATAAAGCGGGGGACGCCGCAATTGACTTGCCTGCGCCGCCCTGTGATGGCCGTGGCATGCCCCAGAAACCGGATATCCAGCTCGCCATTTTTGCCCAGGCAGTCGACGCGGTCGGCGGACAGCGCGTGATGGCGCGCTACATGGGCGTTTCCGAAAAGGAAGTGCGCGATTTCCTCTCCGGCGACGTGGCGCTGGATCGCAATGCATTGCGCTCGGCCTCGCAGGGGCTGATCAAGCAGGCCGACATGTGTCGCCGGCTGGAACGCAAGCTGTCCCCGGCCTTTGTCGAGAACATGACCGACAAGCAGCTGGAGGGGCTTACATTGCCCGATGGGCGGCCCGAGAACCACAAGCAGGGTTGATCCGGCACAAGCCGCAATATCGAGGGGCGGAGGCTTGGATGGAGCCTTCGCCTTTTTCTTTGCGTGCGGGATTCGTTGCCTGTGCCGCAGATAGCAAAAAACCCAGCGTTTCCGCTGGGTTTCTATGCCTCACCCGAAGGTGAAAATGGTCGGGGAAAGAGGATTCGAACCTCCGGCCCCTGCCTCCCGAAGACAGTGCTCTACCAGGCTGAGCTATTCCCCGACCGGAGGGCGTTCCGAAGAGCGCCCGGGGCAGGAGCGCGCCTATATAGGGCGACTCTCAGGGTGGCAAGTGTAGAAAATTGCTTTTTATGCTGCATGGCGCACCGAGGGTGTGGACAACTTTTGCAAGGAGCCGGTCGCGCTCCCGGAAACGCGGAAATGCGCGACGATGCGCGTCAGGTTTTCCGCTTCGCTGGAAAGATTGCGTGCGGCGGCGGTTCCTTGCTCGACCATTGCGGCGTTCTGCTGCGTTGCCGAATCAAGGCCGCCGACGCGTTCGTTGATTCGTCCGATGTCGGTCGCCTGTTCCATCGACACCTGGGCGATCCGGGCGAGAGCCTCGTCGATTTCTGCAATGGCGCTGACGATGGTCATCAGCGATTCGCCCGATTGGCCTACCAGCTTCACGCCCGAGGCGACTTGCTGTGTGGAGGCGCCGATCAGCGCCTTGATCTGGTTGGCGGCATCGGCAGACCTCTGGGCCAGGGCGCGCACTTCCGTCGCCACCACGGCAAAACCCTTGCCCGCCTCGCCGGCACGGGCGGCCTCGACGCCGGCATTGAGGGCCAGCAGGTTGGTCTGGAAGGCGATGCCGTCGATCAGGGCGATGATCTGGCTGATCTCGTTGGCGGAGCTTTCGATCTCGCCCATCGTCATGACGGCGTCCTCGACGATTGCGGCGCCGCTCATCGCGTCGTTGCGGGCCTTGGCCACGCCCGCCTGGAGCTCGCGGGCGCTGGAGGCATTGTCCTGAACCGTGGTGTTGAGCGCGCGCAGGGTCGTGGCGATGTCCTCGACCGTCGCGGCCTGCCGTTCGGTGCGCAGGGCAAGGTCGTCGGTGGCGGAGCGGATCTCGAGTGATCCGGTCTCGATCTGGCGGGCCGATTCGCCCACCCCGCGCACGATGCCGTCGAGGTCTTCCGCAGCGGAATTGAAGTAGCCGCGCAATTCCTCGTAGCTGGCGGGAAAGGTCTGGGCCAGCCGCAGCGAAAGGTCGCCGGCTGCAAGCGAACGAAGCCCGTCGCCAATGCTGTCGATCACGCTCCTTTGCTCGTCGGCCGCTGCGGCCCGTTCCTGTTCAGCCGCATGCTGGAGCGCTTCTCGCGCTTCGTGTGCCGCAGCCTGGTCGATCACCAGCTTTTCAAGCCGGATGGCGACCATGACCAGCACCAGCGTTTCGGCGATGACGATCGCCGCGTGAAGGACAACCCGGCCGAATTCGCCGCCATTGGTGAAGACGAGCGAAGGCGCGATGAAATTGGTCAGCAGGTGATGGACCGCGGTTATGGCTGCAGAAAGCAGGATAGGCCGCCAGTCGGCGAGAATCGCCAACATGGCGATCGTCGCGAAAAACAGCATGTGGAGGTCGATCATCCATTCGTGACCGGACCATTGCCACAGCAGGATGGCCGGATAGAGCGGCAAGGTCAGGCCGAGGGCCAGGCGGCTGTGCGGCCCGCTTTCGCTGCGCAGTACCAGCCAGGTGGGCGCGAGTGTTACCAGCACGGCAGCAACAGGCGGGCCGAGGCCGGTCTGTGCGAACAGAGTGCCGCCCAGCGTTATCAGCACGCCGATCCAGCATACCAGGACGAGCCCCTGGGCTCCTTTGCGACGCAGTTCTTCCAGTTCATTCATGGTCGGGGATTCGGTTCTTTTTGGAGGGAGTGCCCACAAAGGGCTTCGGGAACGGAAATCAGGAGGGCGCCTTGCCGCAGGGCGGCGAGCGTGGCGCGCGCAGAGGGTACGCGGACGAAGACGCTGCCGGGCCAGGGGCCGCGGGCGATCACGCCTGCACGCACGTCATGCGCCCATTGGAACGGGGCGGCACTGCCATTGCCGGGGGAGACGTAAAGTGCGATCCCGCCTCTGGCCGGTGTCAGTGCGAAGCAAACGGTCGCAACGGCGACGAGGCCTTGAAGGGCCAGCACGCCTTTTGCCGCGGTCTTGCTCTTGGCGCGGGGGCTGGCGGTGTTTGTCATGGCATCAATTATAGAGCCGCAGTCCTGCCTAGCTGCGAAGATGACCATAAGGTAAAGCACAAGGGTGAGGGCGGCTCGGGCGAAGCTGCTCTTTCCCTTGCGGCTCGGGGGAGGTAGGTCAGGGGCATGACCGACAGCCTGATCGAAGCCGCCAGAATCGACCCGTCCCGCGCAGCCTCGGGGCGACACTGGGAATGGCAGTATCTCGACCTTATGCGCCGCATCTGGGAGCAGGGTGACGAACGGGTGGACCGTACCGGCGTGGGCACCCGCTCGGTCTTCGGGGCGACCATTCGCTTCGATCTGTCGGGCGGGCTGATGCCGCTGCTCACGACCAAGCGTGTCTACTGGAAGACTGCGAGCCGCGAGATGCTGTGGTTTCTGACGGGTGACACCAACATCCGCTCGCTCTGTGCGCAGGGCGTGGAAATCTGGACCGACTGGCCGCTCGACCGTTACCGCAAGGCGACGGGTGAGGAGATTGCCCGAGCCGATTTCTCCCGCCGCATCGTCGAGGATGAGGGCTTCGCGGCAGAATGGGGCGATCTCGGTCCGGTCTATGGCAAGCAATGGGTCGACTGGCCGGTCTACGAGCCTACCGGCGACGGACTCTACAAGAAGCGTGAGCACGGCGTGAACCAGGTCGCGCAAGTGATCGAGAGCCTCAAGAGCAATCCCGGCAGCCGCCGCCACATCATCGAGGGCTGGAACGTTGCCGAACTGGACACGATGGCGCTGCCGCCGTGCCACAAGACCTATCAGTTCCACGTTGCCGAGGGCCGGCTGTCGTGCATTCTCTATCAGCGCAGCTGCGATCTTGGTCTCGGCTTCGCCTTCAACATGTGGTCACTGGCGCTGCTGACGCGCATGTTTGCGCAGCAGTGCAACCTTGAACCGGGTGAGGCCGTTTGGATGGGTGGTGATGTCCATCTCTATCTCAACCACGCCAGCCTCGTCGAAGAGCAGCTTTTGCGTCAGCCCTCGGGCGAGGCGCGGCTGGATATCGTGCGCAAGCCCGATTCGATCTTCGACTATCGGATCGAGGATTTCGCGGTTTCCGGTTATGCTCCGCAGGCCCACATCGCCGCGCCTGTCGCGGTGTGACGAGCCTTCGGGGCGGCCAATCGACTCTGTATTGACATTACCTTTGGTTGAAATATTGTGACCTGACTGTGGAATTTTGAAACTCACCGTTAACCGTTGTTTTCGGCGTAGTTTCACTCTTCGCGGCCCGATTCAATGCGGGAGAGGAAACAAAAATGGCTTCAGGCCCGACACGTACAGGTCCCACGCGTACAGGTAAGTCGCGCGGCAATCTGCCGCCCCTTGATCTTTATGTCCCCGAGCCGAAGTTCCGGCCCGGCGATCCGGTCGACTATTCGCATCTGGAAATTCCTGCCGCCGGCAAGCTGGCGCGCCCCGACGAGGGTTGCGCCGCCAGCGAGACATGGCCGCTGACGCTCGACCTGATCCGCGTTCTGGATGAGAACGACGCGGCGGTGGGTGCGTGGAACCCCAATCTCGATCCCGAGACCCTGCGCCGCATGCTGGCTTCGATGGCGCTCACCCGCGCTTTCGACGATCGCATGTATCGCGGCCAGCGGCAGGGCAAGACCAGCTTCTACATGAAGTCCACGGGCGAGGAGGCGGTCTCGATCGCCTGCGCCCATGCGCTGGCCTTCGACGACATGGTGTTCCCCAGCTATCGCCAGCAGGGCATCCTGATCGCGCGCGGCTATCCGCTGGTGGAGATGGTCAACCAGATCTACTCCAACCGCGCGGACCCGCTGAAGGGCCGCCAGCTGCCGATCATGTATTCGGCCAAGGACTACGGGTTCTTCTCGATTTCCGGCAACCTCGCCACACAGTTCCCGCAGGCGGTGGGCTGGGCGATGGCCAGCGCGATCAAGGGCGATACCCGCATCGCCACCAGCTTCGTGGGCGAAGGCTCCAGCGCGGAAGGCGATTTCCACGCAGCAATGACGTTCGCGGCGGTCTACAACGCGCCGGTCGTGCTCAATGTCGTCAACAACCAGTGGGCGATTTCCAGCTTCTCTGGCTTTGCCGGGGCGGAGCGCACCACCTTTGCGGCGCGCGCCGCCGGTTACGGCATCGCCGGCCTGCGGGTGGACGGCAACGACATCCTGGCGGTCTATGCCGCGATGGAGTGGGCCGCCAACCGTGCCCGCTCCAACCAGGGGCCGACGCTGATCGAGCACTTCACCTATCGCGCCGAGGGGCACTCCACCTCGGACGATCCCACGGCCTATCGCTCCGCGCATGAGCGTGAGGAATGGCCGCTGGGCGATCCGATCATGCGCCTGAAGAAGCACCTGATCGGGCTTGGTGAATGGTCCGAGGAACGGCATGCCGAGATGGACCGCGACGCCGCCGAGCAAGTGAAGGCCGCCACCAAGGAGGCCGAGAAGAACGGCATTCTGGGTCACGGCCTGCACCATCCGTTCCACACCATGTTCGAGGACGTCTTCGAGGAACTGCCCTGGCACCTTGAAGAGCAGGCGGATCAGGCGATCCGTGAGCGGCAGAGCAAGTTCCCGGATTGGAAGGACTGATCATGATGATTGAAGAAGATTCGGTCAGCCTCCACGACGCGCCGACCCGCCAGATGAACATGATCGAGGCGATCAACGACGCGCTCGACATCATGATGGCGCGCGATCCCGATGTGGTGACCTTCGGTGAAGACGTCGGCTATTTCGGCGGCGTGTTCCGCGCGACGGCCAATCTCCAGAAGAAGTACGGCCGCAACCGCGTGTTTGATACGCCGATCAACGAATGCGGCATCATCGGCGCTGCCGTGGGCATGGCCGCATATGGCTTGCGCCCGGTGCCGGAGATCCAGTTCGCGGACTATATCTACCCGGGCATGGACCAGCTCGTCTCCGAAGCGGCGCGTCTGCGCTATCGTTCGGCGGCGGAGTTCATCGCGCCGATCACCGTGCGCTCGCCTTTCGGGGGCGGCATTTTCGGCGGCCAGACCCACAGCCAGAGCCCGGAAGCGCTCTTCACGCACGTTTCCGGCCTGAAGACGGTGATCCCGGCCAGCCCCTATGACGCCAAGGGCCTGCTGATCGCTGCCATCGAAGACAACGATCCGGTGATCTTCTTCGAGCCCAAGCGCATCTATAACGGCCCGTTCGACGGCTATTACGATCGCCCGTCGAAGACGTGGAAGGGCCACCCGCTCGGCATGGTGCCGGAAGGGTACTATTCGATCCCGCTGGGCAAGGCGCGGATCGTGCAGGAAGGTTCGGCGCTGACGGTGGTGACGTATGGCACCATGGTCCACGTGGCCGAGGCGGTGCTGGCCGAAAAGGGTGTCGACGCCGAGATCATCGACTTGCGCACGCTGGTCCCGCTTGACCTGGAGGCTGTGGAAAAGTCCGTGGAAAAGACTGGGCGTTGCCTGGTGATACACGAGGCGACCCGCACCTCCGGCTTTGGCGCGGAACTGGTGACGCTGGTTCAGGAACGCTGCTTCTATCACCTGGAAGCGCCCGTCGAGCGTGTGACCGGTTTCGATACGCCGTACCCGCACAGCCTTGAGTGGGCCTATTTCCCCGGTCCCGTCCGCATTGGCGAGGCGGTCGATCGTCTGTTGAAGGATTGATTTGATGGGACGCTATACTTTCAGGCTCCCCGACATCGGCGAGGGCATTGCCGAGGCAGAGATCGTCGCCTGGCACGTCAAGATCGGCGATCGGATCGAGGAAGACGACCGCGTTGCGGACATGATGACCGACAAGGCAACGGTCGAGATGGAAAGCCCGGTTTCGGGCGTGGTGGTCGAAGTCGCCGGTGAGGCGGGTGACATCATCGCTATCGGATCGCCGCTGGTGGTGATCGAGGTCGAAGGCGCGGGCAATGGGGTCGACGGGGCCAGTGCGCCCAAGGTCGAGCCCGAGATGGCCAGTGCTTCGACAAGCTCGGCACGAGCGGAGGTTGTGGAGGCTGCCCCAGCGCCTGAACCTGAAGCTGTGCTCCCCAAACCCGCTCAGGCTGAGCTTGTCGAAGCCCGCGCGCCAACGCCCGCCACGCACGCCAAGGTCATGGCCAGCCCCGCCGTCCGCAAGCGCGCGTCGGATCTGGGCATCAATCTGGCCGAAGTCCGCCCTGCGGAAGACGGCCGCGTGCGCCATGGCGATCTCGATGCCTTCCTGTCCTACAACGCTGCGGGCGGTTTCCAGCCCGCCGGCAGCAAGGGTAAGGACGAACAGGTCCGCGTGATCGGCCTGCGCCGCCGCATTGCCGAGAACATGGCCGCGTCCAAGCGCCAGATCCCGCACTTCGCCTATGTCGAGGAATTCGACGTGACGGCGCTGGAGGAAACCCGTGCGCAGCTCAACGCTGGGCGAGGAGATCGTCCCAAGCTGACGATGCTGCCGTTCCTGATCGCGGCGATCTGCAAGCTGCTGCCCAAGTATCCGATGCTCAACGCGCATTACGATGACGAGGCGGGCGTAGTGACGCGCTACGGCTCGGTCCATCTGGGCATGGCCGCGCAGACCCCGGCGGGCCTGATGGTTCCGGTGATCCGCGATGCGCAGGACCGTAACCTGTGGCAGCTCGCTACCGAGATCGGCCGCCTTGCCAATGCGGCGCGCGATGGTTCGGCCAAGTCGTCGGAGCTTTCGGGCTCGACGATCACGGTCACCTCGCTCGGGCCGATGGGCGGTGTCGCCACGACTCCGGTCATCAATCGCCCCGAAGTCGCCATCATCGGCCCGAATCGCATCGTCGAGCGACCGATGTTCGTGAAGGGCGCCGATGGCGTGGAGCGCATCGAGAAGCGCAAGATCATGAATATCTCGATGTCGTGCGACCACCGTGTGGTAGACGGTTGGGACGCAGCAAGCTTCGCGCAGGACCTCAAGAAGCTGATCGAGGCCCCGGCGCTGATTCTGGCGGGATAAGATAGAGAGGGCATTCATGGGCAAAGATCCGCGCGCCGACGACTATATCGAAAAGGCCGCGGACTTTGCCCGCCCGATCCTCACCCATTTGCGCGATCTCACCCACCGCGCGCTGCCCGGGGCCGAAGAGGCCATCAAATGGGGCATGCCGCACTTTCTGGTGAAGGGTAAGAATGTCGCCGGGATGGCGGCGTTCAAGGCGCACTGCACGTTCGTCATCCATGGAGACGGGCGACAGGGCGATGCCATGGGCCAGTTCGGGCGCATCACCGCCATCGGCGAACTGCCGGGCGAAGGCGAACTCATTGAAAAATTGCAGGCGGCCGAGGCGAGGGTGCTCGAAACGGGCACTGCGCTGAAGTCTGCCGCCCCGCGCGCGCCCAAGGCGGAGATTCCGATGCCGGACGATTTCGCGTCGGTGTTGGCGACTGCTCCTGCCGCGCAGGGGCACTACGACGCCTTCTCGCCGTCACAGCGGCGCGAATATCTCGAATGGATCACCGAGGCCAAGACAGAGGCTACGCGTGCCAAGCGCATGGCTCAGGCCGTCGATTGGATTTCCGAAGGCAAGCGCCGCAACTGGAAGTACGAGCGCTGCTGAGCCTGAATCAGCGCACGATGCCGCTGTAGGTGATCTGCCCGCGTCCGCGCGCCGCGCTCTGCGGCGGGATGCGCCAGCGAACATGCGTGACGTCTTCGGGGGTGGCGAGGCGATTGCCGATCCTCAGCGCGCCGATACGGCCCCATGAGCGGCCGCCGTCCACCGAGACTTCCTGCATGTCTTCCGCGCTCTGCTGATAGGCGAGGGCGGTGGGCACGGGATTGGTGATGACGAAGCCGCCGGTTCCGGCGGCGCGGACCCATGTAACGATCGTCACGACTCTATCACCGCGAGCAAGGCGGCTCGCGGGTTCCAGGCTGCGGGAGGCGGCCGAGCCGCTGCGTTCCACATAGACGGCGCTGTCGGTGGCCACGGCGGGCCCTGTGCGCAGTTCTGCCTGCGCAGCACTGGTGGTGAACGTGCTGGCTGCAAGCGCAAGCGACATGGCGAGATGGATTGCTTTCACCCGAAAACCCCCTGCGATGTTCCGCGCCGTTTCCGCGTGGACGGGGTGTTTTCTGCAATTCCAGTCGCCAACATATGGTTAACGCCGGTTGCCCGTGTTGTCGCTCAGATGGGGTAAGGTCGGACCGGCCAGATTTTTCGGGGGTGTGGATAAAAACTTTTCAATCTTCGGGTCATTCCCGTTGACAGGGTGGGTGCCCTGCCATAGAGGCGCGGCTCCCAAGCGGACGCAAACGCAAGAACGCGGGTGTAGCTCAGTTGGTTAGAGTGCCGGCCTGTCACGCCGGAGGTCGCGGGTTCGAGCCCCGTCACTCGCGCCACTTGGGAAAATGCTGGTAATCCAGCGACTTGAGGTAGTCTAAAAACCTCGCATACATTGCTGCGCGGGTGTAGCTCAGTTGGTTAGAGTGCCGGCCTGTCACGCCGGAGGTCGCGGGTTCGAGCCCCGTCACTCGCGCCATTTCCTTTACGGGAAGTGGTAAGGCAATGAAACGAAAAAGGCCGGGTTCACGCCCGGCCTTTTCTTTTGTCCGGCGCAGGCGTGCCGTTCCTGATTTGTCGATGCCTGATTTGTCGAATCGGGTGGCTGCTCAGGGCAAAAATAAAAGCGCTGGGGAATCACCCCCAGCGCCCGGTTTCCATCCAGATCAGGAACCGCTTGAGCGGTAGCAGCCAAACCACTCCCAGAACCACGTAGACGGGCGTCTGAAGCAAAGGGTGCCATCCTTCGATCACCGGGGCCAGATAGCGTGCAATCAGCACGCCATAGGCGATCAGGGCGGCAAATAGCCCCAATACGCCCAGCGGGATTCGCAGGGTTGGAGTCTCGCGCAAGTTCAGATCGCTCCCTCGTATATTCTCGTCGGTGTCACCACGGCATCGAGGATGCGGTCGTGCGCTTCGATGGGAAGGGTGTCGGCGAGTTGGCAGTCCCATGCAAGCCCGATTGCCGGAACGTCCGGGTTGGCATCGAGCCAGCGATCGTAATGGCCGCCGCCCTGGCCCAGTCGGTGCCCCTCGGCAGTGAAGGCGAGCAGCGGCACGATGGCGATGGCGGGGGTGACGGGCGCTGCGTCTGCCAGTGGTTGCAGCGCACCCCAGGGGCCGATGGCAAGCTGTTCTTCGACGAAGGGATTTGCCCAGAGGCGGAACTCCATCGGCGCGTCGCGCGATTCGAACCAGGGCAGGGCGATCTTGCGGTCGTTCTCCGACAGCCAGCGCGCCCAGCCAAAGGCCGGTGCCTCGTCGCCTACGGGAGCATAGAGACCGATGGTCAGCCCCTCGGGCATCATTTCGGCGACGGGCGCGGGCGGGCGGTTCAGCATCAGCGCGCGCAGCTGCTGCGGAAGCGAGGCGACGTGCTCCGTGCGCGCGGCACGATGCTTTTTGCGCAGAGCGGCCTTTTCGGCTGCGGGAGAGAGAGGGAGTGACGAATCCACCGGTGGTCCCATTCCTGGCATTCGGAGCCGCACGGTATCATCTGCGGCTGCGTTGGGCATGTTGGAATTCCAGCGCGGCCAGCTTCGGGCCCATGCTGGAAGGGCGAGGCTAAATCCCTCAAGAAAAGGGAGTGATCACGGAAGAGGGGGTGACGGGCCCACCATAGGGTCGTTTGCCTAGAAATCCTCTGACGCCTCGACGTCAGGTGGGGACCATGTGTTCCGGACCAGGGTCCGGGCAGGGACAGCCCCCTTGGATTTGCTTATAGCCTCAGGGATTTTCGAACGGCTCGTGCCGGGCAGTTCCCGTCACCGTCTAATTAGGGGCTCTCTTGCGCTTCCTCAAGGAGGCTTGCGAGATTTTCGATGCTATCGGCAATTTTCGCCAGCCGATCGAGCATTTCCGGGGGCAGGGAGGCATTTTCCTCGCTGGCAGCAGGTGCCGGGGGGGATGTCAGGGGTGGCGCGGGAGGCGGTGCGGCGTCTTGTTCGCGCAGGTTATGCACTTCGTCGGCCAGCATGATGGCTGCAAACAGCAGCATGCGCGTCTCGGTCTGGCCGACGGCGCCGGCTGCGGCTGCCTTCTCGTCGATCAGGCGGCCGAGATGCTCGACATGGCCTTCCTGACCGTCCGCGCAGGCCAGCGTGAAGCTGCGACCGCCGATGGTGAGATTGACGTTGCTCATGCCTCGCGCCGCGCCAGCAATGCATCGATTTCGCCGAGGGCATCCTCAACCAGCACCCGCAGGCGGCGATCGCGACTGCGCTGTTCCACGGTTTCCGGAATGGCCTTGTCGAGACGGGACAACGCCGACTCGATCCGTTCGACGATCTGAACGATCGGTACCTCTTTCATGGCTTACGGTTACCGCGAAACTGTAAAAAGGCAAGAATTTGGCACAGCTTGGCGACTAATGCTTCGACGAGTGGAAGAGATTGTGCCACCACGCGAATTGCCTGGGCCCGGATCTGCGGTGTTTGGCTGCGGTGAACTTGACGCCCGCAGGCCTCAGCCTAAAGGGGGTCGGCAAGCCGAATCGTTCCTTTTTCCGTTTACCGGAGCCACCCGATGACCCTTGCTGCCGACCGTCTCGCGCCGATGGCCAACGCCATTCGCGCGCTTTCCATGGACGCGGTCCAGGCCGCCAACAGCGGCCACCCCGGCATGCCGATGGGCATGGCCGATGTTGCCACCGTCCTGTTCTCCAAGTTTCTCAAGTTCGATCCCGCAGCGCCCAAGTGGGCCGACCGCGACCGCTTCGTGCTGTCGGCCGGTCACGGTTCGATGCTGATCTACTCGCTGCTTCACCTGACCGGCTATGCCAGCCCGACGATGGACGACATCCGCAATTTCCGTCAGCTGGGCTCGGTCTGCGCCGGCCACCCGGAAAACTTCCTGATCGAAGGCGTGGAATGCACCACCGGTCCGCTCGGCCAGGGCCTGGCCATGGCGGTCGGCATGGCGATGGCGGAGCGCCAGCTCAACGCCACTTTCGGTGACGATCTGGTCGACCACAAGACCTGGGTCATCGCCGGCGACGGCTGCCTCATGGAAGGCATCAACCACGAGGCCATCGGTCTTGCCGGCACGCTCAAGCTGGGCCGTCTCAAGGTCCTGTGGGACGACAACAAGATCACCATCGACGGCGACACCTCGCTTTCGACCAGCGAAGACATCCCGGCGCGCTACCGCGCTTCGGGCTGGGACGTGTTCGAATGCGACGGCCATGACTTCGCCGACATCGAACGCGCGCTGGCTCAGGCTGCCGCTTCGGACAAGCCGACGCTGGTCGCCTGCAAGACCGTGATCGGCAAGGGTGCCCCCAACAAGCAGGGCGGCCATGACGTCCACGGCGCCGCGCTGGGCGAGGCCGAAGTGGCCGCTGCCCGTGAATACCTGGGCTGGACTTCGGCTCCCTTCGAAATCCCGGCGGAAATCCTCGCCGACTGGCGTTCGCTCGGGCAGGCCGGCGCCAAGGCCCATGCCGAATGGTTCGTGCGCCTCGGCGCTTCGGACAAGGCGGACGAATTCACCCGCCGCATGGCCGGTGAACTGCCGGAAGGCGATGCGATCCGCGCCAAGCTGGCCGAATGGCTGGAAGGCGATGCCACCGTCGCAACCCGCAAGGCTTCGGAAAACTGGCTGAACGTGCTGGCCCCGGCGATCCCCGAGATGATCGGCGGTTCGGCCGACCTTACCGGTTCGAACAACACCAAGGCCAAGTGCCAGGAACCGTTCACCCCGGACAACTTCGGCGGCCGCTATGTCTATTACGGCATCCGTGAGTTCGGCATGGCCGCGGCCATGAACGGCATGGCGCTGCACGGCGGCGTGATCCCCTACGGCGGCACCTTCCTGATCTTCTCGGATTACTGCCGCAATGCGATCCGCCTCTCGGCGCTGCAGCAGACCCGTGCGATCTACGTGCTGACCCACGATTCGATCGGCCTTGGCGAAGACGGCCCGACCCACCAGCCGGTCGAGCACGTCATGTCGATGCGCCTAATCCCGAACCTCTACGTGTTCCGTCCGGCCGACGTCATCGAGACGGCGGAATGCTGGAACGTGGCCCTGGAATCGCAGGATACGCCTTCGGTGCTGGCGCTTACCCGCCAGAACCTGCCGCAGCTGCGCAAGACCGGCGACATGCTTTCGGCGCGCGGCGCCTATACGCTTCGCCACGCCGAAGCGGATCGCAAGGTGATCCTGATCGCCACCGGTTCGGAAGTCGAGCTGGCGGTCAAGGTCCGTGCCGAGCTGGAATCGCAGGGCATCGGCGCCGACGTCGTCTCGATGCCGTGCATGGAGCTCTTCGCCGCCCAGGATGAAGCCTATCAGCACGAAGTCCTGCCCCATGATGCGTCGATCCTGAAGGTCTCGATCGAGGCCGGCACGACCATGGGCTGGGAACGCTACACCGCACAGAGCCGCAACGGCGGCCTGAACATCGGTCTCGACCGCTTCGGCGCCTCGGCCCCGGCCAAGGACCTCTTCGCTCGCTTCGGCTTCACCGTCGAGGCGATCGTCCCGAAGATCCTCAACAAGCTTAGCGTGTAAACAGGAGAATTTACCAATGGCGACCAAGGTTGCGATCAACGGTTTCGGACGTATCGGGCGCAATGTCGCTCGCGCCATTCTCGAACGCACCGACCATGACCTCGAGCTGGTGTCGATCAACGACCTCGCCGATGCTCAGGCCAATGCCCTCCTGTTCAAGCGTGACAGCGTCCACGGTACCTTCGAAGGCACCGTGGAAGTCGACGGCACCGATCTCGTCGTGAACGGCAAGCGCATCCACGTGACGGCGGAGCGCGATCCCGCGAACCTGCCGCACGCCGCGCAGGGCATCGATATCGTGCTCGAATGCACCGGCTTCTTCACCGACAAGGCGAGCGCCGGCAAGCACATCGACGCGGGCGCGAAGCGCGTGCTCGTCTCGGCTCCGGCCAAGGGCGTGGACCTCACCGTCGTCTACGGCGTGAACCACAAGGAACTGACCGCCGATCACGTCGTCGTGTCGAACGCCTCGTGCACCACCAACTGCCTGGCGCCCTTCGCCAAGGTACTGAACGAGAAGATCGGTATCGAGCGCGGTCTGATGACCACGATCCACTCGTACACCAACGACCAGAAGATCCTCGACCAGATCCACAAGGATCCGCGCCGCGCCCGCGCCGCCGCGATGAACATGATCCCCACCAGCACCGGCGCCGCCGTGGCCGTGGGTCTCGTTCTTCCCGACCTCAAGGGCAAGCTCGACGGTTCGTCGATCCGCGTGCCGACCCCGAACGTCTCGGTCGTCGACCTGACCTTCGTGCCCAAGCGCGACACCACCGCCGAGGAAGTCAACGCGCTGCTCAAGGAAGCGGCCGAAGGCGAACTCAAGGGCGTGCTCGGTTACACCGAAGAGCCGCTGGTTTCGATCGACTTCAACCACGACGCGCACTCGTCGACCATCGACAGCCTTGAGACTGCCGTTCTGGAAGGCAAGCTGGTCCGCGTCCTGTCGTGGTACGACAACGAGTGGGGCTTCTCCAACCGCATGATCGACACCGCTGGTGTCATGGCTGGCCTGCTCTGAGGGCTTGATGGCGGTGGATCGCCCTGTCGGCGTCAAACGCGGTGTAAGAGCCGCGTTGATCCGATGGTGGGCGGTTCGCCCCCACCACTGTCGCCGCGGAAGTCCGGTATGGGACTTTCGCGGCGCAGTGCATCCGGCACGATCGTCCGGCGCCCGCTTTGGGGCGGCGTCATGGCGGTACGGGCGGCATAGACTGCGAACAAGATATTCTGACGGCGCGCGTGCTGCCGTGGGCGACGAGACAAGGACCGAACGATGAGCGCTTTCAAGACCCTTGATGACCTTGGTGACGTGGCCGGAAAGGTCGCGCTGGTGCGCGTCGATTTCAACGTGCCGATGAGCGATGGCGTCGTCACCGACGATACCCGCATTCGCGCCGCCGCGCCGACGATCCTGCAGCTCGCCGAGAAGGGCGCCAAGGTCCTCCTGCTCGCCCACTTTGGCCGCCCCAAGGGTGAGCGCGTGCCCAGCATGTCGCTGTCGATGGTGGTCGGCGCGGTCGAGAAGGTGCTCGGCAAGGAAGTGATGTTTGTGCCGGAAGTGGCGGGCGACGTGGTCAAGCAGGCCGTCGGCATCCTGCGCGCGGGCGACATCGCGATCCTCGAGAACACCCGATTCTGGAAGGGTGAGGAAAAGAACGAGGCCGAACTTGCCGCCGCGATTGCCGCCAACGGCGACTTCTACGTCAACGACGCCTTCTCCGCTGCCCACCGCGCCCACGCCAGCACCGAGGGCCTCGCCCGCGTGCTGCCCGCCTATGCCGGCCGTTCGATGCAGGCTGAGCTGGAGGCGCTGGAAAAGGCGCTCGGCGCGCCGGAAAAGCCGGTCGCGGCCGTAGTCGGCGGCGCCAAGGTCTCGTCTAAGCTCGACGTGCTCAAGCACCTCGTTACCCAGGTCGATCACCTGATCATCGGCGGCGGTATGGCTAATACTTTCCTGGCCGCCAAGGGCGTGGACGTGGGCAAGTCGCTGTGCGAGCATGACCTGACCGGGACTGCGAACGAGATTCTCGATACCGCCGATCAGTCGGGCTGCACCGTGCACCTGCCCTATGAAGTGGTGGTGTCGAAGGAATTCGCCGCCAATCCGCCCAGCCTGCGCACCTGCAACGTCCACGAAGTGGCTGCCGACGAAATGATCCTCGACGTCGGCCCGCTCGCGGTCGAGGCTCTTGGCGACGTGCTCAAGACCTGCCGCACGGTGGTGTGGAATGGCCCGCTCGGTGCCTTCGAGACGGTGCCGTTCGATGCCGCCACCGTGGCTCTGGCCAAGACCGCGGCCGCGCTGACCCGTGAAGGCTCGCTGACCTCGGTGGCTGGTGGCGGCGATACCGTTGCCGCGCTTCACCATGCGGGCGTGGCGGAAGACTTCTCGTATATCTCCACGGCCGGTGGTGCCTTCCTGGAGTGGATGGAAGGTCGCGAACTGCCCGGCGTGGCAGCACTCGAAGCCTGATAGGATAGGGCGGGGCGGCGCGCATGAACGGACCTGCTTCGGTTTCCGACGCTGCCCGGGCCTGGCAAGGCCCGCGCCCGCCTTGGCACGGCCGCTATGTAACGCTCGACGGCATGCGCGGGATTGCCGCCCTTGCCGTCGCGCTGTTTCATTTCAACATCTCGCAGGCCCCGCACGGCTACGTCGCGGTGGACTTCTTCTTTGCGCTTTCGGGCTTCGTGCTTGCCACCAGCTACCTGCCGCGCTGGCAGGCGGGCATGGGCACCGGCGAGTTCATGATGAAGCGCCTCGTGCGGCTCTATCCGCTGTTCCTCGTCGGCGTGGTGCTGACAACGACGGTGGGCCTCGCCCGCCTCTACAGCGGCGGCGATACCTCGCTGAGCCTCAGGACGATCCTCGTCAGCACCGGCATCAACGCCGCCATGTTGCCGTCGCCGCTGACCAACACGCTGTTTCCGCTGAACGTGCCTGCCTGGTCGCTGTTCTACGAACTGGTCGCCAATTTCGCGATGATCGTGCTGCTGTTCCGCCTGCCGCGCATCGGCATCGCGGTGGTCTGTGCGCTTTCGGCCTGGTGGTTCGTGCCGGCGGTGCTCGAGAACGGATCGGGCAATATCGGCGCGGTCTGGCACGAATGGCCGATCGCGCTTGCCCGCACGCTCTATTCGTTCGGGATCGGCATGCTGATCGCCCGGATGCCGCAGCCCGAACATCGTCCCTCATCGTGGGTGGGCGTGGCTTGTCTCGTTGCCATCGCCGCGATGTTGATGGCGGATCCGCATTTCCTGTCGACCACGGCCTACGACCTTGCCTGTGCGCTGCTGATCTCGCCGCTGCTGGTCTGGTGCGGTTCGCGTGTCGAGCCCTCGCGCCGCTTCGCGCGCGCCGCCTGGTTCGTGGGCGAGGTATCCTTTGCGCTCTACGCGGTGCACTGGGCGGTGATCGAGCCGATGCGTTACTTCAAGGACGATCTGCATTATAACGCTGTGCTAATGGCATTTGTCTTTCTCGGTGCGTGCCTTGCCATCGCCTGGCTCTGCGTACGCTGGATCGACGTGCCGGCGCGCACTCTGCTGGGCGGCATCCTGCGTCGCCGCGAGAAGGCGCAGCGCCTGCGTCACGCCGCGCTGCCTTAGGGCGCGCAATCGTTTCGCTCCGGCTCGCCGGGGCAAATCTAGGAGGAGAAACCCATGGAATTTTCTGAGATGACGGCCAAGATCGCCGGCGGACACGGCTTCATTGCCGCGCTTGACCAGAGCGGCGGTTCGACCCCGAAGGCGCTCAAGGGCTACGGCATCGAGGAAGGCGCCTGGTCGACCGAAGAAGAGATGTTCGGCCTGATCCACCAGATGCGCGCCCGCATCATCTCGTCGCCGGTGTTCACCGGTGAAAAGGTTCTCGGCGCGATCCTGTTCGAACGCACCATGGACGGTGAAGTGAACGGCGTTCCCACCCCCCAGGCACTGATCGCCAAGGGCGTAGTGCCGTTCATCAAGGTCGACAAGGGCCTTGAGGACGAGGTGAACGGCGTGCAACTCATGAAGCCGATGCCGACCCTTGATGCGCTGCTGGAGCGTTCGAAGGCGCTGGGCGTGTTCGGCACGAAGGAGCGTTCGGTGATCAACTCGGCCAATGCCGAGGGCATTGCCGCCGTCGTCAGGCAGCAGTTCGAGATCGGCAAGCAGGTGCTCTCGCATGGCATGATGCCGATCGTCGAGCCCGAGGTGAACATCAAGAGCGCCACCCGCGCCGAGTGTGACCAGATCCTGCTCGCCGAGCTTCTCAAGAACCTCGATGAACTGCCCGAAGGGCAGAAGGTCATGCTCAAGCTCTCGCTGCCGATCGTGCCCGGCACGTTCGATCCGCTGGTCACCCACCCCAAGGTGCTGCGCGTCGTTGCGCTTTCGGGCGGCTACGAACGTCCCGAGGCCTGCGTCGAACTGGCGAAGAACAAGGGCATCATCGCCAGCTTCAGCCGCGCGCTGCTGCAGGACCTGCGCGCGCAGATGAGCGATGCCGAATTCGATGCCGCGCTCGGCGAAGCGATCGACGAGATCTTCAAGGGCTCGACCCAGAAGGCGGACGCCGCTGCGGCAGTCTGATCGTCCGGATCACGCGAAAGGACAGGGCGGTGCCGCAAGGCGCCGCCCTTTCTCGTTTCAGAGGCCGCCCATGAAGCGGAAACCGAACTGGTAGGCGAGCGGGGCCGGCTTGGAGCCTGCAACCGGCGTCGGACTTGCGGCCAGCAAGGTCAGGCTGCCATCGGCGACTTGCACAGGCTGTCCGAGCGTCATGTCGATCTTGTGCGAACCCGAGCCGAGATCGATGCGTACGCGAAGCCTCAGGCGCCCGGCCTGGATGCACTGCACACCTTGCGGACAGCGGCTATCCTCGATCAGCGAGAGCGGGGTGACCCTTGGGCCATCGACGGAAACCGTCTCGCCGATGCGGGTATAGGCGAGGGGCGGGCCGTTGTAGGGATGCGAGGCGGGCAATTCGCCGGCGGGCTGTGCGAGCGGCGGAGTGGCCTGCTCGGGCATGGACGCCGGTGGCTGCGCGGGGGCAGGCGGCGGGGGCACATCGGGAGGCGCCGGGCGATAAGACGAAGGTGGTACCTGCATTGGCGCGGACGGAGGCATTCCGGCGCCTTCGGGGATGATCCGGCAACCGCTCATCGCCAGGGCCAGCGCGGTGAGCGCCAGGGTCTGTGCGAGTGCGGAGGAAAGGGCGGGCGGCGGGGCGCGTCGTTTCATGTTCCTCCCTTATAGCTTGAAGCAGCCCCGGGTTCCGGGGGCGTGCCGGCGAAACCTATCGGCAGCGCCTGAACCTCTCCCGAACGAAACGGGCTTTGCCTGCCGCACCGGGGCGGGTAGGGATGGGCGCGGCAAGTGGTATGACGATGAAAATTCTCAAGTCCTGGCGGGGCGTCGATGGTTGGCTCAAGCTGTGGATCGCCTATCTGGCGGCGAGTTACATCCTTCCGTCGCTGCTGCCCATGTCCGTCCGGCAGGTGGTATTGCCGCCCGTTTTCTGTGCCCTGCTGGCGACAAGCGTGATCGCGCGGCTACGGCCCCGGCTCGATCCGATGTTGCGGCGCGCGCTCGCCTTGCTGGTCGCGGAAGCGGCATGGATCGGCTTTGATGCGGGGCTGGCAGGAGGCGTGCCGCCTGCAACCGTGATCGGCATCCTGGCAGCGCTCGTCTTTGCGGGCTGCCTTGTCTGGCGTCCTTCGAGAATGCTGCTGGGCATGCTGGTCGGCGCGGTCGGCGCAGCGGCGTTCGAGGCGATCTATCTGGCGGTGAGCGCGGCCGACTGGAACCTCGAGACCGCAACCGAGGCGCTTCATGCGACGATGCGCCTCGCGATCCTGGTGTTTACCCATGCCGCGCTGACGGGCTGCAATCGTGAGGCCGAGGATGCCTTGTTTGAAGACGAAGTCTTTTCCTGAGCCTCGCGAACGGCTAGGTGCGCGCTTATGGAAGAGATTGAACGCGAACCGACGCAGCTTTACCTGATTTCGCCGCTCGATGTGACCGGCGCTTTCCCCGAACGCCTGGCCCGCGCGCTCGATGCCGCGCCGGTGGCGGCGTTCCAGTTTCGCGTCAAGGACGTGGACCAGCACGAGGCGGCGCGCCTTGCCGAGCCGCTGCAGAAGATTTGCGGCGATCGCGACGTGGCCTTCATCGTCAACGATTCCACCAGCCTCGCCAAGCGCCTCGGTGCGGACGGCGTGCATCTGGGTCAGGAGGACGGCTCGGTCGAGGAAGCGCGCAAGGCGCTCGGCCGTGACGCGCAGATCGGCGTGACCTGCAACAACAGCCGCCATCTTGCGATGGACGCGGGCGAAGAGGGCGCGGACTACGTGGCTTTCGGTGCCTATTTCCCCACGACCACCAAGGACGTGAAGCACATGGCGGGGCTCGACCTGCTGGAATGGTGGCAGTCGATCTTCGAAATTCCCTGCGTTGCCATCGGCGGTATCACGCCCGGAAACTGCGCGCCGCTGGTGAAGGCCGGAGCCGATTTCCTTGCGGTGTCGGGTGCGGTGTGGAACGGCGATGAGGCCGCAGCGGTCAAGGCTTTCCACGAGGCGATGACCGGGGCGATGGCCTGAGGTCTGCGCGGGCGTTTGGCACAGCCCCGAACCAGTAGGCCGAACCGGCAGAATGGATCGGTTCAACTAAACCCCGTCATCCCCGCGAAGGCGAGGATCCCGCTTGTTCTTTGCGACGTGGCAAAAAGGGAAGCGGGGCCCCCGCCTTCGCGGGGGCGACGAGATGGTATTGTTTAAGATCGTGGTCGACCGCGATCTGACCCATCAAAAATCAATCTTCGCGATCACATCCTCCCCGAATTTCAGTGCCAGATCGCAATATTCCGCGCGCGTATCGGCATGCACCGTTGCGCCGGCGCCATGGATGCCAAGCGACTTGAGGTGCGCGAAGTGGTCCAGCGCTTCCGGCGCGCTCCAGCCCTCTTTGATCGAATAGGTGGACGAGGCGATGACCTTCGGCGGCTCCGCACGCCCGATCTTCTCGGCATGGGCGTGCATGTAGGCGATGGCCTCGCTGATGTCTTCGTCACCCTCCAGATTGGCGGTGCGGGCGGTGTCGGTCACCGACTTGGGCACAAAGAACGGGTGCCAGGCATCGCCCATCTCCGCTGCCCGGCGCAGCGCGCGCCGCGAATTGCCGCCGACCAGAAGCGGGGGGTGCGGCTTCTGCACCGGCGTCGGCAGCATGCGATTGCCCAGCGCGGTGTATCCGCTGCCCTCGAATGTGAAGTCCTCGCCCGTCCAGGCCAGCTTCATCGCCGTGATGTACTCGTCCATGAGGTCGTTGCGGCTGTCGAAATCGACGCCCAGCGCTTTGTATTCCGCCTTCATGTACCCGGCGCCAAGGCCCAGAACCACGCGGCCATTGGTGAAGTGGTCCAGCGACGAGACCCCGCGCGCCACCACGAAGGGATTGCGGTACGGCAGTACCAGAATGTTGGTCTGCAGCCGTAGCCTGGTGGTCACCGCGCCCAGCATCGACAGCATCACGAACGGATCCTGCGCGTAGTGTCCGCCCGCATCCAGCCAGCGTGCCGAGGGAGCAGGGTGATCGGTGACGGTGCCGGCGTGGAAGCCTGCCTTCTCGACCGTGCGGGCAATCTCGTGCACGGCCTCCATGGTGCCGAATTCCTCCGGCCTGTCGATCCGGTCGAAAGGCAGGCTGGTGCTGAGCGTGAAGGTCATGGCGTGCGGTCTCTCGTTCAATCGGTGGGTTCGGGCGGCAGCACCCAGTTTTCATCGCTGTTGCGCACCCATCCGCCGGATGCCCAGGTGCCGCCGTCGACCGGGATGATCGTGCCGGTGACGTATGTGGCCATTTCGGAGGCGAGGAACACGGCGACGCGGCCACATTCCTCGTCGACGCCTGCACGGCCGAGCGGGATGCGGCGGCGGATCGCCTCTTCCTGCGCAGGCGAGGGGCGATGCCAGAGCAGCGGATCGACCGGCCCGGTGAACTGGCCGCGGGTGCCCGGCGTTACCGTATAGTCGGGCGCGATGGCGTTCACGCGGATGCCGTGGTGGGCAAGCTCAACCGCCAGCGTACGGGTGAGGTTGTTGATCCCGGCCTTGCACGCGGCATAGACCGCGTAGCCCGGCGCCGCGCGCGACGCCTCGATGCTGGTGACGTTGATGATTGAACCTCCACGCCCGCTTTCGATCATGATCGGCAGCGCGGCCTGCGTGGCGGCAAGGTTGGAGACGAGGTTGAGATCGATATGGCGGCGCCAGTTCTTCTCGGTGAGGTCCGCGAAGGGCCGCCGGGACACGCCGCCGACGTTGTTCGCCAGCACGTCAAGCCGCCCGAAATGGCGCGCCGCCTCGGTAACGGCATCCTGCACGAAATCGGCGTCCATGGCATTTCCGGCGATGCACAGCGCCTTGCGCCCGCGCGCCTCGATCAGTTCGGCTACCTGATCGCAGCGTTCGGGGATCGCCTCAAGGATCGCGATGTCTGCACCCATATCGGCCATGCAGAGCGCGATCGCTCGCCCGATCCCGCCGCCGCCACCGGTGACGAACACGACTTTCCCCGACAGGTCGATGACCGAGGCATCCACACCCGTTCTCCCTTCAACCGGGCCGTTTTCGGCCTCCCGGGCGTGGCCAACCGTCGATCGCCGGGTTGTAGACGCGCCTTAAAACGCGAACAGCATCAACGAGATCGAGAGGGTCGTCTATATCTTTCTCCAGTCCGCAGGAGAGGATCGTCTCCACGGTAAGGCCGCGATTTATCGCTTGTTCGCAATGGGTTGAGAAGCTGTCCTGACCAAAGGAGAAGGGAAACCAGATGCCTGCCGGCAATGGCAGGGACAGCGCGTTGGTGCCGGTGCGATGACGGTCCGGGGCGATTCCCAGAGCATCGTGGGGCAGATCTACGAGCCGTTCGATGTCAGCGGCGGTGATGCACGGCAGGTCTGCCGGCAGCACCAGGATACGTTCCGGTCCCGCTGCGGTGATGGCCGATACCGTGCTTTCCAGCGCTCCGTTGAGGTCGGGGCCCGGATCGTCGAAACGCAGTACCCCGCTACCCAGATTGGGCCGCGCCGGACCCAATACGCAGACGCGCTGGATTGCCCGGCAGCCGCGCAGGGTATCAAGCACATGGCGCAACATGCCTGAAACCAGTGCCTCGCGCTCGTCAGGATCGAGCGCGGAGGCCAGCCGGGTCTTTCCCATGCCTGGCGCCTTGACCGGGATGAGCGCCCAGCAGCTCACGGCACTTGGGGCGCTGCGGTGAGGTTGGTGAAGCGTATTCCGGCCCCGTCGGCCTTGTAGGTCTTGTTCATGTAGATGAGGATCGAGGTCAGCGCCTCCGCCGCCGCCGAATTGGCCAGGCCGCCGCCGGAAAGCCCGCGCAGGCCCATGCCCGGGCACAAGTCCACAACGGTCTGGCGCGCCTCCACATCGTCCGAGAAGACCAGCACGTCGCAGTCAATGGCGTGATCGCTGTCGAGGTGGTGGGCAGAGACGTTGTGGAACGCGGTGACGAGGCGGGTGTCCGGCCCCAGATGCTCACGAGCCTGCATCGCGGCGCTGCCCTCTGCAGGAAGCTGCACGCGCATGACTTTGGGCGGCACCAGCGGCACGGTGGTGTCGACGACCACGGCCGAGCCGATCACGTTCGCGATCTGGCGCAGGGTCTCGCCTTGCGAAGCATGGGGCACGGTGACGATCACCACGTCCTTGCCCTGCGCGGCCTCGCCATTCTCGGCATAGCCCGCCGCCCCGAGTTCCTCGGCCGCCGCACGGGCTTTGTCCGCCGTGCGGGATCCGATCGTCACCTGATGCCCCGCCTTGACGAGCCTTCGGGCAATGCCCTTGCCCAGCGCGCCGGTCCCGCCGATCACCGCGATCGCTGCCATCAGATCATCTCCCCTGCGAATTCTTGGTCGTTGTCATTGTCGTTCCCGGTGCGGCAGCTTTAGACACGGTGGTTCGGGAGGGCCGATGAAGCGAAATCCAGAACTGACCGTGCGACCGCTGACGGGGCTACCTATGTTCGCTGCCGGAATGTCGATTGCGCAAGCGATATGCGCGAGCCTCGCAGGCGAAGGTGACCGGTTACGCGATGGCGATATCTTGGTGGTTGCGCAGAAGATCGTCTCCAAGGTGGAGGGCCGCACGCGCGATCTTGCGGCGTTCATGCCTTCTGAGGAAGCACATGAACTTACCCGTACAACCGGCCGCGATCCTGGGATGATGCAGGCGATACTAGAGGAGAGTTCCCAGGTCCTGCGCTGCACTCCGGCGGCCGTGATCGCGGCGCATCGCACCGGGCACGTGCTGGCCAATGCCGGGATCGACGCATCGAACGTGGAAGGCGGAGAGGCTGGCCGTGTGCTGCTCTGGCCGCTCGAACCCGATGCCTCGGCGCGGGCGCTGCGGGGCGAACTTCAGAAAGCGTGTAAAGTTCGGATCGGCGTGGTGGTCGCGGATTCGATGGGGCGGGCCTGGCGGATCGGCACGTTGGGCCATGCCATCGGCTGCGCGGGGCTGACCGTGCTGGAAGACCGCCGTGGTCGCGGGCAGGATCTTTACGGCCGCACGCTTCAGGCCACGGTGATCGGCATTGCGGACTCGGTTGCCGCCATGGCAGCGCTGGCGATGGGTGAAGGCGCGGAAGGCACTCCGGTCGCGCTGGTGCGCGGCTGCGAGCGCTGGGTGACGGAGGAAGACGGCCCCGGCGCGGTAAGCGGGCTTCGGCCTATCGAGCAGGATATGTTCCGATGAACGGCCAAAAACAGCAAGCGGGGCACGTACTCGCGCTTTCGGGCGGCGTCGGCGGGGCGAAGCTGGCTGCGGGGCTCGCTGCAGTCATGGCGCCGGCAGATCTCACGATCGTCATCAATACTGGAGACGATTTCGAGCATCTCGGTCTAACTATATGTCCTGACATGGATTCTGTGACTTATGCGCTCGCCGGTCTCAACGATGCCCAGCGCGGTTGGGGCGTGAAGGACGAGACGTGGCAGACCATGGCCATGCTCCGCGCGCTGGGCGAGGAGGGGTGGTTCAACCTTGGCGACCGCGACATGGCGATGCACATTGCGCGGTCATGGCGGCTGCGTGCAGGTGAGACGCTTTCTGAAGTGACGGCGCGGCTGACGCACGAACTCGGGATCGCCCATACGGTTGTGCCGATGAGCGACGATCCGGTGCGCACGCAGGTGCTTACGGAGGCAGGCTGGACAGATTTTCAGCGCTGGTTCGTGGGGGATCAATGCGTTCCGGTGGTTTCTGATGTACGTTTCGAGGGCGCGGCGGGGGCTAAACCCTCGTCCGGATTTGCTGACGCACTGGCACGGGAAGACCTTGCCGCCATCGTCGTCTGCCCGTCCAACCCGTTCCTCAGTGTCGATCCGATCCTTGCCGTCGACGGCGTGCGCGCTGCGCTGGCGGCGCGGCGGGTGCCGCTGATCGCAGTCTCGCCGATTGTCGGCGGAACCTCGGTGAAAGGCCCGCTGGCCAAGATGCTGGCCGAGCGCGGGCAGGCGGTGAGCAATGCGGCTATCGCTCATCACTACAGCGATCTTCTCGACCACCTCTTGATCGATCATGCCGATGAGGCCGATGTCTCTGGTTTGCAGGCACGGGGCCTCACGGTCACCGTGACGACGACAATGATGCGCGAAGCCGCCGACAGGGAAAGGCTCGCGAAGGAGGTGCTTGCCCTCGCAGGCATCTGAAGGGTGAGCAGATGCAGGATGATAGCCACACGCTGAAGGCATGGCTGCTGGCGGCTCAGTTGGAGGACGTCACCGCGCGGGCAAGGGCGCGGCGCGAGGCAAACGGTCCGGCGCGGATGACTTATTCGCCCAAGGTCTTCATCCCGCTGACACGCCTTTGCATGGACGTCTGCCACTACTGCACGTTCGCGACGACGCCGTCGCGGCTCGAGGCACCCTACCTCACGCCTGAGGAAGTGCTGGACATAGCCCGCGCCGGGGCCGCGGCGGGGTGCCGGGAGGCGCTGTTCACGCTGGGCGATGCCCCGGAGCGCCGTTATGCCGCCGCGCGCGACTGGCTGGCGGAGCGGGGCTTCGCGCGCACCGTGGACTATGTGCGCCACTGCGCCGAACTGGTGCTGAAGGAAACCGGCCTGCTGCCGCACGTCAACGCCGGTGTGCTGGAGGAAGTGGACTACCGGATGCTGCGCCCGGTCGCGGCTTCGGTGGGGCTGATGCTGGAAAGCACGTCGGAGCGGCTGCTGGAAAAGGGCATGTGCCACCATGGCTCGCCTGACAAGGTGCCGGCGCTGCGGCTCGCCTCGCTGGCGGCGGCCGGTCGCGCACAGGTGCCGATGACCAGCGGCGTGCTGATCGGCATTGGCGAGACGGCGGAAGAACGCATCGACGCGCTGATCGCCTTGCGCGATCTGCACCGCGAGCATGGCCATTTGCAGGAAGTGATCGTCCAGAACTTCTGCCCCAAGCCAGGCACGAAGATGGCCCGCGCGCCGGAAGCGAGCGAGGCGGATTTCCTGCGCGTGGTCGCCGCCGCGCGCATCCTGCTGCCGGACGAAGTATCGATACAGGCGCCGCCCAATCTGAATGATGAGCGGCTTGTCGAACTGATCGACGCGGGGATCGACGATTGGGGCGGCATCTCTCCGGTAACGCTCGATCATGTAAACCCGGAAGCGCCCTGGCCCGAAGTGGAGCGGCTGCGTGCGATCTGCGCGACCAAGGGCCTGCCGCTGGTCGAGCGCCTGACGGTCTATCCGCGCTTCGTGATGAGCGAGGACCGTTCATGGCTCGATTCGGCGATCCGGCCAGCCGTGCTACGCCATGCCGATGCCGAGGGGCTGGCGCGCGACAGCGTCTGGAGCCCCGGTCTGGCCGATCAGCATGCACCAGGCAGTGTTCGCGCTCCGCTGGGGCAGTTCCATGCCGGCCCGGTCGCAGCCTCGCTCCATCGTATTCTTGATCGTGCGGCGAGCGGCGTGACGCTCAGCGAGGACGAGATCGTCGATCTTTTTGCCACGCGCGGCGCTGCGGCGCAGGCGGTGATCGCCGCGGCCGACGCCCTGCGCGCCGAAGTCAGCGGCGATGCAGTGACGTACGTCGTCAATCGCAACATCAACTACACCAACATCTGCACGCACACTTGCTCGTTCTGCGCTTTCTCGAAGACCAGCAGCAAGGCGGGCTTCCGTGACAAGCCCTACAATCTCGACTTGTCGGAAGTCGCGGGCCGCGCGCGCGAAGCGGTGGAGCGCGGGGCGACCGAAGTCTGCCTGCAAGGCGGCATCCACCCGAGCTATACCGGCGAAACCTACCTTTCGATCTTGCGCGAAGTGAAAGCGGCGTGCCCGGACCTTCATGTCCACGCCTTCTCTCCGCTGGAAGTAAGCCAGGGCGCGCGTACGCTGGGCATGCCGGTGCGGGACTATCTGGCGATGCTGAAGGATGCGGGGCTGGGCTCGCTGCCCGGTACGGCGGCCGAGATCCTTTGCGACGACATTCGCGAGCAGATCTGCCCGGGCAAGCTGACCACGCAGGAATGGCTGGATGTGGTCGGCACCGCGCATGCTGTCGGCCTGCCGACGACGTCCACGGTGATGTTCGGTCACCTCGAAGGCATCGGGCACTGGGCGCGGCACCTGCTGGCGCTGCGCAATCTCCAGCTCGAAACCGGCGGCATCACCGAATTCGTGCCGCTGCCGCTCGTGCACATGGAAGCGCCCTTCTACCGGCGTGGACAGTGCCGCAAGGGGCCGACCTGGCGCGAGGCGGTAATGATGCACGCGGTGGCGCGTCTGGCGCTGAATGGGGCGATCAACTCGATCCAGTGCTCCTGGGTGAAACTGGGCATGGACGGGGCCGCCGCCGTGCTGGCAGCGGGCGCCAACGACCTTGGCGGTGTGCTGATGGATGAAAGCATCAGCCGCGCCGCAGGGGCAGCACACGGGCAGGGGGTGACGATCGCGGAACTGCGCACGGCGGCGGAAAGCGTGGGGCGCACATTGAAGCAGCGTACCACGCTTTACGGCGAAGTGGCATTGGAAGCGGTTTGAACCGGGACCTTACATGGCCTTGATCTGCTGCCACATGGCTTCGGGCATCCAGGTGTATTCGATGTAGTGCCCGAAGACCTTGCGGGCATCGAGGTAGAGGAACTTCAGCGCGTCCGGATTGTCGTCAGGCTCGCGCTCCATGGCGATGGGAAACTCCTGGCTGTCGACCCGTTTGCGAAAGTCCGGCCAGTCGTCCACCCCAAAGCAGATATGGTGGAAGCGCAGCGGTCCACCGTTCGACTGGCAACCCGCGTAGATGCCCACTTCGTCGATCTCGTTTTCGATCAGTTCGATCTGGAGTTCGCCGATCCAGATGAAGCAGATCCGCCCCTTCTGGCGTTTCAGGCCCTGCGGCGTGAGCACTTGCTGGTCCACCGGGATGATTACCGGTTCACGGACGAGCCCGCGCCTGCGGAACAGGTCGATTCCGGCTTCAAGATTGTCGCAGACGTAGGCGTTCTGGTAATGGCGGCCTTCAAGCATCGGTCTCTCCTGCAGTCTTGCGCAAGCCCCTGGACCCGTCGCCCCGGCGAGGGCGACGGGTCTGGAAGGAGTTCGCCGTCTCAGCCCTCGCGGGCGACGTCGTAGCGCGAAAGATAGCGTTCGAAGAGCGGTTCGAGTTCGGCCTTGTCGATGCCGTACTGGGCCAGCTTGTATTCGTGCTTGCCGAACTTGTCCTGCGGGTTGTCGTCCACCCACTGCTGGATCCCGGCCTCTGCCTCGGCGGTCCATTCGTCGCCCAGTTGCCGGTAGACCTTTTTCATGGTGCCGATCGGATCGGCCGTCATATCGGCGTAGTGGACGTCGATAATCTTGTCCTCGCCATGCCTGTCACGGAAATCCATGATCCGGTTGGCGTGCTCGGCGGCCTGCCAGGTGTAGTTTTCCTTGAGCCACGCGGTATCCGGCTTGCCCATGTGTGCCATGTGGCTGAGCGAGATGATCGAGCAGAGCGACCCTGTGGCGGTGAAGGGATCGCGGTGCGCCCAGAGCACGCGGGCGTCGGGATAGACCTTGAAAATCGTCTCCAGCCATAGCGCATGGCTGGGCTTCTTCACGTTCCACACGCCGCCGGCGTTCTGCTGGAGTACTTGCAGGAACTTCTTGTGGTATTCGTAGGCGCTGGTCATGTCGCAGGAGAAGATGAATTCCTTGTAGCCCGGCAGCTTGCCCTTGGAATCGATCATCAGTGTCTTGAAGTCGTGCGCCATGAAGAACACGCACTCGTTCGGATAGACGGCCGAGCCGCGATAGTACTTGCCCATCGCCGGATTGGCCTCGAGCATCGCCTTTTCCTGCGCCAGACGGGCCTGCGCGCGCGGATCGGTGGTGAGCAGTTCCTTCGAGGCGACCGGCGGGACCGGATCGTCGATTTCCCAGGTCAGCGGCGAGCGGCGCGCCGGGTCGGCGGCGAGCAGGTTCGAGAGCAGCGTGGTGCCGGTGCGCGGCACGCCCATCACGAAGACCGGCTTTTCGACCGGGCGACTGAGCAATTCAGGGTTCTGGCGCAGGTAGTCGGAGATCTTCAGGCGGCCGCGCAGATAGTGCACGATGTCCGCCTTCGCGCGGGCTATACCGCCCTCGGTATATTGACCGCGCGCGATGCCGGCGTTGAAATCGCCCACAAGAACGTCGAAGCCTTCGCGCCATGTGTCGTTGTCGAAGGTGTGGATGCCGGTCTCGTTCATCGCCTGTTCGACGAGTGCATCACCGACGAGTTTGTCCATCGTGAGGTGTTCGGTCATTTCGTGATCCTCTTTCCCGTGTCTCGGCGCGGGCCGCTGCGGCGACCTCATCGCCATGAGATAGCCAGCGGGAGAGCCGCCTTGGCAATGCGGCTGACATGACGGATCAGGACGTAATGTCGAATATGGGCCAAGACCCGCCGCCCCTCATGCTGCGGCGGAGGCCATCGAGGACAAGGCGCGCGCCTGCCGCTGGCGGAACGTGCTGGGGCTGGCGCCCACTGCGCGGCGAAACGCGAACGTGAAGCTGGAGGGGGAGGCAAAGCCCATGGCGAAGGCGACCGTCTTCACGCTTTCGCCTTCCATCAACAGGCGTTTGGCGGCTTCCATCCGGCGCTGTTCGATATAGTCGCCGATCGAGCAGGCGCGGCTGACGCGAAAGCCGCGGGTCAACTGACGCACGGAGAGCCCGCACATGTCGGCCAGATCCTTGAGCGACGGGGAAGTGAGGTCGCTGGCCAGCCGTTCCTCGATCAGGCGCAGCCGCCAGCCGGAAAGGCCGCCGGTCATCGGTCTTTCGGCAACTTCGAGGCCGTAGCGCCCGAGCTCGATGGCCAGTTCGCCGCCCAGCAGTTCCAGCATGCGCTGCGCGGCAAGGCCGGGGTGGCGCACTTCGGCGGTGATGCGGAACAGCAGCGCCCGCACATGCGCGCTGCCGATGTCGAGCGCTGCGGCGAGGTGCGCATCGTCCCACGGCAGTTCTCGGCCGAGCAGGTCGTGCACCAACGCGGCGTCGATGGTGCAGACCAGGGAGGCTTGCCGGCCGCTGCCGCCGCGAATGTAGAGCGCCTCTCCGGGGGGGATCGCAAAGATGTCGCCCAGACGTTCGAACCGGTGCGGGCCCCAGCGCTCGCGATAGCCGCCGCGCGAGTCCAGCGGGCGCGGGGTCAGGCACATGTTGACATGATAGCCCGAGCCGAGGGCATGGCGCGTGTCGGTCGGTTCGGGAATGTCGAACCGCACGATCTGCGCGGTGATTCCGGCTGCGGAAAGTTCCGCATCGACAATCATCGTCGGCGAATGGGCAAGTTGCGTTTCGGGCATGGCAGGCTCTCCGGGGCGTGTCGGGTCGCTGGCCCGAATTCGTGTCCCTGATGCTTGGATAGGGCCCGAACTCTACGATTGCCACACTTGCGGGACAAGCCGCCCACGGGAAACATCGCGCCAACGAAAGTGCCGGCAGGAAAGTCGGTGGAGGGATCGAGGAGAGAATGATGGCCAAGGGCCTTTTTGACTGCACGGGCAAGGTGACGGTGGTGACCGGCGGCAACGGCGGTATCGGCTTCGGCTTTGCCATGGGCGTGGCCAAGATGGGCGGCGATCTGGCGATCTGGGCGCGCAACGCGGAAAAGAGCGCGAAGGCCAAGGCCGAACTGGAAGCGGCCGGCGCGTGCAGGGTGATCGCCTATCAGGTCGACGTTTCGGAAGAGGCGAACATCAAGGCCGGTTACGAGCAGGTGATGGCCGATTTCGGCCGGGTGGACTGCGTGTTTGCCAACTCCGGTGCAAGCCCGCGCTACAACTCGGCCTTCGAGATGCCGACCGAGCATTGGTACGAATTCCAGAAGACTGCGCTGGACGGTGCGTTCTTCACGCTGCGTGAAGGCGCGCGGTTGATGAAGGAGCGCGTGGAGGCGGGAGACCAAAGCGGCGGCAGCCTTGTCGCCTGTGGTTCGCTCTCGCTGTTCCAGGGTCTGCCGGGCAAGATGGAATATGCCGCATCGAAGGCGGCGGTGGCGGCGGCGATCCGCTGTCTGGCCATCGAGCTGGCTCCGCTGGGCATTCGCGCCAACGTCGTGGCGCCGGGCCTCGTCATCACGCCGATGATGGGCGAGGGCGCCCGCGCTGATGCCGTGGCCGCGCATTTCGCGCCGACGATCCCGATGAAGCGCACCGGCTATCCGGCCGACTTCGAGGGCATCGGCGCCTATCTTTGCTCGGACGCAAGTTCGTTCATGACCGGCGAGACGGTCACGATCGACGGCGGCTACATGGTTCGCCCGTAAGCGGGGCTTGGGGAGAGACGTGATGGAATTGCTCAAGATTCATGGGCAAGGCGACGTTCGCCTCGATGCCTACGAACGTCCGGCGGCCGGGCCGAAGGACGTGGTCGTCAGGATGAAGTCGGTTGGCATCTGCGGATCGGACCTGTCCTACATCAAGATGGGCGGCATTCCGCCGGGCGTGGAGACCGCGCTGGGCCATGAAGGCGCGGGCGAGGTGATGGAAGTCGGCGCCGAAGTCGCCGGGATCGCGGTGGGTGATGCCGTCATCGTCAACCCGATGATGACGCCCAGCAACATCGGTTCGGGCGGCCCGGAAGGCGCGTTCACGCAGGAACTGCTGGTGCGCGAGGCGCGCCTCGGCGATTCCATCCTGCCGATCCCCGAGGGCATTTCCTACGACGTGGCCGCGATGTGCGAGCCGCTGGCCGTGGCCATGCACGGCGTCAACCGCGCCGATGTGAAGCCGGGTGACAAGGTCGTCGTGTTCGGCTGCGGGCCGATCGGGCTTGGCATGTTGCTCTGGCTGGTCGATCGCGGCGTGACCGATGTCGTCGCGCTGGACCTTTCCGAAGAGCGCCTGGAGCGCGCGCGGGCGCTGGGCGTGCAGGCTGCGCTCGATCCCACGAAGGTCGATCTGCGGGCGGAACTGGCGAAACTGCACGGCGAAGTGCCCAGCTACGGCCGCGTGGGCGTGGGCACCGATGCCTTCATCGACGCGGCGGGCGCGCCCAACATCCTGACCGATGTGATCATCATGGCCAAGCTGCATGCCAGGCTGGTCATCACCGCCGCCTACATGCGGCCCATCGAGTTCCCGGTCGGCCGCATGCTGACCAGCGAGATGACGATCACCACGGCGGTTGGCTATCCCACCGAAATGCCTGAAGTTGTCGCCGCCATGCCCCGCCTGAAGGACAAGATCGCGCCGATGATCAGCCACAAGCTGCCGTTCAGCGAAATCATGAAGGGCCTGGAAATTGCCGCCACGCCGCAGTCCGCCAAAGTCATGATCGGGATCGAGGAGGCTTGAGATGGCCGATATGAAGGATGCCGGTCCGAAGCTGGCGGGCCTGGTCCGCTCGGGTGACGAGCAGGCCGAGGCTATCGCGGTCACCGATTTCGTGTTTCAGGCGAACGATATCTCGAACGCCTACCTCGTGACGACGTCCGAGGGCGACGTCATGATCAACACCGGCTTCATGGACAATGCAGAGCGCACCAAGCGCTTGCTGACCCCGCATCGCACCGGGCCGCTGGCCTTTATCATCCTGACGCAGAGCCATGCGGACCACTTCGGCGGCGTGCCGGAATTCCTGGAGCAGGGCACGCAGGTCGTCGGCGGGCCGGGCTTCAATGAAGCGCTTTCGGACATGATGGACCTCCAGCCCTTTTTCGGGCCAAGGAGCGGGAAGCTCTGGGGGGCGACGCTGAAGCGCGGCGGTTCGCCCAAGCCGGCCCCGCACGTGGTTCCCGACATCCTCGTCGACCGCCGCCTGACCATCGATCTTGGCGGGCGGACCTTCGAACTGATCTCCACGCCCGAGGGCGAGACCGTCGATGCGCTGACGGTCTGGCTGCCCAAGGAGAAGATCGCCTTTACCGGCAATGTCTTCGGGCCGGTCTGGCTGTCGATGCCGTTCCTCAACACCCTGCGCGGAGACAAGCCGCGTCTGGTGCGCAACTACCTGAAGTCGCTGGAGACGATCCGCGACCTTGGGGCCGAGATCGTTGTTACCGGCCACGGCGAGGCCATTCGCGGAGCCGAGCGCATCCGTGCCGATCTCGACAGGATGCACGCGGCGGTAAGCTACGTGCGCGACTATACGCTGGAAGGCATGAAGGCGGGCAAGGACGTGCACAGGCTGATGCGCGAATTCGTCTGGCCCGAGGGGCTGGAGATCGGCGAATTCCACGGCAAGGCAGCCTGGGCGGTCAAGTCGATCTGGCGCGAGTACGCGGGCTGGCTGCACTATGAGGACGGTACGACGGCGCTCTACGGCGTGCCGCGTTCCAGTGTGGATGGCGATCTGGTCGAACTGGCTGGCGGCGCGGTCAAGCTGGCGGAACGGGCGCAGGCGAAGCTCGATGCGGGCGCTCCGCTGGAGGCCGTGCATCTGACCGATATTGCCCTCAGCGCGGAGCCGGACAATGCGGCGGTGCTGACCGTGCGCAAGGCGGCGCATGAGGCGCTGCTGGCGGCGTCGGGCGGCAGGAACCTGTCCGAGATGATGTGGCTGCGTTCGGAAATCGGGGCGATGGAGGCCAAGCTGGGGGATTGATCTGCTAAAACCTCGTCGTCCCCGCGCAGGCGGGGACCCCGCTTGGTCTTCTGGCCTCGCGCTAGCGTGCAAAAAGGAAGCGGGGCCCCCGCCTGCGCGGGGGCGACGAAGTTTTTGGGTTTGAGGTTGGGTTTGGGTTCGCGGCGTCGTGCGGGCGCGTGTTTTACGCCATCACCGCGCTGCTCTCATAAACCAGCCGCACGAGTTCCGCTTGCCCGCGCACGCCCAGCTTGGCGTAGAGCCGCTTGGAATAGTTGCGCGCCGTTTCCAGGGTCAGGCCCATGCGCTCCGCCGCTTCGGCGATGGAGTGGCCGTCCGCCAGCGCCATTGCCAGTTCCGCCTCGCGCCGGGGCAGGTCGAAGACGGCTGCCAGTCGTTCGGCGCTCTGATCCGAATGCGGGCGGGGCAGGGTGCAGAGCGCCAGGATCGCCGGTGCCGCGAGGGTCTGCGCATTCTCGGCGGGCATTAGCAGCGCCTCGATATGCGGGTTGTCCCGCAGCAGCAGCGGCCGTGCGGACAGCGCGGGGGCCTGGGTCATTTCCGCCGCGATGGCCGCCAGCTTGCGCTCGGCGGCAAGGTCGAGGCCCAGCACGCGCTCGCCCGGGCGCAGCGCCGCGCCGCAGTGCGTCTGCCAGAATTCCGCCAGCGCGCGATCGGCCACCACGATGCGCGCTTCGGCATCCAGAAGCATCCAGCCCTTGCCGGTGCGCTCCAGCCCCATGGCGTTGATCCGCGCCGCAAGCCGGTCGCGGTCCATCGCCACGAGATTCTCGACCGCGATGGCCACGTAAGGCGCCAGGCTGGAGAGCAGGGCGCTGTCGGCGGCGGTGCACTCGCGCGCACGCGCCATCAGCAGCCATGCGCTGTAGCGCTCGCCGCCGGCGATCCGCACCACGCGCTCGTCGCCGATGCCAAGCTTCGCCATGCGCCGGTTGCGATCCGCGCGCGCCACGGGGTCGTGGTCGATCATCTCCCCGATCGAATAGACCCGCCCCGGCCGCAGGCTGTCGTAGAGGTAGCGGTCAAGGTCGAACGGCCCCTGCTGTTCCGACTCGCGGGCGCGTTTGCGCAAGTCGATTCCGGCATGGCTTTCGACGATGGTGCCATGCGGACCATCGCCCATGCGAAGGATCAGGCTGACGTAGTCGGCCTGGGTGCGACGACGCAATCTTTCCAGAAATGTCGCAAAGCGCGGATCTTCGGCATTTCCCTGAAAGAGCGGGATCAGGAGATCGGTCTCGTCGTTGCTGGTAAGAGCCATACCCTCCCATATGGGAGGTTCGCGGAAATGTCATCCTTGCGATTCGGATCGGGACAGTTTGAAACCCAGCCGAACGGGCGCGAGCCCAAGGGCAGAGGAAGACCTGATGAAAACACTCACGCATCTGGAGCGTCTCGAAGCCGAGAGCATCCACATCATCCGCGAAGTCGTTGCCGAGGCCGAAAAGCCGGTGATGCTCTATTCGGTCGGCAAGGACAGCGCGGTGATGCTGCACCTTGCCCGCAAGGCGTTTTATCCCTCGCCGCCGCCGTTCCCGCTGCTCCATGTCGATACGACGTGGAAGTTCAAGGCGATGTACGAGCTGCGCGACAAGATGGCGCGCGAGAGCGGCATGGAGCTGCTGGTCTACCAGAACCCCGAGGCGGTCGAGAAGGGCATCAACCCGTTCGACCACGGCGCGCTCCACACCGACATGTGGAAGACCGAAGGCCTGAAGCAGGCGCTGGACAAGTACGGCTTCGACGCGGCCTTCGGCGGCGCCCGCCGCGACGAGGAAAAGAGCCGCGCCAAGGAGCGCATCTTCTCGTTCCGCACCTCCTCGCACGGCTGGGACCCGAAGAACCAGCGCCCGGAGCTGTGGAACCTCTACAATGCCAGGAAGGCGCGCGGCGAGTCGATCCGCGTCTTCCCGATCTCCAACTGGACCGAGCTGGACATCTGGCAGTACATCCACCTGAACGACATCCCCATCGTGCCGCTCTACTTCGCCGAGAAGCGCCCGACCGTGGAGCGTGACGGCATGCTGCTGATGGTGGACGACGAGCGCTTCCCGCTGAAGGACGGCGAGGTTCCGGTCGAACGCTCGATCCGTTTCCGCACGCTCGGCTGCTACCCGCTGACCGGCGCGGTGGAGAGCGAGGCGAAGACGCTTCCCGACGTGATCCAGGAGACCCTGCTCACCACCACATCCGAGCGGCAGGGCCGCGCCATCGACAAGGACGCTGGCGGTGCCGGCATGGAAGTCAAGAAGCAGCAGGGGTACTTCTGATGGGACAGAGCGACACTGAAACGGTGCAGAACGACACCAAGGAAGCTGTCTACGTCACCGACAAGCTGATTGCCGAGGACATCGACGCCTATCTCGTCCAGCACGAGCACAAGACGATGCTCCGCTTCATCACCTGCGGCAGCGTCGACGATGGCAAGTCCACCCTGATCGGGCGCCTGCTCTACGATTCGAAGATGATCTTCGAGGACCAGCTCGACGCGCTGCAGTCGGATTCCAAGAAGGTCGGCACGCAGGGGCAGGAGATCGACTTCGCGCTGCTGGTCGACGGTCTTGCCGCCGAGCGTGAGCAGGGCATCACCATCGACGTGGCCTATCGCTTCTTCAACACCGAGAAGCGCAAGTTCATCGTTGCCGACTGCCCGGGCCACGAACAGTACACCCGTAACATGGTCACCGGCGCTTCCACCGCCGACCTTGCGGTGATCCTGATCGATGCGCGCAAGGGCGTGCTGGTGCAGACGCGCCGCCACTCGTACCTGTGCCACCTGATCGGCATCAAGAACATCGTCCTGGCCGTGAACAAGATGGACCTGGTGGATTACAGCCAGGAGGTCTTCGACAAGATCCTGGCGGACTATACCGAGTTCGCGCAGTCGATCGGCATCGAGAGCTTCACCGCGCTGCCGATCTCGGGTTTCAAGGGCGACAACATCACCACGCTCTCGGACAAGACCCCGTGGTACAAGGCGCCAGCCTACGCCGGTGTCCCGCTGGTCGAGCATCTGGAGACGGTGGAGGTTCTCTCCTCGGTCGATGCCGACAAGCCGCTGCGCCTGCCGGTGCAGTGGGTGAACCGTCCGAACCTCGATTTCCGCGGGTTCTCGGGCCTGATCGCCACCGGTTCGGTGAAGGCGGGCGACAAGATCCGCGTCCTGCCCTCGGGCAAGACCAGCACGATCACGCGCGTCGTCACTTTCGACGGCGATCTGGAAGAAGCGGTCGCCGGCCAGTCGGTTACCGTCTGCTTCGCGGACGAGATCGACTGCTCGCGCGGGTCGGTGATCTCGGTTGCCGACAATCCGCCGCAGACCGCCGATCAGTTCGAGGCGACCTTCGTGTGGATGGCGGACGAGGCCATGGTGCCCGGCCGCGCCTACTGGCTGAAGATCGGCACCCAGATGGTGTCGGCCACGGTCCAGGAGCCGAAGTACGAAGTCAACGTCAACACGATGGAGAAGCTGGCGGCCAAGACGCTGGAGCTGAACGCCATCGGCGTGGCGGAACTGACCACCGACAAGCAGATCGTCTTCGAGCCTTATGCCGACAACCGCACGCTCGGCGGCTTCATCCTGATCGACAAGATGACCAACGCCACGGTGGCGGCGGGCATGATCCACTTCTCGCTGCGCCGTTCGCAGAACGTGCACTGGCAGGCCGTGGACATCGATCGCAAGCAGCACGCCGGCCTCAAGAACCAGAAGCCCGCGGTGCTGTGGTTCACGGGTCTTTCGGGCTCGGGCAAGTCGACCATCGCCAACCTTGTCGAGAAGAAGCTGCACCGGATGAACCGGCACACCTTCCTGCTCGACGGCGACAACGTGCGCCACGGGCTCAACAAGGACCTGGGCTTCACCGAGGCCGACCGCATCGAGAACATCCGCCGCGTGGGCGAAGTCTCCAAGCTGATGACCGACGCGGGCCTGATCGTCATCACCGCCTTCATCTCGCCGTTCCAGGCGGACCGCGAGATGGTGCGTTCGATGCTGCCCGAAGGCGAGTTCTTCGAAGTGTTCATCGACACGCCGCTCAAGGTGGCCGAGGCGCGCGACGTCAAGGGCCTCTACAAGAAGGCGCGTTCGGGCGAGCTGAAGAACTTCACGGGTATCGACAGCCCTTATGAAGCGCCGCGGAACCCCGAAATCCGCATCGACACCACGGCGATCTCGCCCGAAGAGGCCGCGAACCTGATCGTCGACACGCTGTTGGGAGACGCCTGATGCGCCACGACGGTAGCCTCACCGACGGCGACCTGGCCGCGCACCTGGCCGAAGTGGCGGGCAAGATCCTGCTCGACGTGCGCAGCTCCGGCCTGTTCTCGGGCAAGGCGCTGGGCAAGGCGGGGGACCAGACCGCCAACCAGTTCCTCTGCCACGCCCTTCGCGAGCAGCGGCCCGAGGACGGGCTGCTCTCCGAAGAGGAAAAGGACAATGCCGAGCGTCTGAGCAAGCAGCGGGTGTGGATCGTCGACCCGGTCGACGGCACCCGCGAATATGGCGAGGAGCGTGCCGACTGGGCGGTCCATGTCGGCATGGCGGTGGACGGTGCGCCGGTGCTGGGCGCCGTGGCGCTGCCGGGCGCCGGGCTTGTCCTGCGCTCCGACCAGCCGGGCGAGGTTCCGCCCGCGCCGGAAACGCTGCGCATGGTCGTCAGCCGCACGCGTCCCGCCAAGGAAGCGACCGGGGTGGCCGAGGAAATCGGCGCCGAACTGGTGCCGATGGGATCGGCCGGGGCCAAGGCCATGGCGATCCTGCTGGGGGATGCGGACATCTACCTCCACTCCGGCGGCCAGTACGAGTGGGACAGCTGCGCCCCTGCCGCCGTGGCGCAGGGCTGGGGCCTCCACGTCTCGCGCATCGATGGCAGCCCGCTGGTCTACAACCGGGAGGACGTCTATATGCCCGACCTGCTGATCTGCCGGAAAGAACATGCCGAACTGGTCCTCGAAAAGGTGAAAGCCTTCCTCTGAGGACAAGCTAATCAACATTGTCGATTAGTAAGCACGCCGCTATGCTCGCCCTTTGATACAGGAAAAGGGGCGGGCATGGAGGCGAAAACACGGCGCAGGACGCGCGATCCGGTCGCGACGCGCGCCGTCATTCTGGATGCGGCGGCCAATCTGCTCGCCAAGGACGGGCCCGAGGGCGTCAGCCTTTCCGCCGTTGCCCATCTCGCCGCCGTCAATCGCGGCACCGCCTACCAGCATTTCGAAACGCGCGAGAAGCTGATCGAGGCGACCATCCAGTGGGTGTCCGACAAGCTGTTCCATGCCGTTTTCGGCGATCCGCAAACCGTGGGCGAGCGCCGGGTCGAGGAAGTGGACGTGGTGTCGCTGACCGAGCGGCTGGCCGATTTCGCGATGGAAAATCCCGACATCTGCCGCGTCTGGCTGCAGCAGGTGCTGGCCTCTCCCGATCCCTCGCAGGACCCGTTCTGGCGGGAATATTGCGGATCGCTGGGGCGCTTTGCCGGCACCGCTCTGGCCGAACCGGGCATCGATTTCGAGGTCTATTCGGTGATGAACCTTGCGGGCGTGTTCTTCTGGCCGATCCTCGCCCGCGCCCATGCCGCCGACGAGGGCGAGCGGCGCGAACTGTCGCGGCGCTATTCGCGCGAGATCCTGCGGCTGTCGATGTACGGCACGATGCGCGCCAAGGCTTTCCCGAAAGTGGCGGACCTGCTGGCGGCGCACGGGGTTTCTCCCGGAGGCTGACCGTTCGGCTGATACCCCGCCCATGATGCCGCTTCGCCTCCGCGATGGCATGGGGCGGCGGCATTGACGCAGCGGCGCATATTCCCTTTCAACCAGGGCCTGCCTAAGCCCGCATCGCCGGGTCCCAGCGTGACCCTTGAGGGAGTATGCCATGTTTTCCGCTATCGTGATCGACAAGACCGATGAGGGCCAGACGGTCACTCTCCAGCAGCTTGACGAAAGCGCGCTGCCCGAGGGCGATGTCGCCATCGACGTCGCGTTCTCGACGCTCAATTTCAAGGACGGCCTTGCCGTCACCGGCGCCTCGCCGGTCGTGCGCAAGTTCCCGATGGTGCCGGGGATCGACCTTGTCGGCACCGTTACGCAAAGCAGCCATGGCGACTGGAAGGCGGGCGATACCGTCGTGCTCAACGGCTGGGGCGTGGGCGAGGGCCACTGGGGCGGGTTGTCGCAGAAGGCCAGGCTGAAGGGTGACTGGCTGGTGCCGCTGCCTTCGGCCTTCACGCCGAAGCAGGCCATGGCGATCGGCACGGCCGGTTATACCGCCGCGCTCTGCGTCGATGCGCTGGTGGACTGGGGCGTGACCCCGGATCAGGGCGAGATCCTCGTCACCGGCGCCACCGGCGGGGTCGGCTCGGTCGCCATCGCCATCCTCAAGAAGCTGGGCTATTCGGTCGCCGCGCTCACCGGCAAGCCGGGCGAGGCGGACTACCTGAAATCGCTGGGCGCGGAAACGATCATCGACCGCGCCGAACTCGCCGAAAAGGGCAAGCCGCTCCAGAAGGAGCGCTGGGCGGGCGTGGTCGACACCGCGGGCAGCCACACGCTGGCCAATGCCATCGCGCAGACCAGGTACGGCGGCGCGGTGGCCGCTTGCGGTCTGGCGCAGGGCTTCGATCTGCCCTCGACGGTCATGCCCTTCATCCTGCGCGGCGTTTCGCTGCTCGGCATCGACAGCGTCATGGCCCCCAAGGCCAAGCGCCTGAAGGCCTGGGACCGTCTGGCCAGGGATCTCGATCCGGCGGCGCTGGAAACCATCGGCCAGACCATCGGCCTCGGCGATGCCATCGAGGCTGCGCGCAAGTTCATGTCCGGAGAGGTCACCGGCCGTTACATCGTTGACGTGAACGCCTGATGCAGCCGGCGCGGCGGGCGGTTTGAGGGAGCCGCCCGCCGCGCCAGAGCATCATTGGGAGAAAGGGCGACACGGCCCTGCAAGGATGGCGAGGAAGGCATGGTCGAAGTCACGCAGGGTCTGTCCATTGCGCGCGGAATTCCGCTGGCGGAAGAGCAGGGCATCGGCCCGCTGACGCTGGGCGGGTTCCTCCGCGAGGTCACGCAGCGCCATGGCCCGGCGGAGGCAGCGGTGATCCATCTGGGCGACACGGTGGAGCGCTGGACGTACGACGACCTCTGGGCCCGTTCGATGGACGTCGCCCGCGCGCTCGTTGCCTGCGGGGTCGGCAAGGGCACCCGGGTCGGGGTTCTGGCGACCAATCGCCTCGAATTCCTCTCCAGCGTCTTCGGCACCGCGCTGGCGGGCGGCGTGGCGATGACGGTCAGCACCTTCTTCACCCCTGCGGAACTGGAAACCGTGCTGCAGATGGGTGGCTGTTCGGTGCTGCTGCTCGAACGCCGCGTGCTCAAGAAGGATTTCGCGCAGACCCTCGTCGATCTCGAACCGCAGATCGGCTCGGCCAGGCCCGGCGAAGTCGCCTCCACCAGGTTCCCGTTCCTGCGCCATCTCGCCGTGATCGACAGCGACGAAGGCCTCGGCGCGATCGAGGGCTGGCAAACGTTCCTCGCGCGCGGAGAGGGCGTCGATCCGGTGCTGGTCGATGCCGCCGCCGCCACGGTCCAGCCGAGCGATCCCGGCGTGCTGTTCTTTTCCTCGGGTTCCACCGGCAAGGCCAAGGGCATCCTTTCGGCCCATCGCGGCGTCTGCCTGCAGCTCTGGCGCTGGCCGCAGTGGTACGCGGTTCAGGAGCCGCCGCGCACCTGGTCGGCCAACGGCTTCTTCTGGTCCGGCAATTTCGCGATGGCGCTGGGCGGCACGCTCGGTTCGGGCGGCTCGCTGGTGCTCCAGCGCTGGTTCGACGCCGGGGAGGCGCTGGCGCTGATGGAGGCGGAGCGGGCGACGATGATCCTTGCCTGGCCGCACCAGTGGGCCCAGCTGATCGCCGCGCCCAATTACGAGACGGTTGACCTGTCGTCGATGGTATACCTCGATGCGCTGACGCCTTGCGCCCGGCATCCCACGATTTCGACGACCTGGCGCGAACCGGCGCAGGCCTTCGGCAATACAGAGACGTTCACGCTGATCTCCGTCTTCCCCTCGGGCACCAGCGAGGACGTGGCAGGCAAGTCGCACGGGCTGCCCACTGCCGGCGCCACGATCAAGATCGTCGATCCCATGACCGGCGCCACGATGCCGCTGGGCGAACGCGGCGAGATCGCCGTCAAGGGGCCGACGCTGATGCTCGGCTATCTTGGCGTGCCGCTCGACGAGACGCTCGACGAGGATGGTTTCCTGCGCACGGCGGATGGCGGTTATCTCGACGCGGCGGGGCGGCTGTTCTGGGAAGGCCGCCTCAACGACATCATCAAGACCGGCGGCGCCAATGTCTCCCCGCTGGAGATCGACGATGTGATCCGCGCCCATCCCGAAGTGAAGATGGTGCAGACCGTCGGCGTGCCGGACGAGCTGCTGGGCGAACTGGTGGTCTCCTGCGTGGTCCCGGTGGAGGGCGTGCGCCCCGATGCCGGATCGATCCGTGATTTCGCCAGGGAAAAGCTCGCCAGCTACAAAGTGCCGCGCAAGGTGCTGTTCGTGGCCGAGGGCGACCTCAAGACCACCGGCAGTGCCAAGATCAAGACGGCGGACCTGCGCAAGCTGGCCGCCGAGCGGCTGGAAGCGGAAACCACACCGGGTTGAGGGGACGAACAGCGTGACACAGGTGCCGCGTTTCGAGGACTGGCTGGAGATCTGCAATCTCAAGGCGCGCTATTGCCGCCTGCTCGATACCAAGGACTGGGACGGCTGGGCCGCGCTGTTCACCGAGGATTGCGAGATCGACACGCGCCCCGCCGGGGGTACGCTGGAGCAGGGGCGCGATACATTTGTCGCGATGGTCCGCCGCTCGCTGGCCGATGCGAAGACCGCGCACCAGGTCCACTCGCCCGAGATCACCTTTCACGGCGACCGCGCCGACGTGGTCTGGGCCATGCAGGACCGCGTGGTGAAGGACAGCTTTGCGCTGACCGGGTACGGCCATTATCACGAGACCTGCGTGCGTGCTGCCGATGGCTGGAAGATCGCGAAGCAGACGCTCTCGCGGCTGATCGTCGACATGGATATGACCCAGCGCTGAGTGCCTGCCGCCGGGGCGCTTGCTGGGCCGGTCTTTCGGCGAACCGGCGCTGCCGATCGGCGTGATCCGGCCTCGGTGGCAGGTTCTCGGCGTGCCGCCCGGTATCGCGGGGACGGTCCTGCCCAAGCATCGTGGCCGCGATAGGCGGCGCCTTGCGCAAGGGTTAGAGTTCGGGAAATCGTGCCGGACAAGGACCGGCACTCGAAAGCCGTAAGAGCGGGAGGATGCGTGGGTAAGACGATCGTGATCACTGGCGCCGGGGCGGGCCTCGGCCGCGCGCTGGCAAGGCGTTTCGCCGGTGAAGGGGAGACCGTGATCCTGCTGGGGCGCACGCTGTCCAAGGTGCAGGAACTGGCGGACGAGATCGGCCCGGCAGCCATGGCGGTGGAGTGCGACGTGGCCAGCGCCGATTCCGTGCGCCAGGCCTTTGCCGCGATTGCGCAAAAGCACCCGAAGATCGATGTGCTGATCAACAATGCGGCGGTCTACGAACCGTTCACGGTGGCCGAGGCGAGCGACGCGCAGATCGACGGTATCATCGCCACCAATCTCAATGGCCCGATCTACTGCTGCCGCGCGGCCATCCCGATGATGGAAAAGGGCGGGCAGATCATCAACGTGGGCAGCGAATCCGTCGCCGTGCCGTTCGTGATGCTCTCGCTCTACCAGTGCACCAAGGCGGGTCTCGAACGCTTTACCGAAGCGCTGGTGGAAGAACTGGAGCCTGCCGGCATCCGCGTCACCACCGTGCGCGCCGGGCCGATGTACGAAGCGGGCAAGGCTGCGCCGGGCTGGAATCCCGATGCCGCCATGCGTTTCCATCAGGGCTGCGCGGCCAATGGCATCGACCTGCGCGCGCGCCCGATCTCGCAGACCGAGAACGTCACCGGGGTGTTCCGCTCGGTCATCGATCTGCCGCCCGACGTGCGCGTGCTCCACGTTTCAGTGGGAGCGCGCCGTCCATGAGCGACGCCCAAACCCTGCAAGACGCCATTCCCGCCAAGGATCACACGATGACCACTCTTCCCGACGCCCAGCTCTATATCGACGGCCAGTTGCGGGGCGCCAGCGACGGCGGCACCTTCGAGGTGATCAGCCCCTGGACCGGCGAGGCGATCGGCAAGGCCGCCGATGCCACCGCCGATGACGTGAACGCGGCCATCGCCGCCGCCCGCCGCGCTTTCGACGAGACCGACTGGGCCACCAACACCGAAAAGCGCGTGGCTCTGGTCAAAAAGTACCGCGAGTTGTTCGAAGCGGCCCGTCCGCGTCTTGGCGAACTGGCGATCAACGAGGCCGGCGCGGCGCAGGGGGCGGTCAGCCGGGCCCATGTCGGCATGGCTCTCGACGGCTGGGACGACTACATGGCCGTGTTCGACAAGCTGGAATGGGAAAAGGACTACGGCGAGAAGCCGGCCTTCGGCATGGTTCACAAGCGCATCGGTGTGCGTGAACCCGTCGGCGTGGTGGGCGCGATCACGCCGTGGAACGTGCCGCTCTACGTGAACATCGGCAAGATCGTTGCCGCGCTGCTCGCCGGTTGCACCGTGATCCTGAAGCCCGCGCCCGATACGCCCGGAATGGGCGCGATCTTTGGCGAACTGGCCAGGGAAGCGGGCTTCCCCGACGGCGTCATCAACGTGGTGTTCGGCGCCGATCCGGCGCTGGCGGGCGAAATGCTGGTCACCGATCCACGCGTGGACCTGATCTCGTTCACCGGCTCCACCGGCGTCGGCAAGCGCATCATGGAGCAGGGGGCGGCGACGCTGAAGCGCGTGTTCCTCGAACTCGGCGGCAAGTCGGCCAAGATCGTGCTCGACGATGCACCGAACTTCGCGATGGAAGTGGGCATGGCGATGCTGGTGTTCCATGCCGGGCAGGGCTGCGCCGTGCAGTCGCGCCTGCTGGTGCCGCGCAGCCGTTACGAGGAAGCCAAGGCCATCCTCAAGGGCGCCTACGGCAACTTCGGCGACAACTGGGGCGATATCGCGAACCCGGCGCACATCATGGGCCCGGTGATCTCGAAGCGTCAGATGGAACGGGTGAAGAGCTACATCGATCTCGGGCAGGAAGAGGGCGCCACGCTGCTGGCCGGCGGCAACATCCGCCCCGACAAGGGCGGCGGCTATTTTGTGGAGCCGACCTGCTTCGTGGACGTTACCAATGACATGCGCATCGCTCAGGAAGAGATTTTCGGCCCTGTGCTGGTCGTCATCCCCTACGAGGACGACGAGGATGCCGTGCGCATTGCCAACCAGAGTTCCTATGGCCTATCCGGCGGTGTCAGCTCGGGTGATCTGAACCGGGCGATCAATATTGCCAAGCGTGTGCGCACCGGCTCGATGAGCGTCAACAACGGCATGTGCATCGCTGGCGACATTCCCTTCGGTGGCTACAAGGCCAGCGGCATGGGACGCGAATGGGGTCTGGAAGGCATTGAAGAGTTCACCGACGTCAAGATCCTCGCCTGGCCCGTCGGCCAGGCCGCGGCCTGACGCAAGCGGCTCGGACGAGGCCTTTCTGGGAAGCGACACCGGAGAAGAGAATAGCGGCGAGGACACCGGAACCCCGGCTGTCCCGCCGCATCTCGCCGCCGCCGTCACCGACGCATCGGCGGCGGTCAGCCATAACCTCCACGGGCAGAAACTGGGCCGCAAGGGGCGCGTCACGCGTGAGCGCATCCTTGCCGCCACCATCGAGCTTGTCGAGAAGACCGACGAGCCGGTGACGCTGGGGGCCGTGGCGAGGACGGTCGGGATCGGCATGACGTCGATCTACAACTACTTCACCGACTTCACCGAACTGCTGCTCGCCGTGCTGGAGCCGGTGATGGGCTCGGCGCAGGACGAGTATTTCGTGCTGGCCCGCGACCAGTGGCCGGACGCGGAGCTCAATGCGCGGGCCATGGACTTCGTGCGCGCCTATCACGCGTTCTGGGCCAAGCACACCGGCCTGCTGCACTTGCGTAACTCACTGGCGGACCAGTTCGACGTGCGCATCATGCACCAGCGCGTGAACTCGACCCGGCCGCTGATCGGCCTGTTCGTGGCGCAGATGGACCCGCGCGGGGCGCTGGGCGACACGGCGGTGCTGATGGCGACGACGCTGATGACGGGTATCGAACGCTCGATCACGCTGGCGACCGACAGGCGCTTGCGGCGTATCCTAGGCACGCTGCCGGGGCGGCGCGAGGAAAGCCTGCTGGAGGTCAACGCGCGGCTGATGGAACTGGCGATCCGCGACATGCGGGAGCGGGCGGCGGGGTGAGGCGCCGTTAACAACCTCGCTTCCATGCACAAACCCCATTTCGTCATCCCCGCGAAGACGGGGATCCCGCTTGTTCTTCTGGCGTGGCGCAAAGGAAGCGGGGCCCCCGCCTTCGCGGGGGCGACGAGCGTTTGTGTCTAGGTTCGGGGTGACCGGAGGGAAACCTCCAGACCGCCCCTACTTCTTCTTCCCGCCCACGCCTTTCAGGTATTCTTCCATGCCGCGGATATAGTCCGGGTTGAGCATGAGTGCGCTGTTGGCCATGCGTTCGATGTGGCGGGCGCTGTCGCGGCCCACTTCGACGCTGAGTTCGATGGCGACCTTGGCCGCGCCCATCTGCTCGGGATTCTGTTTGGCGAGGTGGCGGCAGAACGCCATGACGTCCGCCTCGAACGTCTCGTCCTCATAGACCTGGTGGACCAGCCCCATGGTCAGGGCCATGTCCGCCGGGGCGGGTTTGTTCGCCATGATCAGCCAGCGCGCCCAGTGCGGCCCGCAGATGCGCGTCAGGCGCGAGACGCCGCCCGATGCGGGGAGCACACCGAACAGCCCTTCGGGAAAGGCGTAGGACGCGCTTCTGGCGGCAAGGCGGAAATCGCACGAGAGGCTCATTTCCAGCCCGCCGCCCACGCACATGGCATGGTGCGCGACGACAAAGGGTTTCTCGATATGCTCGATCTCGTCCCACAGCTGCTGCATGTTGTTGAGATTGAGCCGGTGGTTCTCGCGAATGCCGCGCGCGCTGCCCCCGGTCGACACGGGCGAGACGATGTTCTGGTTGCCGCCCCGCAAGTCCGCGCCGGAACTGAAGTAGCGCCCGGCCGAGCGGATCAGCATGACCTTCAGTTCGGGTGTCTCGCGAAAGCGCAGCACCGCCTCGGTCAGCAGGTCCATCATCTGCCGGCTGATCGCGTTGAGCTTGTCGGGCCGGTTGAGCGTGGCGATCAGGATGCCGTCCACGTCTTGGGTGAGCAGGTGCGGTGCTTCTTCGGTCATCGTATTCTCCCCCTCCGTTGCGCGCCTCAATTGCGGGACCGCGGCAGGCCGAGGCCCTTTTCGGCGATCATCGAACGGTGCACCTGGCTGGTGCCGCCGTAAATGGTCGTCCCGTGGGCATGGCGATAGGCGAGGTTGATGGCATTGGCCGCGCCCTTGCGCTTGGACAGCGAGTAGGGCGCCGTCAGGTCGAGCAGGTCGCGGGAATCGGTGATGAACAGTTCGGACGAGAACATCTTCGCCATCGGGCCGTAGGCACCGTTGCCTTTGCCGTGGACCTGCGTCCAGTTGGCGCGATAGGCGATCAGTTCGGAGGCCAGCACATTGGCGTAAGTGCGCGCCAGCCGCGCCTGCGCCTTGGCCGTTTCGATCAGCCTGCCGCCGCCAGCCACGGGGATTTCCTCGCAGAGTTCCACCGCGTTCTCCAGCATCGCGCGCTGCACTTTCGCAAAGCCGCCGCCGTGTTCGAGTTCGAGGCTGGCCGCCATGGTCCGCCCGCCCGCGTTGATCTCGCCCAGGCGCCAGCTGTCGGGGATGCGCACGTTGTCGTAGAAGGTGATGTTGGTGCGCTCGTCCATGAAAGTGTGGACGCCCTGCACGGTGACGCCTTCGGCCTTGAGCGGCACGATGAACATGGTGAGCCCCTTGTGCTTGGGCGCGTCCGGGTCGGTGCGGCAGAGCATCAGCACATAGTCGGTCAGGTTGGCGCCGCTGGTCCACATCTTGGTGCCGTCGATCCGCCACGACCCGTCCTCAAGCTGGGTCGCCTTGCACTGCGCGGCAAAGACGTCCGAACCGCAGCCCGGTTCCGAATAGCCGAGCGAGCAGATCGCCTCGCCCGCCATCACTCGGGACAGCACGTCGCGCTTCAGGTCCTCGCTGCCGAAGCGGTGCATGATGAGGGCGACCATCTGCGAGACATTGGCGACCGGGTTGCTCCAGCCCTCCTCCTCGAAGGCCGAGCGCGCGGCAGTGACGGCGTAGGGGCTGAGGCTGCGCCCGCCGACGTCCTTGGGAAGCTGGAGGTAGGCAAGGTTCGCCTCGACCAGCTGCTTGTGGATGACCGGGTTATGGCCTTCCCACGAAAAGTGGAACTTCTCGCGCTGTTCGTCGGTGACGTTCCTGGCGAAGAATTCGCGGATTTCCTGCTGGATCGCGCGGGCATCCTCGCCCAGATCGAACTCGACGGGGACGTCGCCGACATCGGGCAGGCTGGCCTGCTCGCCCGCGTAGAGGCGGCGACCGGCTTCGGCGAGCCAGTCCTCGGGATCGCCGGCCACCAGCGGCCAGGCCTTGGCGCGCAAGTTGTAGAGGTGGACGTCATGCTCGGTGGTGAGGCCGATGCCGCCGAAGGTCTGCACGGCGTGGCGCACGGTGCGTCCTGCGGCGCCGGCGGCGTACCATGCCGATAGCGAAACCTGGGCTCCTGCCGCCGCATCGCCATCGGCGATCGCGCGCATCGCCTGCCAGGCAAGGAACTTGGCGGAATCGATTTCGCAGATCAGGTCCGCCATCGGGTGCGAGAGCGCCTGGAACGTGCCGATGAACACGCCGAAGGCCTTGCGTTCCCCGGCATAGTCCGCCGCCATCGTCAGCGCGGCACGGGCAAGGCCGGACAGCGCCAGCGCCATCAGCACCTTCCATTCCTCGCGCCCGGCTGCGAAGAGCGCCAGCGCGTCTTTGCCGCTGGCCAGAACGGTTGTCGGCAAGGCACCGAGATCAAGCTCCGCAATCGCCGTGGTGGCAAGCGTCGGCTCCGCGATCCGCGCTTCGGCGGGCACCGTGACCAGCACCACCTCGTTACCCCTGCGTGCGGCGACCGCATCGGCCACGAGGCCGCCCGCGACCCATTGCCGGGGGAATTCGGCCACGTCCTGCATGGCAATGGTGACGACGGCCTCGCCGCCGAGCGCTGCGGCCAGCAGGTCTTCCTGACCGCCCAGCAGGCCGAGCAGGCGGGTGGCCACCAGCGCTTCGGCCAGCGGGCCGGAGGCGAGCGTGCGACCGGCTTCCTCCATCAGCAGGCCGGCATCGAACAGGCCAAGGCCCATGCCGTCGGCCTCTTCGGGAACGCGCATGGCAAAGGCGCCAAGCTCGGCAAGGCCGGTCCACAGGGCGTGGTCGAAACCGCCGCTTTCCTGCGCCTTGCGCACGCGTGCCATGCTCGAATTCTCGTCGAGGAAGCGCGCGAACGTATCGCGCATCATGACCTGTTCATCGGTGAGGTCGAAGTTCATTTCAGGCTTTCCCCGGGGGTTCTTGGTTTTCGTGTTTCCTCGTCAACATCATACCTCGCCGCCCCGTTCAATCGCCTCCGGTACGCAATCGCGGGCGCGATAGCTCGGCGTCGCCGCTGGCAGGGCCGGGAGGGGAGGCGTAGCGTCCCGGTCCAAGGCGCCACGAACGATGCGCCCGCCGGGGACCGTCCGGCCCGGCAACGGATGGGAGTGCCGACATGGAAATGAACGACATGGTGCTGATCAGCGTCGACGATCACATCAGCGAGCCGCCCGACCTGTTCCGGAACCATCTTTCCGGCGCTGCGCTGGAATCCGCGCCCAGGCTGATCCAGGACGAGAACGGCAAGGACTTGTGGGTCTACCAGGGCCAGAAGTTCCCTTCGGTGGGCCTCAACGCCGTGGTCGGCCGTCCTTTCGAGGAATACGGCATGGAGCCGACCTCGCTCGATCAGCTGCGCGCCGGTTGTTATGACGTGCACGAGCGTATCAAGGACATGGACGTCAACGGCATCGCCGCCTCGCTCAACTTCGGCTCGGTGTTCGACTTCGCCGGTGGCCGCCTTCACCGCGTGCCCGACCGCGATCTCGCGAAAGTCCACGTCAGCGCCTACAACGACTGGCATATCGACGAATGGTGCGGCGCCTATCCGGGGCGCTTCATTCCCTGCGCGATCCTGCCGACCTGGGACATGGACGCGACCATCGCCGAGCTGAAGCGCGTCTCCGCCAAGGGCTGCCACACCGTCTCGATCAGCGAGAACCCCACCTGCCAGGGCCTGCCGAGCATCCACAACGCCTATTGGGACCCGTTCTACAAGGCGATCAACGATCTCGACATGACGATCTGCCTGCACATCGGCGGCGGCAATCCGGCGCCCCATGCCTCGATGGAAACGCCGATCGAGGCGTGGATCTCGACGATGCCGATGTCGATCGCCTATGCCGCCTCGGACTGGCTCCAGCTGGAGGCGCTGCACCGGTATCCGGACATGCGCATCGCGCTGTCGGAAGGTTCGATCGGCTGGGTGCCCTACTTCACGGAGCGGGCGGACTTCTCGAACTGGCGGCACAAGGCCTGGACCAACTCGCGCTTCCAGAAAATGAAGCCCAGCGAGATGTTCAGGCGGCATTTCCTCAACTGCTTCATCGACGATGCCTTCGGCCTCCAGAACATCCAGTTCATCGGCGAGGACAACATCGCCTACGAGTGCGACTATCCGCATTCCGACACGCTCTGGCCGGAAGTGCCCGAGCATCTCTGGCCTTCGATCAAGCACCTGACCGAAACGCAGATCGACAAGATCACGCACGGGAATGCGATGCGCTGGTTCCGGTTCGATCCCTTCCGGCACCATGCCCGCGCCGAGCTGACCGTCGGCGCGCTGCGGCAGCGGGCGAAGGCGGAAGGCGTCGATACCAGCGCCAAGTCTTCCGCCGGTGAACGTCCGGTGGAGGAGGGGGATACCCGGCCGGTCACTTCGGGCGACATCATGAAGATGTTCATGCGCCACGAAGATACCGACCGCACCGCGCGCATGCACCGGCAGGAGGCCTGATCGCCGCCGGTAAAAGCAGAAAGGCCCCGCGAGCGTACTCGCGGGGCCTTTTCGGGTGGCTGTGCCCGGTCAGGCTGCGTGGGGCAGTTGTTCCGGTTCGGCGATCACGACGGGATCCGGCAGGCACTTGCGCATCGCGTCGCTGAGCGACTGGAGCAGGGCTTCCGGGTTCACCTTGTCGTCCTTGCCGTAGATCAGGCTGATGACGAGCGGGTGGCCGTCGGGCTGGCGCGGGACAAGGCCGCAGAGCGATTCCGCGCCGCTGCCGAAGCCCGCCGGGCCGAACACGTAACGCGGATCGCGGCAGCTATCGATGCGGGCCATCATGTCGGCAAAGGCGAACTTGTTGAGTTCGCTGGCTTCGGCATTGAGGCGGCGCACCATGCCTTCGCAGCGCTGGCGGGCCACGGTCGAGAGCATCAGCAGGCCAGCGGCGTTCTGGGCCAGCGGTTCCTTGATGCCGCCCGAAAGCTCCCGCGTGGCGGCAAGGGCGCGCGGGCCGTGGCGCCAGTTGACGATCTGGACGTCGAGCCCGACCATGGCATGGAGCGCGACCGAAAGGCCGGTCTGGGCGACCAGGCGGTCCATCAGGCGCACGATGCGGCCGTCGCGCACCAGCTCGGGCTGGCCCGAGGTGCCGATCAGCGCGGCGCGCGGCGTCAGGCTGTAGGCGCGCGAGTAAGGGTCCTTGTGAAGCAGGCCGAGCTCGACCAGGCTGGAGAGCAGTTCCGACGTGCTCGACTGCGGGCGGTTGTAGCGGCGCACGATGTCCATGACGGTGGCTTCACGGTGCGCATCGTCGAAATATTCGAGCACTTCGATCACGCGGCGTGCGATCTTGGCCTTGTTCGATGACGTGGTCTTTCCAGGCATGAGGTCTCTCCTCCCTCAAGTGTGGTGTGATGAACTCACTTCTCTCCCGAGTCGGATCCCTGAAAACTGAGTCTGACTCGTTTTTTGCTAAGCTTGGTTATCATTGCTTTTGGAAAGCCGCAAGGGGCTTCGCGCAGACGATAAGTTGCGCGCAGGGGCGCTCTCTCGAAATATCGCGAAATCCCGCAGCTTCCGGCGGTTTCCGGCGATCGGCGCATCGCCGAGCCGTGTTTGCGGCGGGGCAGGCTGGTCATGACGCGCAATGCTCGTCATGCTCCGGTGCGACCAGGTATTTGTGCGGGAGGGAAAAGTTCGAGGATGCAGGTGGAGGGACTGACATTCGCCGGAGCCGGGCTGTACGATTCGGCGGTGCAGTCCGGCGCGCCGATCGCTTTTGTAGATCTGACGCGCGAAGCCGGGGACCTGCCGGACATGCTCCTGCCGCCATGTCCGGTGATCGGGATCGGCGCACGCGAGCATCCGCTGGCATCGCGGCTCGATGCCTGTCTCGAACCGCGCTTCGATGCGGCGCAGCTGGTGGATGCCGCCTCGGCCCAGCCGCTCGCCGCGGCCGTCGTCGCCCAGTTGCTGCGGCTTCTCCCGTCGCTTTCGATCGATGACGGGCTGACGGCGGAATCGCTTGCCTATGCAACCTTGCAGGGCAGCGAGGCGCATCGCCGCTGGATCGGCGCGCGGGTCACCCCGGACAGTCCGGCCGCGGCGGGGCGGGTCGTGCTGGCGCGCGGCGGCGACGTGCTGACGGTGACGCTCGATCGTCCCGCCGCGGGCAACGCCATCGACCGCACCATGCGCGACGAACTGCGCGAGGCTTTCGTGCTCGCGGGCATCGACAGGAGCATTTCCCGCATCGTGCTGCGGGGCAATGGCAAGGCCTTCTGCCTTGGCGCGGATCTTGGCGAGTTCGGCACGACCCGCGATCCTGCCGAGGCCCATCGCCTTCGCGGGCTGACCCTTCCGGCCAGGGAGGCGGCCCGCTGCCGCGACCGTTTCGAAGTCCGGATCGACGGGGCCTGCATCGGCGCGGGGCTGGAGATCGCGGCGTTTGCCGCCCATGTCGCGGCGACGCGGCGTTCGTGGTTCCAGCTTCCCGAACTGGCGATGGGCATTCTTCCGGGGGCGGGCGGCTGCGTCTCGCTCAGCCGCCGGATCGGGCGGCAGCGCGCCTTGCTGATGATCCTGTCAGGCCGGCGTTTCGCAGCGCGCGAGGCGCTCGAATGGGGGCTCGTCGACGCTCTGGTGGACGATCCGGCCTGACACGACCGTGAGGCGGACGTCCGCGCTGCTCAGCCGCGTGCGGGCCTCGTGCCAGGGGCGGCCGAGCAGGCACAGGTCGGCGGCTTCGCCCACGGTCACCTGTCGCTGGCGGGAAAGGTCCATCGGATCGGCGAGGTAGAGTGCCAGCGCGTCCTCGGGAGAGAGCGCCTCGTCCGGCGTGAAGGGGGTGCCTGCAAGCGTGCTGCGCAGCACGGCGGCGCGGATCGCCTGCCAGGGATCGCCGCTGCCGTAAGGCGCGTCGCTTCCCCCCGCCAGCGTGATGCCCGCCCGCCGCAGCGAGGCCAGCCGGTAGAGGTTCTTGTGGTGATGCGGCTCGACGTCGCGCAAGTAGCGATCGCCGTTCCGGTGAACGAAGTGCGGCTGCACGCAGGCCTGCAGGTCCAGCGCGGCCATGCGCGCCGCGAGATCGGCGGGAACGATCGAGGCATGTTCGATCCGGTCGCCTCGCCGGGCACCCGCGGTTTCGAACAGGGCCAGCGTGAAGACCAGTTCCACTTCGGTCACGCAGTGCACGGCAACGCCGCGTCCCTGGGCGTGGGCCTGGGCGATCCAGGCGCATGCCGCGTCGAAGTCGGGCAATGCGGCTTCGTGCAGGTGGAGCTTTGCAGGCCCCAGCCGCCAGCCGCTGCAGGGCGCATCCGCCAGCGACAGCCCGCCCGCCACTACGAGCCTCTGCGAAAGCTGTCCGGCGCTGATTTCGCAGGCAAAATGGTGCGCGATCAGCGGGTCGTTGCGGGGGGACATATCGGTCACGCCGGTGAGCCCGAAACGCGCGAGATCGTGGCTGATTGCCGCAAAGCCCGGCGGCGCGGCGGCCAGCGCGCCTTGCAGCCAGGCATCCTCGTCGAACAGGCGGCCGGTGAAACGGCCGCCGATCCGCTCAAGCCCGGGCGGCGGGGTGTTCGACGCCAGCAAGGCGTCCAGCGCGGCGCTGTTCAGCAGCCACATGCGGCCGGTGCGATGTTGCAGGCGGACAGGGCGATCCGGCACCATGCGATCGAGCGCCGCCGCATCGGGCAATTCGCCGTCCAGCACGCTTTCGCAGAGCCCGAAACCGCGAAGCCAGCCGGTGCCGGGACGCGAGAGGGCGCGGGCGAGGTCATCGCGGTCCCGAATCGCGGGCGGGCCGCATTCGACCGAGGCCGCACGCACCGCGAGCGCCGCCAGGTGGATGTGATGATCGTGCAGGCCGGGCAGCAAGGCACCGCCGCGCGCCTCGACAACCGCTTCGCCCGGGCGCGGGGCGAGATCGCCGATGGCGGCGATGATACCGCCGTCGATGCGCAGGTCGCCGGTGCCGTGCCGGTGGATGGCGGCGCCGCGGATCAGCATGGCGCAAGCGCGGGCAGATAGCCTGCGGTGTCGGCGCCGAGCGGGCGTACGGGGGCGCGCAGGGCGCGGCGCTGCAGCGCCGGGAAGGGGCGTCCGGGCGCAGTGCCCCAGGCGCGCAGTTCCGCTTCGAGCCGCGGCGCGTCGAAGGCGCGTTCCTCGGCCAGTGCCATGGCGGTTATCGCGCTCATCGACAGGCCGATGCGCTGCGCCTCCCCGCGGCGCAAGGCGTGCAGCACCGCGCCCGCGCCGATGATCCCGGTGAGCGGGTCGGCGATGGCGTCGCCGACGTAGCCGGGCGTCCCGCAGGCTTGCGCCAGCGCGCGGGAGAGGCCCCCGGCAACGCCGCAGTCATTGCCGATGCCCACCCAGTTGGCCGCTTCCCCGCTGGCGCCATGGCCGGTGACGGACAGCCACACCAGCCCCGGCACTTCGCCCACCAGCGCCTGCGCGTCGATCCCGAGATGCCGCAGGGCGCGCGGGCGCGCACTCTCGATGACGACGTCGGCGCGGCGGATGAGGGCGACCAGCCGGGCCTTTTCGGCGTCGCTGGCAAAGTCGACCAGCACGCTGGCCTTGCCCTGGTTGATGAGATCGAAAGTTGCCGGATCGTCGCGGCGGATGAGGTCGGGGCGGGAGCGGCTTTCGACTTTCACCACCTCCATTCCCGCCTGCCAGAGCAGGTGCCCGGCGAGCGGCCCGGCCCAGATGGCGGACATGTCGATCACCAGGGGGCGATGGCCGGGGGCCCTGTCGCGGTGCGGGCCGCGCGCGATCACCTCGATGGCAGGCGAGACCGGCTGTTCGTCGAGCAGGGCTACCGGCAGCCCCAGCAGCCGTCCGGTTTCGAGCAGCGCAGCGCCGTCGCTGCGCCGCACGGCCGCAGCAATCGCGGCAGGGTCGCCCGCGTCGAGGTCGGCATCGCCGAACAGTGCGGGCAGGAGGTCGCGGTCGATCTCGCGGATCAGCGTGAGGGCAAACCAGTTGCCGTCACGCGTCGGTAGCAGGCGGCTGCCGCCAAGCCCTGCGGAGACCTTTCCGGCGATGCGATAGCGGCCATGGGCGGCGCGTTCGCCCAGCAGGGTCGAGCCGGAAAGACGGGGCAGGCCGAAATCGCGGGCGAGCGCATCCAGTTGCCGGTCGGCCCAGCGAGCCAGCGGGATCGCCGGGCCGCGCGCTGAACCCTCAGTCGGCAAGGACGTCCTTGACCTTGCGGCGCAGCAACTTGCCCATTTCGTTGTAGGGCAGCTCGGCGACGAAGACGACCTTCTCCGGCACCCGCGAGGATCGCAGGCGGGCGCGGACAAGGTCCTTCAGCTCGGTTGCGCAGGGCGACGCGTGGCCTTCGCGGGTGACGATCGCAACGCCCACGGTCTCGCCCCATTCGACCGACGGGATCGCGCAGGCACAGGCATCGGCGATGGCCGGGTGCGTCAGCAGGACGTCCTCGATCTCGCCCGGCGACATGTTCTCGCCGCCGCGCACGATCACGTCGTCCGCGCGCCCGGAGAGGAACAGGTAGCCATGCTCGTCGATGAAACCGGCATCGCGGGTGGGGAACCAGCCCTCGGCGTCGAGCGCGCTCTTTTCCTTGTATTCGCCCGAGACCTGCTCGCCGCGCACGTAGATTTCGCCGGGTTCTCCGGGGCCGAGCACCTCGCCGTTGTCGCCGCGGATCTCGATCTCCACGGTCGGGATCGGCTTGCCGAGCGAGGTGAGGCGGGCGCGGACCTGCGGGTCGCCCGAGGCCAGCGCCTCGCGGTGGTCCTCGGGGCCGAGCAGGGCGATGGTCGAGCTGGTTTCAGTGAGGCCATAGGCATTGGTAAAGCCCGCCTCGGGGAAACGTTCGAGCGCCTTCTGGATCACTTCGATCGGCATCTTGCCGCCACCATAGGCGACGGCGCGCAGTGAGGAAACGTCGCCGCTCGCGCCTTTTTCCATCGCATCGATGATCCGTGCGAGCATGGTGGGCACGACAAAGGCGTTGGTGACGGTTTCCGCCGCGACCAGCGATAGCCAGCCCTCGGGCGAGAATGCCGGCAGCATCACGATCTTGCGCAGCGCATAGATCGAGGAGAGCAGCGCCGAGATCCCTGCGATATGATAGGGCGGCACCACCACGAGCGCGGCGTCGGCCTCGTCCGCCGAACCGAACTCGACGGTGCCCAGGATATAGCCGAGCAGGTTGGAATGGCGCAGGATCGCGGCTTTCGGCGCGGCGGTGGTGCCGCTGGTGAAGAGCTGGATCGCGATGCCGCTCCCGGATTCATCGCCCCCCGGATCGTATTCACGCGCTTCGTCGGCGGGCACGGTTTCCTGCGCCTTGAGCACGAACTCCCCGCGCGAGAACACGGTGTGGCCCTGATCGGCGGCGACGCGCAGGATGCGTTCCTCGTCGCCGATCACCAGCGCCGGGGCGATGCGGCCGAGCAGGGCGGCGAGATCGGCATCGGGCAGGCGGTAGTTGAGCGGGCAATAGGGCACGCCGGCCAGCGCGGCCCCGAACACCGCGATCACCGCCGCTTCGCTGCTCTCGTCGAGCAGGGCCACATAGTCGGCCTCGCTCTGGCGGATCAGTTCGAACGCGCCGCGCGCGGCAGCGAGCAGGTCGCCATAAGTCCAGCGCCGTCCGTCGCAGACGAGCGCGACGCGGTCCGGCGCGGTCTCCGCCGCCATTTCCAGAAGAAGCGCGATGTTCATGGGGCGTCAGTCCGAAGCGGGCAGGGGCTTGGCGTCCTTGACGACCAGCGCGACGCCGCCGACTGCAAGCGAGCCCTTGCCCGGCTTCACGCAAAGCAGTTCGTACTTGCCGTCACTGTCGACGTAGCGCTTGCCCATCAGGGTGCCGGCCGAGAAATCGGCGGCGAGCGGCGCGGCATCGGCGGGCCTGGCCTCGCCCATCGGCGCGCCGCCGCATTCGATCGTGCCGTCGGCGCAGCGGATCACCATGACTTCGGTGTCGCAGGCAGCGCTCTTGAGACGGGTTCCAGGCTTCATGTCTTCGGTCCTTGCTTGGTATGTCGTGCGGTCGGGCGATCAGGCGATCGCGCCCTTGGCCTTGAGGTCCTCGATGCGGTCCCAGTCCACGCCCATTTCCATGAGCACGATCTCGGTGTGCTCCGAGGCCTGCGGCGAACGCGTGGTTTCCAGGGCCTCGCCGTTGAACTGCACCGGACCGCGCACCAGCTTGAGCGGCGCGCCGCCATCGGCGGCCTCGACCTCGACCACGGTGTCGTTGGCGATGGCCTGCTCGTCCTCGGCCAGTTCGAGCAGGGTGAGGATCGGCGCCCACTGGCCTTTCATGGTCTTGAGGTGTTCGCGCCAGTAGGCGAAGGGCTTTTCGGCAAAGGCCTCGACCAGGATGGCGCTGGCGGCCTCGGCGTTCTCGATCAGGCTGAGGACGTCGGCAAAGCGCGGATCGTCGGCGGCCTCGGGGCGTCCGACATGCTCGAACGTGTCGCGGATCAGGCCGGTCGGGCTTACCATGCAGAAGTTGATGGTGCGCTTGTCGGCCGTCCAGAAGTTGCCCATGAACGGGTTCTTGGCGCTGCCGCCCGAGGTCGGCATGGCGTTGCGCGAGACAACGCCGGTTTCCAGCACTTGCGCGATGTTCGCGCCCGAGGCCCAGGCGGCCGTGCTCATCAGCGAGACGTCGAGTTCGGTGGCCTCGCCGGTCTTCTCGCGGTGGAAGAGGGCTGCGGAAATACCGCCGGCGATGAACATGCCGCCGATGGAATCGCCGAATGCGGGCATGCCCTGCGACAGCGGGCCGGGCAGTTCCGGCGGGGTCATGCAGTCGGCAATGCCGCTGCGCGACCAGAATGCGGTGCCGTCGAACCCGCCCTTTTCCCGCTCGGGCCCCTTGTCGCCCCAGGCGCTGCCGCGCGCATAGATGATCTGCGGGTTGGCGGCGCGGATGTGCTCGACGTCGAAGCGGTTCTTCTGGCGGACCTGCGGCAGGTAGTTGGTGAGGAACACGTCGCACTGCCGGGCCAGTTCGTAGAGCAGTTCCTGGCCTTCCGTGGTGGACAGGTCGATGCCGACGCTGCGCTTGCCGCGGTTGGGGTGTTCGAACAAGGTGTGACGCAGCGGGTCGAGCTTGACCCCGCCCATGTTGAGGAAGCCGCGCTGGGTGTCGCCGCGCACGGGGTGTTCGATCTTGATGACGTCCGCGCCCCAGTCGGCCAGGATCGCACCGGCCGCGGGGGTGAACGTGAACTGCGCCACTTCGAGGACGCGCACGCCCTGCATGACCTTTGTCGGCATCAGACAGTCCCTGTTTCTTGTCTTCTCGGTTCCGGCGCGAACCGGCGCTTTTGAGCCGCTCGCACCGCTTGCCATCGATGTGCGCGCAAAGGTCATCGGGAGCAACACCACCGCCATCGCGGCGACGATCATCGGCCGGATTCGCCGGTGCGATCTGTTGCGTGTTGCACTGCGGCAGATGGGCGAACCCATGAAACGGCGCGGGAGCGATGGTTGCGAAAAATGTTTTAGCGGTTGCGGCAATCGCAATTGACACCTAGGCAGGTAATTACTAACCTAGGTGAGTAAATAGCGGGGATGGACCCGTTCCAAGCACTCGGAGAGTTACCCATGAAGAAGTTCGTTGCCCTTGCCGCCGTCGCTTCGCTTGCCTCGTTCGCTGTCGTTCCGGCTGCCTTCGCCGAAACCACCCAGTCGGTTCGCGCCGTCACCGAGGAAGCGGCCGCTCCGGTCGACCTGAGCGCCGGCAAGATGCTCTATGCCGCCAACGGCACCCGCATCGCCCCGATCTACCGCGTTGCCGCCGACGGCAACCCGCAGGTGATCCTCAACGGCCGCCTCATCACCGTTCCGGCCAACAGCCTGACCGATGCGCAGGGCAAGATCACCACTTCGCTGACCAAGAAGGACCTCGCCTCGGCGAAGTGATACCAGCCGGCGTTGACCTTGACGCATCGCAGGTCGGTCAAGCCCGCGCGGCGCCCGAGCGTTCCAGGCTGCTGATGCGTCAGCATCACCGCAGCCTGGAACAAGCCTTCGGTCCGTTCGGGACACAGAAAAGGGCGGCACCGCGGTGCCGCCCTTTTCTGTGCGTCCAAGCAGGAGGAGAGGGAAGGAGGGAAGGAGGAAAGGCCTCAGCCGCGGCTGACGTTGTCGTAGATGCGGTTGAGATAGTCCCGCATCTGTTCGACTTCCGCGTCCGAAAATCCGGCGAACATCCGGCCCTCGGCTTCGGCGGCGATCAGCCCGAGCTTTTCGAGCAGCGGATGCGCGGCGTCGGTGACGTAGACCGAACGCGCGCGGCGGTCGTCCCGGCGGTCGCGCCGTTCGAGCAGGCCGTCGGCGCAGAGGCGGTCGATCAGGCGGCCGGCGGAGGCCTCCGACATCTCCAGATATTCGGCGACGGTGCGCTGGGTCGATCCGGGATAGCGCGCAACCACCGCGATCATCGCCCATTGCGAGCGGGTGACGTTGAGTTCGGTGACGAGCCGGTCGAAATTGTTGCGCTGCAGGCGGGCAATCACTGTCAAGCGCAGGCTCACCTGGCGGCGCGGGCTCTCGGTCTTGTCGTTGAGGACATCGCCCAGTTTGCCCGTCAGTTTGTCTTCCGCCTCGGTTGCCACATGTATCTCCTTGTAATGACTTAAATTCGCTCGATGATCACGGCAGGGGCCATACCGCCCGCCGCGCACATCGTCACCAGTCCATAACGCCCGCCGCTGCGTTCCAGTTCGTCGAGCGCGGTGCCGATCAGGATTGCCCCGGTCGCGCCGATCGGGTGGCCCAGCGCGATCGAGCCGCCATTGGGGTTCACCTTGGCGCGGTCGAGATCGAGATCGCGGATGAGCTTCTCGACCACGACGGCAAACGCCTCGTTCACTTCCCAGACGTCGATCTGGTCCTTGGTAAGACCCGCCTTGGCGAGCACCTTCCTTGCCGCCGGGACCGGGCCGTTGAGCATCAGGGTCGGGCAGTCGCCGGTCTCGGCCATGGCGACGATGCGCGCGCGCGGCTTGAGGCCATGCTTCTCGGCATAGTCCTTCGAGGCGAGCAGGATCGCCGATGCGCCGTCGACCACGCCCGAGGAAATGCCGACGTGGTGGACCGGCTTGACGTCGAGGTCCGGGTAGACCTGGTGGACGAGTTCCAGATAGGTCTTGCCGCCGGGGGCGGAGGGCATGGCGTAGAACATCTCGAACGCGGGCTTGAGCTGGGCGAGGCTTTCGGCGGTGGTGTCCGGTCGGGGATATTCCTCGTGGTCGAGGATCACGTTGCCGTCATCGTCCTTCACCGCGATGGTGGACCGCGCGAAGCGGCCCTCGGCGATGGCAAGGGCGGCGCGGCGCTGGCTTTCGGCGCCGAGCGCTTCCAGTTCCGCGCGGCTGATGCCCTCCATCGCCGCGATCGCATCGGCGGCAACGCCCTGGTTGGTCTGCGGGTGCTTGGCCTGGAGGCGGGGATTGCCCGCGCCCATGCCGGCGCTGCCGAGCCCGGCCTCGCGCATCTTCATGCCGTGGGCATTGGCGTAGGAGAGCATGTCCATGCCGCCCGCCACCATCAGGTCCGACATGCCCGACATGATCATCGCGGCGGCGAGGTTGGTGGCGGTGATGCTCGATCCGCAGAAGCGGTTGAGCGTGACGCCGCCTGCCTTGACGTCATACCCCGCATCGAGCGCGGCCATGCGGCCGATGTCGCCGCCTTGCAGGCCGATGGCTGCGGACACGCCCCAGATTACGTCGTCGACGTCGGCGGTGTCGAAGCCGTTGCGCTCCTTCAGGGCGGCCAGCACGGTGGCCGACAAATGCTCGGGGTGCATCTGCGAAAGGGCTCCCTTGCCCATCTTGCCGATGCTGCGCGGGGTGCGCACGGTGTCGATGATCCAGGCTTCGCTCACGGTCGGATCTCCTCAATGTCCCGGGCAGGCGCGCGATCTGTCGAGGCGCCTTTTGCCGAGGTCATGCTGGCAGGTCCGGGGAATTGCAATTGGAGGGGGGTGTCCTATCGCAGCGGCGATTGCTTTCAGATGAAAGCATATCGGATTTCGTGCCTGCCGCGTCAACCTTTCCGGCCAGGCGATGGATCGCGCGGGCGCAGTGGCTGTGCTTGACGCTGACCGCGCTGCGGACACAGTCAGGAGCCAAGGGGCAGGACGAAGGGAAAGAGCGTGTCGGACAACAGCGCGCCGAACGGGGAAGAGGGCGCTTCATCGCTGGAGAACGGTTCGCCGGGCGGTGCCTTCGCCCCCTTGCGCGAGCGAACCTTCCGCCGGATCTGGACGGCCAGCCTGTTCTCCAATTTCGGCCAGCTTTTCCTGGGTGTCGGGGCGGCCTGGGAAATGACCAGGCTCACCAGTTCGGCCGAGATGGTGGCGCTGGTGCAGAGCGCGATGATGCTGCCGCTGGTGGTGGTCACGCTCCCGGCAGGCGCCATTGCCGACATGTTCGACCGCCGCCGCATCGCCATGAGCGGGCTTGCCTTCAGCGCGGTCTGCGCCGCGATGCTGGCGGCGATCGCGTTCCTCGATCTGGTGACGGGCGCGATGCTGCTGCTGTTCTGTGCGCTGATCGGTGCCGGCGTGGCGCTCTATTTGCCGTCGTGGCAGGCCTCGATCCCGGAGCAGGTCTCGCGCGGGCACTTGCCGGCCGCGGTGGCGCTGGGGACGATCAGCTACAATGTCGCGCGCAGTTTCGGCCCGGCGCTGGGCGGATTGATCGTGGTTGCCTATGGCGCGCGCGCGGTTTTCGGGATGACCGCGTTGCTCTATCTGCCGCTGTTCTTCGCGTTTTTCCTCTGGCAGCGACGGCACGTGCCATCGCGCCTGCCGCCCGAGCGCATGGACCGCGCGATGCTGGGCGGGGCGCGTTACGCGCTGCACGCCCCGGCGATCCGGACCGCGCTGCTGCGGGTCTTCGCGTTCGGCCTGTCGACCGCGACCGCTTCGGCGCTGGCGCCGCTGATCGCGCGCGACATGCTGCGCGGCGATGCGGCGACCTATGGCCTGCTGCTTGGCGCGCAGGGGGTGGGGGCGGTGACGGGGGCGCTGTTCGTCAGCCGCATTCGCGAGATGATCTCCACCGAATGGGCGGTGCGCCTGTTCGCCATCGGCACCGGCGCGGCGCTTGCCGTCATCGGCTTCAGCCACGAGGCCATGCTGACGTGCGCGGCTTTTCTGGTGGTCGGCGCCTGCAACATCCTGACCATCGCGATGATCAACGTGACCGTGCAGCTTTCCGCCCCGCGCTGGGTGACGGCGCGGGCGCTGTCGCTGTTTTCCTCGGCGATCACGGCCGGGATCGGCATCGGCGCATGGGTCTGGGGGCAGGTCGCGCAGCAGACCGGGGTGGGCCATGCCTTGCTGGTGTCCGGCATGGCGGTCGGCGCAACGGCCCTGCTCGGTCTTGTCCTGCCGATTGCGCGCGAGGGGGCGAGCGGGACTTCGGAAATGCCGCTGGGCAATGAGCCCGAGGTCGGCATGGCGCTGACCTTGCGGTCCGGTCCGGTGGTGATCGAGGTCGACTACGACGTCGATCCCGCCCACGCGCGGGACTTCTATGCGGCGATGATGAAGATGCAGTCGATGCGCAAGCGCAACGGCGGTTTCGCCTGGTCCATCGCCCGCGACATCGCCGATCCCGCGCTCTGGACCGAGCGGTATCATTGCCCCACCTGGGGCGATTACCTGCGGCTGCGCGATCGCTTCACCGAGGCCGATCTGGCGGTGCAGGCCGCCGCCGATGCCTTCCACCGGCGGGGGGAGGGAAGCCGGGTGCGGCGCCAGCTGGAACGGCCGTTCGGATCGGTGCGCTGGAAGGCGGAATCCTACGATCCCCGGCAGGAAACGACGGGCTGGATCGCGCCCTGAGCGTTCCCATCCGGGGATTGTCGCAGCCGTGAGGGGCAGGCGAAATGACGCAAGGACCGGGAGAGAAGCGAATGCAGGACAGGATCTGGCGCGTGGTGCAATGGGCCACGGGCAACATTGGCAGCCGCGCGCTGCGCACGGTGATCGAGCATCCGCGCATGGAGCTGGTGGGCCTGTGGGTCTCCTCGCCCGGCAAGATCGGCAAGGATGCCGGCGCGCTGTGCGGGCTGCCGGCAACCGGGGTGACGGCGACCGGTTCGCTGGAGGACATCGTCAGGCTCGATGCCGACTGCGTGCTCTACATGCGGCAGGGCACCGACTGGGACGAGCTTTGCGCGCTGCTGGAATCGGGCAAGAACGTTGTCACCACGCGCGGTGACTTCCACAATCCGCGGCTGATGGACAAGGACCTGCGCGCCCGCATCGAGGCGGCCTGCGCCAGGGGCGGCGTCTCGATCTATTCCACCGGATCGAGCCCGGGCTTCGTCACCGAGGCGCTGGCCATCCCCTTGCTCTCGCTGGAGCGCCGCCACGGCGTGCTGACCATCGACGAATATGCCGACGTCTCCAGTCGCGATTCGCCCGAGATGCTGTTCCAGGTCATGGGCTTCGGGGCCGAAATGGCGCCGTTCGACCAGCGCCGGGCCGAGCATCTGAAAGGCGATTTCGGCAGCTCGCTCTCGCAGGTCGCCGATGCCATGGGGCTGGAGATCGATGCGATCGAGGCGTTCGGCGAACTCTCGGCCACGCGCAAGGACCTGACCATCGCGGCAGGGACCGTGCCGGCGGGGACGGTCGGGGCGATGCGCACGACGATCACCTGTCTGCACAAGGGCGAGCCGGTCATGCGGTTCCGCGCCAACTGGTACGTCACCACCGATATCGAGCAGGACTGGGATCTGCGGGAATCGGGCTGGCGGGTCACGACCGGCGGCGATGCGCCGGTGCGCATGGAGATCACCTTCCCGGTTGCGCCCGAGGACTATGCGGCCTTCACGCCGGGGCTCACCGCGCACCGCCCGGTCAATGCGATCCCGGCCGTCTGTGCCGCGCCGCCGGGGATCAGGACGACCGTGGACCTGCCACAGATCGTCCCGATCTTCGCCTGACTTACGGCTGGGCGGGTGCGGTCGCCTGATCGCCGCCGAGCACGCGGTAGAGCGTCACGCGGTTGCTGGCGACGGCGAGGCGCACCGCGATTTCCTGCTTGCGCGCGGTGTAGAGGCTGCGCTGCGCGTCGAGGTTGTCGAGCGAGCTGGAGATGCCCTGCTTGTAGCTGGCCTCGGTCAGCTTCGCAGTGTCGCTGGCGGCGTTCGAATAGGCGCTGGCGGCGCGCAGGCGCTCGTCCAGCGTGCCCTGATCGGCAAGGGCATCGGCCACTTCGCTGAACGCGGTCTGGATCGACTTCTCGTAAGTCGCCAGCGCCGCATCGCGCCTGGCTTTCGAGACGTCGACATTGGCCGCCTTGCCGCCGGCGTTGAAGATCGTCCAGCTGGCATCCGCGCCTGCCGTTGCCGAGAACGCGCCCTTGTCGAACAGCGAGGACAGCGCGCCGCTGGCAAAGCCGAGCAGGCCGGTGATCGAGATCGACGGGAACAGCTGCGCCCGCGCCGCGCCGATGTCGGCATTGGCGGCGCGCAGGGCATATTCGGCTTCCACCACGTCCGGACGGCGGAGCAGGACTTGCGAACTGGTGCCGGCGGGCAGGACGGCGAGCGAGGCGTTGACCTCGTCGATGCCGCCCGGCAGCAGGCTCTGGTCGAAATCGGCGCCCACCAGCAGGCGGATCGCGTTGATGTCCTGCGCCAGCGCGGTCTTCTGTGCGGCGAGGTCGCCTCTGGCGGTTTCGAGGACCTGTTCCGCTTGCCGAAGGTCCGTGCGCGGGGCGATGCCGCCCTTGAGGCGGGCACCGGTCAGCGTGACCGAGCGTTCGGCATTGGCCGCCGTTGCCTCGGCGATCTTCAGGAGATCGTTATCGGCACCGTAGTTGGCCCAGGCCTGCGCGAGATCGGCGACAAGGCCGAGGCGCACGGTGCGGGCATCGGCTTCGGTCGAGACGGCGGTATCGCGCTGGGCCTGCGTGGCGCTCGCGTACTTGCCGAAGAAATCCAGTTCGAAGCTGGAAATGCCGCCCTTCAGCGACAGCGCGGTGCTGTCGCCCGAACCGTTCACTTGCGTGCGGGTGCCCGATCCGGTCACGCCGAGCGCGGGGATCTGGTCGGCGCGGGTGACGCGCACTTGCGCCCGTGCCGCTGCCACATTGGCCGCCGCGACGCGCAAGTCGCGGTTGTTGAGGAGGGCCTGCTCGACCAGCTTCTGCAGGCGCGGGTCGCGGAAGATTTCCGAATAGGACACCAGCGGCAGGTTTGCCTCGCTCTGCGCGAGATAGGCGTCACCCACCGGCCAGGAGGCCGGGGCGGGAAGCGGCGGCTGCACGTATTTGGGGGCCATCGAACAGGCGGCAAGCGCCAGCGCGGGCAGGGTGAGCGCCATGCGCTTCAGCATGCGGGCGCGGATCATGCGGCGTCTCCCTTGGCGGCGCGGCGATTGCGAAGATAGCGGTGGGCAACGGCCAGGCCTTCGCGGACACTGCGACGAACGATGACGAAGAACAGCGGGATAAAGAAGATCGCCAGCAGCGTTGCCGTCAGCATGCCGCCGACGACGGCGGTGCCGATGGCGATGCGGCTGTTGGCGCCGGCTCCGCTGGCGACGGCAAGCGGAAGCACGCCGAAGATGAAGGCGAAGCTGGTCATCAGGATCGGACGCAGGCGGATGCGCGCGGCTTCGAGCGCCGCCTCGATCACGCGCTTGCCCTGCTTTTCGGCCTGTTCGGCAAACTCGATCATCAGGATCGCGTTCTTGGCGGCAAGGCCCATCGTCGTCAGCAGGCCGATCTGCAGGTAGACGTCGTTCTCCAGTCCGCGCAGCGTCACCGCGAGGATCGCGCCCAGCAGGCCGAGCGGGATGATCAGGATCACCGCGATCGGGATCGACCAGCTCTCGTAGAGCGCGGCAAGGCAGAGGAACACCACCAGCAGCGACAGCGCGTAAAGGATCGGTCCCTGGCCCGAGGAGAGGCGCTCCTGATAGGACGAGCCGGACCAGGCCACGGCGGTGCCCGGGATCTGGCTGGCGAGGTCTTCCATGATCTGCATCGCCGTGCCCGAACTGACGCCCGAGGCCGGAGTGCCCGAGAACTCGTAAGCCTGCAGGCCGTTGAAGCGCGACGAGGTACTGGGCGCGGTCGACCAGCTGATCGAGGAGAAGGCCGAGAACGGCGCCATCTGCCCGTCGGTGCCGCGCACGAACCAGCGCGAAAGGTCTTCGGGGCGCGAGCGGAACTGCGCATCGCCCTGGACGTAGACACGCTTGACGCGGCCCTTGTCGAGGAAGTCGTTCACGTAAGTGCCGCCCCAGGCCGTCTGCAGCGTGGAGTTGGCGTTCGCGGCGGTCAGTCCGTAAGTGGTCAAGGCGCGCGTGTTCATCGCCACCTTGAGCGTGGATACGTCCGGAAGGTCGCTGAGGCGCACGTTGGTGAGGCGGCTGTCCTCGCCCGCCTTGGCCAGCAGTTCGTCACGGGCCTGCTGGAACTGCGCGCGGGTCATGCCGGAGCGGTTCTGCAGTTCCATGGTGAAGCCCGCGGACGAGCCGAGGCCGCGGATGGCGCCGGGTACGAGCGTGAAGACCTGGGCGTCGCGCAGCCCGCGGAACGCGCCGTTGGCGCGCTGGACGATGGCGGCCGCGGTGTTCTTCGCGCCGGGGCGCTCTTCCCAGTCGACCAGGGTGATGAAGGCGGAGCCGGTGTTCTGGCCCGATGCGCCCATGCCGCCGCCCGAGAGCGACAGCATCGTCGCGATATTGTGCTTCTCGTAAGTCTGGAAATAGGTCTCGATCTGCTTCTGCACTTCTTCCGTGCGGGTGCGCGGCGAGCCTGCCGGCAGGCGCCACTGCACCATGATCGTGCCCTGGTCCTCGTTCGGCAGGAAGCCGGTCGGCAGGCGCTGGAACAGCATGAAGGTGGCAACGCAGGCGATCGCGAAGAGGGCAAGCCAGCGCCACTTGTGCTGCACCACACGCTCGACGCGGCGGGCATAGGCATCGGTCATGCGCTCGAAGCCGGTATTGAACCCGGTGTGGAAGCGGTGCCAGAGGCGGCCCAGCCAGGGCAGGTGGCGGTCCACCCAGGTGGGTTCCTCCTCGCCCTGGGTCTTGGGCTTGAGCAGGGTGGCGGTCAGCGCCGGGCTCAGGATCAGGGCCACCAGCACCGAGAGCACCATGGCAACGACGATCGTCAGCGAGAACTGGCGATAGATCACGCCGGTCGATCCGCCGAAGAAGGCCATCGGCAGGAACACCGCCGACAGCACCAGCGCGATGGCGACCAGCGCGACCTGGATTTCCTGCATCGACAGGATCGTCGCCTGCCGGGGCGTCATGCCCGGGTTTTCCTCAAGCAGTCGCTCGACGTTCTCGACCACGACGATGGCATCGTCGACCAGGAGGCCGATCGCCAGCACCAGGCCGAACAGCGTGAGCGTGTTGATCGAGAATCCGGCGACGTAGAACACCGCAAAGGTGCCCAGCAGCACGACCGGAACCGCGATCGCGGGGATCAGCGTGGCGCGCCAGCTTTGCAGGAACACGAACATCACGATCACGACCAGCACGATCGCCTCGAACAGCGACTTCTCGACTTCGGCCACCGAGAGCTTGATGAACGCGGTGGAATCGCTGCCGTAAGTGTAGTCGAGGCCGTCCGGCATGCCCTTGGCGAGATCGACCATGGCCGACTTGACCCGCTCCGCCGTCGCCAGCGCGTCGGCGCCGGGCGAGAGCGAGATCGAGATGCCGGCGCCGGGATGGCCGTTGATGCGCATGATCGTGCTGTAGTTCTCCGCGCCGATCTCGACACGGGCGACATCGCCGATGGTCACGCTGGAGCCGTCGGTGTTGGTCTTGAGCACGATGGCGCGGAACTGGTCGGCCGTCTGCAGGCGCGAGCCGGCGGTGACGATGGCGTCGATCGACTGGTCCTGCGGCGCGGGAAGGCCGCCGATCTCGCCCGCGGCAACTTCGGTGTTCTGCGCGGTGATGGCCGAGGTCACGTCGCTGGGCATCAGCGAAACCGCCGCCAGCTTGTTGGGGTCGAGCCAGATGCGCATCGCGTGCGGGGCGCCGAACACATTGACGTCGCCGACACCCTCGATACGCGAGAGCGGATCCTGGATGTTCGAGGTCAGGTAGTCGGAAACGTCCTGGTTGGAACGGCCGTTGCTCTTGTCGTAGACGCCGACCATCAACAGCTGGTCGGGGTTCGACTTGGTGACCGTCACGCCCTGGCTTTGCACTGCCTGCGGCAGGCGCGAGAGCGCGGACTGGACCTTGTTCTGGACCTGGACCTGGGCGATGTCGGGATCGGTGCCCTTGGCGAAGACCGCGCTGATCGTGGCCTGTCCGCGGTTCGAGGACTGCGACGAGAAGTAGAGCAGGCCGTCGATGCCGGTCAGCTGCTGCTCGATCACCTGGGTGACGCTGTTCTCGATCGTTTCCGCCGAGGCGCCGTTGTAGGTCGCGCGGATGTTGACCTGGGCCGGGGCGATGTCGGGGTACTGCTCGTTGGGCAGGAAGGCGAGGGCGCCGAGCCCCGCCATCATCACGATGATGGCAAGGACCCATGCGAAGATCGGCCTGTCGATGAAGATGCGCGACATGGGAGGATCAGTGGCCCTTGGCTGCGCCGGGCTTGCCGGACTGGGGCTTCACTTCCTGCGGCGCGGTGGACAGCACGGCCTTGATCTCGGCGCCCTGCTTGAGGCCGTTGAGACCCTGGACGATCACCTTGTCGCCGCGCTGCAGGCCCGAGGTCACGACCGAGTTGGGCCCGTTCGTCCGGTTGGTCTCGATCTTGCGGCGGGCCGCCTTGCCGTCGGCGCCGACCACCATGACGTAAGCCGAGCCGTCGAAATCGCGCTGCACGGCGTTCTGCGGCACGAGGAAGGCATTGGGGTCGTTGGCCTGGTCGAACACCGCCGAGACGAACATGCCGGGAAGCAGCAGGCCGTCGGGGTTCGGGAACTCGGCGCGCAGGGTCACGGTGCCGGTGCCTTCGTCCACGGTCACTTCGGAGAAGCGCACGGTGCCGGGCAGCGCGTACTGGCTGCCGTCATCGAAGGTGAGGTGCACGGTGGTGCTGCCGGGGATGACGCCGCCGGCCGCCAGCTTGCGGCGCAGCGCGGTGATTTCGGCGGCGGACTGCTGCATGTCGACGTAGATCGGGTCCATGCGCTGGATCACCGCGAGCGGATCGGTCTGGCTGGCGCTGGCAAGCGCGCCGACGGTGATCAACGAGCGACCGATGCGGCCGCTGATCGGCGCCGGCACGGTGGTGAAGCGCAAGTTGATCTTCGCGGTGTCGAGCGTGGCGGCGTTCTGCGCGATCGAGGCATTGGCCGAGCGCGCGGTTGCCAGTGCATCGGCGTAGTCCTGCTTGGCGACGGCCTCCATGTCGGCCAGCGGCTTGTAGCGCTGGGCCTTGGCACCGGCCGCCTCGGCCGTGGCGCGGGCACTGGCGAGATCGGCCGAAGCCTGGTTCACCGCGGCGCGGTAGAGGCTGGGGTCGATCTGGTAGAGCGGCTGCCCTGCCTTCACGAGGGTGCCCTCGGTGAAGAAGCGCTTGACGATCACGCCGGTGACCTGCGGGCGCACTTCGCTGGTCTCGTAGGCCACGGTGCGGCCGCTGAGCGTCACCGCGACGGGCACGGTCGAGGGCTGGGCGACGATGTAGCCGACTTGCGTGGGTGGGCGCTTGTCATCCTTCTTTTCGCCCGAGCAACTGACCAGCAGCGAGGCGATGACCAGCGACAGCGCGGTCCGGCGGAAGGGAAGGGCGGAAAGAGGGGCTGGAATCGTCAAAGGCATGGTCGATTTCAAGTTGCGCACCCGATCACGGAAAAGTGCGCGAGCTATCGAGGCAATCGGCGACGACCGCAAGCCGGCATTTCGCAAGTGCGACAATTTGTGACCGAATGCCGTTTTATGCAATTGCATCGCCGCCCTCGCGGATTTTTGCTCTAAAACGGGGAGGTGACGGGCCATGTCAAAACGTTGCTGCCCTTGCGCGGGCCATTGACGCGCGTGCATGCGGGTGAGAGCCCGAGGCAAGGCGCTGCCCCCGCGCAGGCGGAACGATGGAGCATGGCGCCGCCGAGAAGAGAGGTGAGAGTGCCGCATTTCCGTTCGCCCCGCCTGGCCGTGCAGGCCGCGTCGTTGCTGCTCCTGCTCGGGCTGGTGCAGCTGGGGGGCAGCATCGCCTTCTATCAGGCCATCGACCGCCAGACGCTGCGCGAGGATCACGCGCGGCGCATCGCCGAATTGCTGGTGGTGAGCGACCGGCTGCACCGTCTCGATGCCCGGCGAACGGCCGAAGTGATGTCGACGCGGCATCTCGATGCGCGCGTGGATGCCGCGCCTGCGGTGCCCCGCATGGGGCAGGGGCGGACGCTGCAGCTGATTGCGGGGCAGGTCGTGCACTGGGAGCCGGGGCTGGCGACGCGGCCGCTGCATCTTGCCTTCGCGGACAAGCGCGGAGGCGGGCGCGATCTGGTGGGCTCGATTCGCCTTGCCGACGGGCAGTGGCTGAACTTCCGTTCGCGTGATTTCGGGGCGATGTGGCCGATCGCCCTGAGGGCGACGATCCTGACCTTCTTCACCGCGCTGGCCTGTCTTGCGGTGGGTCTGCTCTTGCTGCGCCTGCTTACGCGGCCGCTCAGGCGCCTGGCGCTGGCCGCCGATGCCATCGGGCATGGCCAGCGCGTGGAGATCGACGAGCGCGGTCCCGAGGACCTGCAGAACCTCGCCCATGCCATGAACGTGATGCAGGAGCGCATCGCCCGGCTGCTCGAGGATCAGGCGCGCTCGTTCGAGGCGATCAGCCATGACTTGCGCACGCCGCTGGCGCGCCAGCGGGTTGCGGTGGATCTTATCGACGACCGCGAGATCTCCGAGATCGTGGCGGGCAGCATCGATGAGATGGAGGGGCTGCTGGCCTCGCTTCAGGGCTATCTGCGCGCCCAGCATCTGGCCAGCGAGGCCGAGGCGGTCGATCTCGCGGCGCTGACCGGCGCGCTCGCGGCGCCTTATGCGGGGCGGGTCCATGTGCTGGGGCCGGAGACGGCCATTGCAACCACTTATGCGGAGCCGGTTCGCCTGGCGCTGGCGGCGCTGGTGGAGAATGCCGTGCGTTATGGCGGCGAGGCGGATGTGCGGATCGGCCGGATGTCCGGCGCATGGGAGATCGAGGTCGAGGATTCCGGCCCCGGCATTCCCGCGGCGCACTTCGAGGACGTGCTGACGCCGTTCTTCCGTCTCGACGAGGCGCGCAGCCGCGATACGCCGGGATTCGGCCTGGGCATTCCCACCGCGCACCGCTTGATGATGCGGTTTGGCGGCAAGCTGTCTTTCGTGGAGCGGGCGGAAGGCGGCCTGAGGGCGACCCTGACCATACCCGAGGCTTGAAAGGGCGCTATGAAATTTCAGGGAGCGGAAAAGGAAAAGGCACCACTTCCTGCTGAGGAAGTGGTGCCCGGGGACGGGATCGAACCGCCGACACCATGATTTTCAGTCATGTGCTCTACCAACTGAGCTACCCGGGCATCCCTGGTCCGGTGCGGTGCCGAAGCTTCCGTACCGTGTCGGTGGCGGGCCTATGGCGAAGGCAGCGGGCCTTGGCAACCTTAAAATGACATCGGGTCTTAATCGTCCTGTGGAAAAATATTCGGCCGCGACAGTTCCGGCAGATCCGGGTCGGCGGGCTGGCCGGGCAGGGCATAGCCGTCGTCGAGCCATTTCAGGAGGTCGCGGTCGCGGCAGCCCTTGGAGCAGAACGGAGTGTGCTCTTCGCTGCGCGGATTGCCGCAGATCGGGCACTTGCGGGTCTTGGTGGTCATGACGTGATCGCCTGCGCGAATCCGCCGGTGAGCGCAAGCGCGGCGTCCTCGTGCCATTGCAGCGCGCGGCCGGTGCGGCGGGCGAGTTCGGCCTCCCACTGCGGCAGGACTTTTGCCCGCACACGCGGATGGGCGGTGAGCAGGAGCGTGCCCGGCTGCGTGACGCGCTCGGCCTGGCGCAGCAGCAGGCGGGCGCAGGCGCCGGCGGGATCGTGGTGCAGGCGGTGGAGAATCGAGGGGCGTTCCAGCCGGGCGATGATCTGCACGAAGCCGAAGCCGTTCATTGCCGTGGACTGGTGCGGCCAGTGGTCGAGCGCCTCGGCCAGCGCCTGGTCAATGGCCTTGCGCTCGTCCTTGCGCTCCAGCGTCGGGAAATCGATGCCGATCGATCCGCCAAGGTCGAACTGTTCCAGCGCGCGGGCGATTGCCGGCACGGCCGCGCGGGCAAGCGCGGCAGGGGGCAGGGTGCCGTCGATGTCGATCAGCGTCATCGCCGGGGTCGGGATGACCAGCAGCGCGCCGCCGTCGAACAGGACTTCGCCCGAGAAGGCCTCGGCGAAGAGTTCGGGCCAGGGATCTTCGGCAAAGGCGCGCAGACGGCGTACCGCCATGCCGCCTGCGCGCAGCGATTCGCCGAGCGAGGGGGCCGGGCGCGGGTCCAGTTCGCTGGGCCGCGCCTGGGCGCGCTTGAGGCGGCCGGTCTCGGCCATCGCGGAGCGGGTGACGATCAGCCGGATCGGTGCGCCTTCACTGGCATCGGCGGGCAGTCCGTCGACCAGGGCTTCCTCGCCCGAGGGGAAGCGGGCGGTGCCGCGCTTCGCCCCCTTGCTGCGGCTGATAAGCACGGCATCGGCCACTTCGCCGGACCTCAGGCCGGTGTGCCATTCCAGCCGGGCGGCCAGAACGGTGCCGTTATCGACGAGGACCGCGCGGGTCTCGCCGATCCCGTCCTCGACCAGCCATTCAGCCAATGGCGAAGCCGGCTGCCTTGAGCAGCGCGCGCGTTTCGAACAGGGGGAGGCCGACGACGCCGGAATGGCTGCCGGAAATCCAGGTGATCAGCCCTTCGGCACTGCCCTGGATGGCATAACCGCCTGCCTTGCCGTGCCACTCGCCGCCGGCGATATAGGCCTCGACCTCATCCTTCGAGAGCGACTTGAAGCAGACGATCGTTTCGGACAGCCGTTCGCGCAGGGTGCCGTCGGGGGATCTGAGGGCAATGGCGGAAAGCACGCGGTGACGGCGGCCCGAGAGCAGCGCGAGGCATTCGCGCGCGGTCTTCTCGTCCTCGGCCTTGGGCAGCACGCGGCGTCCGCAGGCCACAACCGTGTCGCCTGCCAGGATATGCACGTCGTCCGCAGTCACCGCGAGCGCCTTTTTGCGCGCCATGCGGCGGGCGTAGGCGCGCGGATGTTCGCGCGCGTCATGCGTCTCGTCGATGTCGGCGGCGACGACGGCGTGCGGTGTCACGCCAAGCCGTCCGATCAGTTCGCGCCGACGCGGGCTCGCCGAGGCAAGCAGCAGGCGCGGTCCGCCTGAAGCGTCGTTCACCGAAACGGGGCCAGCCGAAACGATAGCGTCCCCTTCAGGGGACGCGGCATCAGTACTGACCGGGGCCACCGCGACCAGGCATGAAGCGGTAGGTGATACGGCCCTTGGTAAGGTCGTAAGGGGTCAGTTCGACGAGGACCTCGTCACCGACGAGCACGCGGATGCGGTTCTTGCGCATCTTGCCGGCGGTGTGGCCCAGGATCTCGTGGCCATTTTCGAGCTCGACGCGGAACATCGCGTTGGGAAGCAGTTCGACCACACGGCCGCGCATTTCGAGAAGTTCTTCTTTCGCCATCGGCGATCAATATCCGTAAGCTAGCTTTGTCGTTGGGGCGCGACATAGCCACGACTCGCCGAAAATGGAAGCCTTGGCGAACATTCGGTTGAATTGACCGGATTTCACCTTCTGGCAGCGGCCTTGCGACAAAATGTTACCGCAGGTCGGCTTGCGGCCGTTTCGCACTCGCGGCATCTGCCCTGCGGGGGATAGCGACCCTGTCTTTTGGCGGAGATCCGAGTTGCGTAGTGTTCATACGATCGCCTTTGCGGCGGGCGTCAGCCTGTCGGCGATGGCTCCTGTCCTGGCCCATGCGCAGGACGGGCCGGTGGCAGCCACCGGCAGGCTGAGCACGGTGCATGACGATGCGGCGGAAGCGTCCGGCGGCGCCGGGAGCGCGCCGGCCAGTTCCGCAGCGCCGAAACCGGATCCGGAAGCGCAGCTGAATGCGCAAGGCACGGTGACGATCGTGCCCACCACGCGCGGCAAGGACATCGTCGTCACCGCGGCGCGGGTCGCGGGGCAGCTCGATGTGCCGCAGCAGCCGATCCAGACCTTCGACGAGGACGACATTGCCGCGTACGGCGTCAACTCGATCAGCGAACTGATCGATGCGATCTCGCCGCAGACCGGCAGCGGCCGCGGGCGGGGAAGCGGCGGGCCGGTGATGCTGGTCAACGGCCAGCGCATCACCAGCTTCCGCGAGATGCGCGACATTCCGCCCGAGGCCATCCGCCGCCTGGAAGTCCTGCCCGAGGAGGTCGCCCTGCGTTTCGGGTATGCCGCCAACCAGCGGGTGGTGAACATCATCCTCAAGAAGAAGTTCGACGCCGCGACCGCCGCCGGGGAATACAACCGCCCGACGCGCGGCGGCTATGACAATTACGAATTGCAGACCGGGCTGTTCAAGGTGGCCGGGCCGCGCCGTTACAACGTCACCGCAAAATATAGCGATACCTCGATGCTCACCGAGGACGAGCGGGGCGTCACGCAGGCCGAGGGCAGCGTTCCCACCGTCGCGGGGGATCCCAGCCCGGCGCACTATCGCAGCCTTGCGGCAGCCGATTCCGAATTCACGCTGAACGGCACCATGACACAGGGCATCGGCAAGGACGGGCTCGACGGTTCGTTCACCACCAACGGCACCTTCACACATTCGGTCACCAACAGCTGGTCGGGCCTCGATACAGTCACGCTGGTGCAGGACGGCGATTCGGCGGTCCGCGCCTTGCCCGATCCGCTGGCGACGCGGGTGGAGACCAACCAGTTCCAGGCCGGGCTTGGCTATAGCCGCATGCTCGGCACCTGGAATTTCAACGTGACCAACGATGCCGGCTACACGATCACCCAGACCGATACCGACCGGCGCCGGGACACCTCGGGTCTGGTCGCGGCGGCGGCGGCGGGCGATCTGGCCATCGACGGGGCCCTGCCTTTCGTGCCCGGTGCCGGTGTGGACGAAGCGCGTAACCGCACGACGACATTGTCCTCGATGGCGACGCTTTCGGGCCGTCCGTTCACGATGCCGGCGGGCGATGCCAACCTGACTTTCAAGGGCGGCTACGACTATACGCATAGCAATAGCGAGAACACGGCTTCCGATGTGGGCCGGATCGGCCTGACGCGCGGGGACCTCTCGGGCCTCGTCAATCTCGCGCTGCCGCTGACCAGCCGCAGCCGCGATACGCTGGGGGCGGTGGGCGACATCACGCTGAACCTCAGCGGCGGGCTCGATCACCTCTCGGACTTCGGCACGCTTTACAACTGGAGCGCAGGTGTCACCTGGTCGCCGACCGACAGGCTGAGCTTCCAGGCGAGCTATATCGTCGAGGAGGCGGCGCCCACGCTCACCCAGCTCGGCGCGCCGATCGTGCAGACCTACAACGTCTCGGTCTACGACTTCACCCAGAACCGGACGGCGCTGGTGACGGTGACGAGCGGCGGCAATCCCGATCTGGTCAAGGAAAAGCAGCGCGACATCAAGCTGGGCGCGACCTGGCAGCTGCCGTTCCTGCAGCGCTCCAACCTGATGGTGGAGTACTTCCACAACCGATCGAACGACGTCTCCGAGGCCTTCCCGATGCTGACCCCGGCGGTGGAATCCGCCTTCGCGGGCCGGGTGACGCGTGATGCCGACGGCAACCTGATCGCGCTGGACCGCCGTGCGGTGACGTTCGATCAGGAAACCAGTTCGCGCATCCGCTGGGGGCTCAATCTCTCGGGCAGCATCGGCGCGCAAGGGCAGGGCGGTCCGGGCGGATTTGGCGGGCCGCCGCCGGGCGGGCCTTCTTCGGGGGGACCGGGCGGTGCCGGTGCCGGAGCTCGTGGCCCTGGTGGTCCGGGCGGCTCCGGCGGGCCGCCGCCGATGATGGGCGGTGGTCGCGGGCCGCAGGGTACGCGCTGGAACCTGTCGATCTACCACACCTGGCGCTTTACCGACCGGGTGCGGATCGCCGAGGGTGTGCCCGAACTCGACCAGCTGAACGGCGAGGCGCTGACGGCGGGCGGCGTGCCGCGCCATGCCATCGAGGCCGAGGGCGGCCTGTTCTCCAACGGCTACGGTTTCCGCCTGAAGGCCGAGTGGGATGCGCCCAGCACGGTGGACGGCACCGGCGCGCCGGGCAGCACCGACTTGCGCTTCGGCAGCACGTTCGTGGCCAACCTGCGCATCTTCGCCGACCTCGGCCGCAAGGAAGAGCTGGTGAAGAAAGTGCCGTTCCTCAAGGGCATGCGCGTGTCGTTCGTGGCCGACAACCTGCTCGATTCGCGCCAGAAGGTCACCGACGACAATGGCCTGACGCCGATCGCCTACCAGCGCGCCTATCGCAGCCCGCAAGGTCGTGTGATCGGCATCGACGTGCGCAAGATGTTCTGAGTACTTGTCTGAAAATCCGCCATGGGCGGATTTTGCGGCACCGGCCCGCTCCCCCACCCGACCTCCCATCCAGGATACACTGTTGTGGGAGGTCGGGTGGGGGAGCGGGCCGGTACCGCATCAAAAATGCCCCACGGGCATTTTTCAAACGGACTCTGGATTGATCCGTGCCGGGGCTACCCGATCCGGCACGGATACCCTATCTGGCGGGCATGGCGCGAACACCTGCCGGAACTCCTGAACACCCCAAGGGCACCGCACGCTTCAACGAGGAGCAGGCGACCTCGGCCCTGCGCGGCTCGGACCAGCCCGACCTGATGAAAGGCGTGGAAGCGATCCGCGAGGTCGTGCGCACGCTGCCCGCCAAGCCCGGCGTCTACCGCATGCAGGACGCGCGCGGCGACGTGCTCTACGTCGGCAAGGCGCGGGTGCTGCGCAACCGCGTGACCAATTACACGCAGTGGGAACGCTTGCCGATCCGCCTGCAGCGCATGGTCAGCCAGACGCGCAGCATGACCATCGTCACCACCAATTCCGAGGCCGAGGCGCTGCTGCTGGAAGCGCAGCTGATCAAGCGCTTCCGCCCCGCCTACAACGTGCTGCTGCGCGACGACAAGTCGTTCCCCTTTATCCTGCTGCGCGCCGAGCATGACTTCCCGCGCATCATGAAGCATCGCGGCGCGCGCAAGATGAAGGGCAATTATTACGGCCCCTTCGCCAGTGCCGGATCGGTCAACACCACGATCAACGCGCTGCAGAAGCTGTTCCTGCTGCGCTCCTGCACCGACAGCTTCTTCGCGCGGCGCGACCGGCCCTGCCTGCTCTACCAGATCAAGCGCTGTTCGGCCCCTTGCGTCGGCCGGATCGACGAGGCGGGTTACGGCGAACTCGTGAAGGAGGCCAAGGACTTCCTCGGCGGCAAGTCCAGCGCGGTGCAGAAGAAGATCGAGAGCCAGATGGCCGAAGCCGCCGAAGCGCTGGACTTCGAGCGCGCCGCCATGCTGCGCGACCGTCTGCGCGCGGCGACGTTCATCCAGGGCAGTCAGGCGATCAATGCCGAGGGCATGGACAGCGCCGACATCTTCGCGATGGCGGCCAGGAACGGCCAGATCGGCGTGCAGGCCTTTTTCATTCGCGGCGGCCAGAACTGGGGGCACCGCGCGTTTTTCCCGAGCCACACCGAGGGACTGTCGGAAGAAGAGGTGTTCCAGAGCTTTCTCGCCCAGTTCTACGAGGAAGTGCCGCCCGCGCGCACGATCCTGGTCGACCGTGAACTGCCCGAGGCCGAACTCATGGCCGAGGCGTTCCGGGAACTGGCGGGCGGCAAGGTCGAGATCTCGGTCCCCCAGCGCGGCAACCGCCGCCGGCTGATGGACCAGGCCCTGCGCAATGCGGTCGAGGCGCTCGACCGGCGCATGGCCGAACGCGGATCGCAGGCGAAGATCTGGCGCGAGATGGCCGAATTCCTGGAACTGCCGGACCTGCCGCAGCGCGTGGAAGTCTACGACAACTCGCACATTCAGGGCAGCAAGGCGGTCGGCGCGATGGTGGTGGCGGGGCCGGAGGGTTTCCTCACCAGCCAGTACCGCAAGTTCAACATCCGCGAGGCGCAGTCGAACGACGACTTTGCGATGATGCGCGAAGTCATGACCCGCCGCTTCGGCCGTGTTCAGGAAGAAGACCCCGAGCGCGAAAGCGGGACATGGCCCGACCTCGTGCTGATCGACGGCGGCAAGGGGCAGATGAGCGCGGTGAAGGACGCGCTGGAGGAACTCGGCATCGAGGACGTCAACCTCATCGCCATCGCCAAGGGCCCCAACCACGGGCGCGAAGGGCGCGAGGTGTTCCACTTCCCCGACGGGCGCGAGAAGATGCTGCCGGTGAACTCACCGCTGCTGTTCCATCTCCAGCGCCTGCGCGACGAGGTTCACCGCTTCGTGATCGGTGCGCACCGCGCCAAGCGCAGCCGCGCGATCACCGCCAGCCCGCTGGACGAGATCCCCGGCATCGGCCCGGCGCGCAAGCGTGCCCTGCTGCTGCACTTCGGCACGGCGGGCAAGGTGAGGGCGGCCAGCCTGGAAGACCTCCAGCGTGCCCCCGGCGTCAGCGCGGCAGTGGCGCAGACGATCTACGATTTCTATCACCCGGGCGGGTGAGGCATCACTTGCACTTCTCGTGCGTGCCGATGTCGCGCACGTCGCTGGCCTTGCCGTCCGCGGTGGTCATCTGCACGCACTGGGCGGATTCCCGGCGATACCAGATCGTGTAGGAGGTATTGCCGCTCTGGAAGGCGTCGACATTGGCGAAGCCGCGATTGCGCAGTTCGCTGTCGGCCGTGGAGGCGCGCCAGCCGTTGAGGTCAGACACGGTGACGGCGCCGTTTCCGTTGCCTGAGGGGCCGTCGCTGCTCTTCTTGGCGTCCGACTTGTGCGAAGCGGACGCTGCGAGGGCGGCGATCAGCGCGGCACCGGCGACGACGGCCACCGCGGTTCCCGTGCCCGAACCGGACTTCTTGCCGCAATCCTTGGCCGAGGCATCGTCGATGGCGCGAATGCGTCCGTCGCGGGTCTTCACGTCCACGCAGCGGTCGTGCTTGCTGTTCCACCAGAAGGCGTGGCGGTTCTTGTCCCCGGCGTAACCGGTCTGGAAACGATAACCGCGATCGCGCAGTTCGCGTTCCGCCGAACTCGCCCGCATGCCGACCAGATCATAGAGGCCGGAGCCGTCTCTCGCGGCGCCGGGGGTGGTCATGGCGGAGGCCGTCAGGGCAAGGACGATGCCCCATGTGCGGGTGAAAACGCGGGTGGATGGCGGGCGGGTCGTGGCAGGCCGTTTGGCGGCATCGCGATGGAACTGGGTCATGGAAGCCTCCGAGTCGCACTTCGGAAGTGTGAAAAATCGCACAAAAGCGAGGGGATGTCGCGCGCCGCCTTCAATACCAAGGTATGATTCCCATCGACAAACGACATGGCATCAGGGTGGTTCGCAGCCAGGCTTCGGGCTAACACGCGCGCACGGCTGGCGCGGCGTCCTGCCTGCGCAAACAGTACCCGATTTCTCGGAGCCTCTCTTTCATGCGTTCTACCCTGCGTAACCTTGCCACGGCCGGTGCCGTGATTGCCTTTGCCGTTTCCGCCCATGCATTCGCCGCCAGCGCGCCGGCTGCTCCAGTTGCCGCAACCCTCGCCCCGCTGCCCGAAACCGTGCCGAGCGACCTGCCGCGCAACGCCCGTCCGACGCATTACCGCATCGAAGTGACGCCCGACGCGCAGGCGCTGACCTTCACCGGCAAGGTCTCGATCGACGTCACTGTCTTTTCCGCCACCGACGCGCTGACGCTGCACGGCAACGGCCTTGCGGTCTCGAGCGCTGCGCTCGTCGGCGCCGACGGCAAGCCGGTCGCCCTGACCACCACGGCCGACGAGGCCGCGCAGACCCTGCGCTTTGCCGCCCCCAAGGCCATCGCGCCGGGGCAGTACCGCCTCGACGTGGCCTATGCGGGCAAGATCGGCACGCAGCCCTCGGGCCTCTTCGCGCTCGACTATCCCGACAAGCGCACCGGCAAGGAAGTGCGCGGCCTGTTCACCCAGTTCGAGGCCCCCGACGCCCGCCGCTTCGTGCCGAGCTTCGACGAGCCCAGCTACAAGGCGACCTTCGACGTTTCGGCCATCGTTCCGGCCGACCGCATGGCGCTCGGCAACATGCCGGTGAAGGGGCAGGAAATGCTCGCCGGCGGCCTCAAGCGCGTGACGTTCGCGACGACGCCGAAGATGAGTTCCTACCTGCTGTTCTTCGGCATGGGCGATTTCGAACGCTCGTCGCAAAAGGCGGCGGACGGCGTCGACGTCGGCATCGTCGCGCCTGCGGGCAGCGGCGCGCAGGCCGATTATGCGCGCGAGGGCCTGGCCCAGATCCTGCCGTGGTTCGATGACTACTTCGGCGTCAAGTTCCCGCTGCCCAAGCTGGACAACATCGCCGCCCCCGGCACCTCGCAGTTCTTCGGTGCGATGGAGAACTGGGGCGCGATCATGACCTTCGAGCGTATCCTGCTGCTCGATCCCAAGACCACCAGCCCCTCCGGCAAGCAGAGCATCTACAGCGTGCAGGCGCACGAGACCGCGCACCAGTGGTTCGGCGATCTGGTGACGATGGCCTGGTGGGACGACATCTGGCTGAACGAGGGTTTTGCCAGCTGGTTTGCCGCCAAGGCGACCGATCACTTCAATCCGGACTGGAACTGGAAGCTGGGCGCCGTCGACGGCCGCGAAGGCGCGATGGCGCTCGATGCGCTGCCCACCACCCACCCGGTGGTGCAGAAGGTCCGCACCGTTTCGGAAATGGAGCAGGCCTTCGATTCGATCACCTACCAGAAGGGGCAGGCGGTCATCTCGATGCTGGAGGACTACGTCGGGCCCGACACCTGGCGTGACGGCATGCGCCTCTACATGAAGCGCCACGCCTACTCGAACACCTCCAGCCGCGATCTCTGGGCGGCGATGGAAGCTGCCGGCGGCAAGGACGTGGACCGCATCGCCGAGGCCTTCACCCACACGCCGGGCGTGCCGCTGCTGCGCGTCAACGCGGTGTCGTGCCAGAACGGCCAGACCCGCCTCGACCTGACGCAGGATGCCTTCTCGCTCGACCCCGCCGCACGCGGCACGACCGCGCCCGTCTGGCCGATGCCGCTGCTGGTGCGTGTCGGCGATGCCGCGCCCGCCCGTCACCTGATGGCGCAGCGCAGCGAAAGCATGACCCTGGCCGGTTGCGGCCCGGTCCTCGTCAATGCAGGGCAGCTCGGCTACTACCGCACGCTCTATCCGGCCCCGGCGATCAAGGCGCTGGTCGCCGCGTTCGGCAAGCTGGCCCCGATCGACCAGTACGGCCTTGCCCGCGACAACCTCTCGCTGGCGCTGGCGGGGTATCAGGACATGGCGGTCGGCCTCGACTTCCTCTCGGCCTTCTCGCCTAATGCCGACGCCGTGCTGTCGGGTAACGTCGCGGCGCGCTGGCAGGCGGTCTACGGCCTGCTCGACGGCGATGCCGCGAAACCGGCCCGCACGGCGCTGGGCGCACGCATCTCGAAGATCTGGTCGCCGCGTCTCGGCAAGCTGGGCTTCGACGGCACTGCCGGCGAGCCGCTGGTCGACACCGAACTGCGCGCGCAACTGATCGAGACGCTGGGCGCGGTGGGTGATGCCAAGGTCGTGGCCGAAGCGCGCCGCCGCCTTCAGGGCCTGACGACGAACCCGCAGTCGCTCGACGGCCCGCTCAAGGGCACCTGGCTCTCGGTCGCCGCCGCCAACGCCAACCGCGCAGACTGGGAACTGCTGCGCAAGCAGGCCGCCGGCGCCACCAGCTTTGTCGAGCGCCAGATGTACTACTCGAACCTCGGCCTCGCCAAGGACGACGCGCTGGCCGGGGAATCGCTGGCCTTCGCGATCTCCGGCACGCCGGATGCCACCAGCGCTTCGCAGATCATCACCTCGGTCGCCCGCGCGCACCCGGAAATGGCCTTCGACTTCGTGCGCGCCAATCAGGCCAAGGTCGACGCGCTGATCGAACACTCGGGGCGCGCGCGCTTCTTTGCCCGCATCGTCGCCTCGAGCACCGATGCGGCGATGGTCGGCAAGATCGAAGCCTATGCCGCCACGCTTCCGGCCGACGAGGCCAAGCCGGTGGTGCAGGCGCTGACCGCGCTCAAGGAACGTCTCGCCAACCGTCCGCGTCAGCGCGAGCAGGTGGCTAAGTGGGTCAAGTGAGTAGGGGGAAGGGTAAAAGCAGGGGAGCATAGCCACCCTGCACCCCCATTACCGTCTTCGTTGCGCCTCGCCTATCGGTTGTGCGCTCCTTGCAGCCGCAGGCTATTTGTCTCCCGGCTCTCAGTGAGCGCAAGACGGATAGGCAGGGCGCAACATAGACATTCTGCGGGTCTGGGGGATCTCCCGAGCTTGTCGAAGCGCCCCAGGACTTTCTCTTATTTCTTGAACTTGCGCAGCACCCGCCAGGCCAGTGCCTTGGCGCGATTGCGCGCCGGCCAGCGCCCCGGCGCCTTGGGTTTGAGGCCCAACTTCCGCAGCACCCCGTTGAACGCCCGGGCGTCCGCTTCGGCAAAGCTCCATTCCGAACGCCACGTGATCGAGAGCGAAACCGAAGGTTCGGTGCCGTTCCGCACAAAATGCGGCGCCATCACCGGCACGAACACGGCCTCGCCCGAACCCAGCGCGAATTCGCGGCCGCCTTCCAGCAGTTCGTCCCGCCATTTCAGCTCGCGGCCGCCCCCGGTATGGTAGGTTTCGTGCACTTCGTCCGGCGCGAAGCGGTGGTCTCCGGCGGGGAACTGGGTCATGACCTTGTGGCCGCGCACTTGCAGCAGGATGTTGTGCTCGGGGTCGAAGTGATAGGGCGTGACGCCGCCTGCCGAGGTGACGAAGATGAAGCCTTGCAGCTTCATCATGGCGCCGGTCTTTTCCTCGATCATCGGGCGCAGTTCGGCGAGCAGGTCTTCGAGCAGGCGGGCGTAGTCGGGGTGCTGCTCGATATTCTTGATGACGGCCCAGGAGTTGGTCGTCTCGATCTCGCGGATGGTGCGGCCGATGGGGATGCCGGTGGGCGCGGGCTTGCCGTCGATGCCGAGGGGCTGGTTGCCGAAGTTGTACTCGACCGAACTGGCGGGCACGGTTTCCGCCAGTACGGCGAGCGCTTCGAGGTCCAGCAAGGGGTGGCTGGTCAGCCTATGCGGCAGCTTGTGCGGCGCTTCGGGGTAGTTTGCGGCAAACAGCGCGCGCGCCGGAGCGCCGAAGACGGGAAGGGCGGGGGCGTTCATCCAGTGGTTCCAGCGGGATTGCGGGCGAGTTCGGCGGACATGAAGCGCTGGAACAGCGCACGGCGCACCGGCCCGCCGATGGCGATGGAGAGGCGGCCAAGCACGCGGCGCTCGCGCCAGAGGTGGTCGATCATCGGGTGATCCTGCGCCGCGCAGCTGTCGGTCCAGGCGATGTCGGCGCGGGCAAGCACGTCAAGGTATTCGCGCTGAAGCAGGACGCCGGGTGAAAAGCGGGCGAAGCTCTCGTCAAACGCGGTCTTGAACGAGAAGGCGCCGGGCGGGGTGAGGAATGTGGCCAGCATGGCGATCGGCTTGCCGTCGAGCCGCAGGGCGAGCCGTTCCAGCCGGGCACCGGCGGCGGCGCCGGACAGCGCCTCGCGAAACAGCGTCCGCGTCGTCTCCAGGCTGGCGAGCGCGGACCCGGCATTGCCTTTCCAGCCTGCCGCTTCGAGCGCCAGAAATTCGTCGATCCAGCCCTGAAGCCCGTCGCTGCCGCCGAGCCGTTCGACCGTGACCTCGCCGCATTCGCCGAGGCGGTTCCACTGGCGGCGGATTTCCTTGCGCTTCTTCCCGGAAAGCGAGGCTTCCAGGTAGGCACCGGGCGAAAGGTCGGAGCGCAGGAGGGCGCGTTCCTCGCGGTGGACGATGGCGGCGGTACGGTTGCCGAGTGCGTCCTCGAGGCCGCGATGGACCGGCCCGCCCAGCGGGATCGCCCGCAAGTGCAGGAACATAGCGCTGCGCGCCGAGCTGTCGGCCCATGCGAGCAGCGCGCGCCAGAAGGCCTGCTCTGCGCCGCGTTCGATCAATGGGGTGCCCAGGAAGGCGTTGGCGTGCAGCCAGCCTGCCATGTTCGGCACCGGCCAGCGGTAATAGTGGCGGCTGCGCACGATGGGCAGCAGGCCCGCGAGGCGGCCATCGCGTTCGAAACGGAGCATCTCTACGCATTCCCCGCTGGCGAGGTGGCGCAGCGAGGGCAGCAGGTACCAGCTTTCGTAGAACGGATTGGCCTCGCTGGCGCGCCGGGCCAGGGCATCCCATGCACGCACGTCGCTCGCCAGCTCCCGCAATGGCACGGCGGCGATGGTGCCGCAGTGGCCGGGCGCGTCCTCGTGGACCGGGGGGCTGGTCGTGAGCATGGAGGGCTTTCTAGCGCCTCGGTTTCAAGGAAAGCCTAACGCGGTGCCGGAAAAGGCAAATCCCACGGCGGATCGCTCCGCCGGGGGATTGCTGCAACCGGGAGATCAACCCGCCGCCAGTGCTGCGAGCAACAGCAGGGCGACGATATTGGTGATCTTGATCATCGGGTTCACCGCAGGACCGGCAGTGTCCTTGTACGGATCGCCCACGGTATCGCCGGTGACCGCGGCCTTGTGGGCCTCCGAACCCTTGCCGCCGTGATGGCCGTCTTCGATGAACTTCTTGGCATTGTCCCAGGCACCGCCGCCCGAGGTCATCGAGAGCGCCACGAACAACCCGCCGACAATCACCCCCAGCAGCAGTGCGCCGAGGGCGGCAAAGCCGTTCTCCACCCCCGCCACGAACGAGATCGCGAAATAGACCGCGATCGGCGTCAGCACCGGCAGCAGCGAGGGCACGATCATCTCCTTGATCGCGGCCTTGGTCACGAGGTCCACGGTGCGGGCATAGTCCGGCTTGGTTTCGTAGGTCATGATACCGGGATTGGCCTTGAACTGCTCGCGCACGTCCTTGACCACGTCGCCCGCCGCGCGGCCCACCGCCGTCATGCCCATGGCCCCGAACAGGTAGGGCAGCAGCGCGCCGAGCAGCAGCCCGACGATGACGTAGGGATTCTCCAGGCTGAAATCGACGTCGAGATCGGGGAAGAACTCACGCAGGTCCGTGGTGTAGGCCGCGAACAGCACCAGCGCGGCAAGCCCCGCCGAGCCGATGGCATAGCCCTTGGTCACCGCCTTGGTGGTGTTGCCCACGGCGTCCAGCGCGTCGGTCTTCTCGCGCACGCTGTCGTCGAGTCCGGCCATTTCGGCGATGCCGCCGGCATTGTCGGTAACGGGACCATAAGCGTCCAGCGCCACCACCATGCCTGCCAGCGCCAGCATGGCCGTCGCCGCATAGGCAATGCCGAGCAGGCCCGCGAGTTGATAGGCGATGATGATGCCCGCCACGATCACCACGGTGGGCAGCGCAGTCGCCTCAAGGCTGATGGCGAGGCCCTGGATGACGTTGGTGCCGTGTCCGGTCTCCGATGCCTTGGCGATCGAGCGGACCGGCCGGTAGCCGGTGCCGGTGTAGTATTCGGTGATCCAGATGATCAGCCCGGTGATGACCAGGCCGACCAGTGCGCAGTGGAACAGCGACTTGCCGGAGAACCCGGTGGTGCCGATCTCGGCGCCGATATCGGCCAGCGCGTAATTGATCGCCCACCAGATCGCCGGGATCGACAGGACCGCGGTGACCAGGAAACCCTTGTACATGGCCCCCATGATGTTCTGCGATCCGCCGAGGCGCACGAAGTAGGTGCCGATGATCGAGGTGACGATGCAGACGCCGCCGATCAGCAGCGGCAGCGCCATTAGGCCTTCGAAATTGGCGATGCCCTTCATCAGCAGCGCGGTCAGCACCATCGTCGCGCCGACGGTGACGACATAGGTCTCGAACAGGTCGGCGGCCATGCCGGCGCAGTCGCCCACATTGTCGCCCACGTTGTCGGCGATCACGGCGGGGTTGCGCGGGTCGTCCTCGGGGATGCCCGCTTCCACCTTGCCGACGAGGTCGGCGCCCACATCGGCGGCCTTGGTGAAGATGCCGCCGCCAAGACGCGCGAAGATCGAGATGAGCGAGGCGCCGAAGGCGAGGGCGGTCAGCGCCTGCACGACGGTGCGATCCTCACCGCCGACGGTGTGGCCGCCGGGGCCGGTCAGATACCAGTAGAACACCGCGATCGCGAGCAGCGCGAGGCCTGCGACGAGCATCCCGGTGATGGCGCCCGCGCGGAAGGCCAGCGTCAGGCCCGCTTGCAAGCCGGTCTGCGCGGCGGCGGCGGTGCGCACGTTGGAGCGGACCGAGATGTTCATGCCGATGAACCCGGCCACGCCTGAAAGGATCGCGCCGATGACAAAGCCGATGGCCGAGATATGCCCCAGCGTCAGCGAAATGATGATGGCAACGACGATGCCGACGACGGCGATGGTCGAATATTGCCGCTTGAGGTAGGCCTGCGCGCCTTCCTGAATGGCGGCGGCGATCTCCTGCATCTTGTCGGACCCGGCCGGAGCGCCGAGAACTTGTCTGCTGGTAATGAAGCCATAGAGAATGGCCAGAAGCCCCAGGATAATTGCGATCGTGACTGGATTCACAAAACGCCCCCTTTTCCCACGCGAACATTCGCTATTTTCGACGGTTTTTCCCGTTCTGGACGTAAAGGGCTATAGACAAGGAGGATTACTGGCAAGCGCCTTCATCCGAAGTCGATTTTGTCGGGAGGAACTTGGCGGGAATGCGGTATCGGCCCCAACGACAGTGCGCGGTCGGGAATGCGGACCTTCGTCCCGCCCATACCGCTCATCCTGAGCCTGTCGAAGGATGGGGAGCCGTGGTGCCGACCCAGAGGGCTTCGACAGGCTCAGCCTGAGCGGAGTTGGGATGTCTGATTTGGGTGGGGAGCGGCCATTGCCTCTCCAGCATTCCAAGCGCAAGCATCCGAGTATAAAAGGGGACTGATGATGCCTTTACGAGAAGATCTGCAATTTGCGGCACGACCAAGGTTAATTCGTTACTTAGCGCGTGCGATCCATGGGTTCACTATCATGGCCCGCGACGATGTTAGCGTGCAGGTAAATTGGGCGATCAACAACTGCATACACTATCTCGCTGGGCATATAGTTGGACTCTCTGATCCTGCAGAACCCCTGACCGAAGCTCGACTGGACGGCATCATGGAGCAGGTCGCGCGGCTCAATACCGGCATAGCCGAAGAAATCGAAGCTGAACTGATCCGCTGATGTCCGCAACGGGGCGTACCTGGAACGGCAGCTTGAAGACGGCAACCGTTGAGAGCGGTCATCGCAATCGCCGCCGCGCAAGTATGCCGGGCCTAATGCTGATAACCCAACCGATCCGGCAGCGAGATCGGCGAACCCTTCCATTCCAGAACGATGCCGCTGCCTTCGGAAACCGTACCGATGGCGTGGATTTGCGTATCCAGTCCCTTGGCTGCGGCGCGCAAATAGGCGCTGTTTACCGGCGGGGCGGTGAACAGCAGGACGTAGTCGTCTCCCGCCGTCATCGCGGCTATGCGCTGTTCGACATTGTCCCCGGCGACAGCGCGATAGGCGCCTGAAAGCGGGACTTCGGAGGCATCGAAATGGATGGCGACGCCGCTGGCATCGGCCATGCGCCGCGCGTCGATCAGCAGGCCGTCCGATACGTCCATCATCGCGCTGGTGAGCGGGGCGAGCGCGGCGCCCAGCGCCGGTTCGGGCATCGGGCGGCGATAGCGGTCGATCAGCCAGTCATGGTCGGGGCTGACGTCCTTCACCCGGTCCGACAGCAGCGCCAGGCCGAGGCCGGAATCGCCCAGCGTGCCGCTGCACCACACCACATCGCCCGCCTGCGCGCCGCTGCGGGTGGGCACCGGCACGTCCTCGATGCCCCGGCCGATGGCGGTGAGCGAGAAGCTGCGCGCCGAACCGCGCGGCATGCGCACGGTGTCGCCGCCCAGCAGCGGCAGGCGGAAATGGCGGCAGGCCTGATCCATGCCGCCAAGGAAGGCGCGGTCCCACGCGTCTTCGCCCAGCGCGTGGGACTTGAGGCAGCCCAATGGCTCGGCGCCCTTGGCGGCAAGGTCCGAGGCATTCACCGCCACCAGCTTCCAGGCGATGCTTTCCGGCGGATCGTCGGGCAGGAAGTGGATGCCCTCGACCAGCGTGTCCATCGTCAGGACCAGCTTTTCGCCGCCGATTTCGAGTACGGCGGCATCGTCCGCAAGGCCGCGCGCGGCCGGGCTGACGGCAATGGCGCGCAGGGCTTCGATGAAGGCGAATTCGCGGGTCATGGAAATGACAATGGGCCCGGCAGGGCCCATTGTCGAGATCGGGTGTGGGCGCTGATGCTGCGCAAAAAGCTCAGCGAACGGCCTTGGCGACGGCATCAAGCACGCCGTTGACGAACTTCGCCTCGCGCGCGTCGAAGAAGGCGTGGGCGACGTCGAGATATTCGCCGATCGCCGCGCCGGTCGGCACGTCGGGGCGGGCCAGCAGTTCGTAAACGCCGGCGCGCAGGATCTGCAGCATGGTCTTGTCGAGACGGGCGAGCGACCAGCCTTCGGCCAGCTTGCCGGAGAGCAGTTCGTCGATCTCGTCGCGGCGGGCGATCACGCCCTTCACCACGTCGTCGAAGAAGGCGACTTCGGCCTTGGCGTACTGCTCCTCGTCGATTTCCGCGCCAAGCCGGTGGCGGTGGAATTCGTCGAGCAGGATGGCCTGCGCGGTGCCTTCCATCTCAAACTGGTAGAGGGCCTGGACGGCGGCAAGGCGGGCGGCCGAGCGGGCCTGCTTGGAATTGGGCTGGGGATTGCTCATTGGGAAAGTCTCACGGAAATGGAGCGCGCGTGCGCGGGAAGCCCTTCGGCATCGGCAAGGGCAACGGCGGCGGGGCCAATGGCCTCAAGCGCCGCAGAATCGAGCTGGATGAAGCTGGTGCGCTTCATGAAATCAAGGACCGAAAGGCCCGAGGCAAACCGCGCGCGGCGCCCGGTGGGCAGCACGTGGTTGGGACCGGCGACGTAATCGCCCACCGCTTCGGGGGTCATGCGGCCCAGGAACACCGATCCGGCGTGGCGGATCCGGCGGAACAGGCTTTCGGGATCGTCGGTGGCGATCTCGACATGTTCGGCGGCGAGGGCATCGGCCAGCGCCGGAGCCTCGTCGAAGCTCTCGACGACGACGATGACGCCGTAGTCGTTCCACGACTGGCGCGCGGTCGCCTCGGTGGCGAGGGCGGAGAGTTCGACCTCCACCGCCTCGGCAACGGCGTCGGCATAGCCGGCATCGTCAGTGATGAGGATCGACTGCGAGGTCGGATCGTGCTCCGCCTGGCTCAGCAGGTCGGCGGCGATGCGGCGTGGTTCGTTCTTCGCATCCGCGATGACGAGGATCTCGCTGGGCCCGGCCACCATGTCGATGCCGACAACGCCGTAGAGCTGGCGCTTGGCTTCGGCCACCCAGGCATTGCCGGGACCGGTGATGACGTCGACGGGCGCGATCCGCTCGGTGCCATAGGCCAGCGCGCCCACGGCATGGGCACCGCCCACGCGCCAGACTTCGTCGACACCGGCAAGATGCGCGGCAGCAAGGACAAGCGCATTGACTTCGCCCTTGGGGGTCGGCGTGACGACGACGAGACGCTCGACGCCCGCGACTTTGGCGGGGATGGCGTTCATCAGCATCGAGGAAGGATAGGCCGCGCGGCCGCCCGGCACATAGAGCCCGGCGGCGTCGACCGCGCGCCACACGGCACCGAGGCGCACACCGGCGGCATCGGTATAGTCGCGGTTCTCGGGAAGCTGGGCGGCGTGATAGGCGCGGATGCGCTCCGCCGCGAGTTCGAGCGCCTCGCGCAGTTCGGGCTTGAGAGCTTCGAACGCGGCGCGGCAGGTTTCGGCGTCGATGCGCCAGCCGGTCTGGTCGAGGTCATGGCCGTCGAACCGCGCGGTGTAATCGGCCAGCGCCGCGTCACCGCGCTCCCGCACGGCGGCGAGGATGTCGGCGACGTCACGGGCGACATCGGTGGCGCTCTCGCGGCGGTCGGCAACGACGCGCCGGAAGGCTTCGGCGAAGCCCGCGTCCTGGCTGTAGAGACGCTGCATCAGGCGGCGACCTTGCGTTCGGCGACGAGTGCGCGGAAGGCATCGACCAGTGCGGCGACACGCTCGTCGGTCTTGAGGGCGGCGCGGTTGACGATCAGGCGCGCGGAAATGTCGAGGATGCGGCTCGTCTCGACGAGGCCGTTCTCCTTGAGGGTGCGGCCCGTGGAGACGAGATCGACGATGCGGCTCGACAGGCCGAGCGAAGGCGCCAGTTCCATCGCGCCGTTCAGCTTCACCACTTCGGCCTGCACGCCGAGCTTCTCGTAGTGCTTGCGCGTCAGGTTCGGATACTTGCTGGCCACCCGCAAGTGCGAGGGCAGGGCGCCGCCCTGTTCGCCTTCGCGCTCGGCAACCGAGAGGCGGCAGTGGCCGATATCGAGATCAACCGGGGCGTAGAGATCGGGGTAGGCGAACTCTTCCACCACGTCGGAACCGACGATGCCGACTTGCGCCGCGCCATGGGCCACGAAGGTCGCGACGTCGAACGCGCGCACGCGGATCAGGCGCATGTCGCTGTTCTCGCACGCAAAAGAGAGCGCGCGCGACTTCTTGTCGTGGAACTCCGCCTCGGGCACCACGCCGGCGTGCGCCATCAGCGGCAGCGCTTCGTCGAGGATTCGGCCCTTAGGCACGGCAAAGATCAAGGGTGTCGGCATGGTGCGCGCATGTAGGCTGGGAGCGCGAAAAGGGCAACCGGCGATAAAACCGGAGCGTGCCGGTTTGAAAAATGCCCGTTGGACACTCTTGTGGCCGGTGCCAGCCCGCTCCCCAATCTGGTCACCTGATAGGGGACCGAGCGGGAGCGGGCTGGTACCGCCAAATCCAAGTGCTTACTCTCCCGGCGCGCGGGCCTTGATGGCGACGGCGTGGACGCGGTTGCCGGGAATGTCGCCGAGCGCGGCGTTGACGAGGCGCTGGCGCTGGAGGCGCGAGACGCCGGTAAAGGCAGGGCTTTCGATCGCAATCGTGAAGTGCGATTCGCCGCTGCCGTCATCACCGGAATGGCCGCGGTGCGTGGCGGAATCGTTGATCACGTCAAGCTGCGTGGGGGCGAAGGCGGCGACCAGCAGTTGCCGCATTTCCTGTTCGAGTGGTCCGTTCATGGCTTCCATTTAGGCGCTCGATCCCCCATCTGGAAGCCGGTGAGACATTCTAGATTTCATGGAAGGGTCGAATCCGGCGGGCGCGTGTGCAGTTGGCCGGGGTGCGACGAGGCGGGCGAGTTCCGCGCGCCGGGCGGGCGCACGCCCAGTTTCGACGGGCCGGGCGATTATCGCTGGTTCTGCCTCGACCATGTGCGCGAGTTCAATTCGGGATACGACTATTTCGACGGCATGAGCGCGGAAGAGATCTTCCGGGCGCAGTCGCCGCTGCATGGCTGGGAGACGCAGACGCGCGCGTTCCGGCCCGATGCGGGGGTGGACGGGGCGCCGAAATGGGCCGATTTCGCCGATCCGCTGGATGCGATCAGCGGGCGGGCAAGGGCGCATATGCGTCAGCGTCAGGCCGACATGAAGGCGGATATGCACCCGCAAAACGCCCGCTTCACGCCGGACGAGCGCCGTGCGCTGGGGGTGCTGGGGCTGGACGGCAGCATTGATCGCAAGACTTTGCGCCTGCGCTACACGCGGCTGCTGCGCCAGTATCACCCGGACCACAACGGCGGTGATCATGGCCATGCAAGCAGGCTGCAATCGGTGGTCGAGGCCTATCAGCTGCTCAACAAGGCCAGCGCCTTCACCTGATCAGCCGCTGCGCAGGACTTTCCAGCGGGCCGCCGCATTGTCGCCGTAGATCCGCACCACGTCCTTGCCGGAATAGAACACTTCGTACTGTTCGGCCCGTTCGGGGAGCACGACCCATGGTTGCCTGCTCCCCGTGAAGATATGCACGTCGGGCGGGAATGTGTCGGGATTATCCAGCGTGCCGACGCGTACGTAAGCAGCCCTGTCGCCCGCGCCGCCGTAGTGGCTCCAGAGCGCGACCTTGCAGGCGGGGCAGCGCAGGATCGCCTGCCCCTTGCCGCTGAGCGACGGCGTCTCGATGCGTTCCGGTGCGGTCTTGCCGACCAGTTCCACCCGGTCCGCCTCGATCACCGCGTTGAGGGCGAAGGCACTGCCGGTTTCGCGCTGGCACCAGCGGCAATGGCAGCAGTGGACAACGATGGGGTCGTCCAGCAACCGGTAGCGGACCTGACCGCAGGTGCAGCCGCCTTCGGCGCCCTCGCTCAAGAGACTTTGCCTTCGCAGATTTCGGCAAGCTGATCGGCGCAGGCCGACCAGCCCTGTTCAAAGCCCATGTCCGCGTGTTGCTGCATGGTTTCGGCGTTCCAGTGGCGGGCGCGGGCGGTGTAGCGGGTGCCGCTGCCTTCGGGTTCGACTTCCCAGATGCCGATCATGAAGGGGCCGGATGGCTGGAACTCGCCGGTCACGGCGTCGGTCGTGACGAAACGGCGACCTTCGTCGTAGGCGAGATAGATACCGTTCTGCGGCGCGACTTCGCCTTCGGGGCCGTACATCGTCATGTGGCAGACGCCGCCGGGGCGCTTGTCCTGCTCGTCCACTTCGACGCGCCAGGGCCGGGGGCACCACCATTCCTCCTGCCGGTTGGCGAGAACCTCCCAGACTTCGGCGACAGGCGCGTCGATATGGCGGGTGATCGACAGTTCGTGGTTGGTCGCGCTCACAGGCATCTCTCCGAATGTGGTGTCAGTCGCGGTCGGGCGCTCCGAGCGGGAAGTAGGAGCGGTACGGGCGGGCATCGTCCACGCAGCGCGCAACCGGGGGCAGGGCCAGCAGATGCGCACGCCATTGCCGCAGGCGGGGCAGTTCTTCGGGGATCGGGTGGACCCAGTCGGCATAGAACAGCGAAGGCGCCGCCGCGCATTCGATCAGCGTGACATGGTCCATTGCCGGATAGAACTGCAGCCAGCCTTCCAGCCAGGCGTAGCTGCGTTCGAGCCGGCCACGCGCTTCGGTGCAGCGGGCCATGTCCGGCGTATCGGGCGAGCGGATATGTTCGTCCACGACCACCTGCATCACGTTCATCACGTAATTGTCGAAGACCCGGTCGAGCATGCGGATTGCGGTGGCGGCATCGGGGTCTTCCGGGATCAGCGTGCCTGCGCCGATATGATGGCGGTCGAGGTATTCGAGGATCGACGTCGTTTCGAAGAGCAGGTTCTCGCCATCGCGCAGCACCGGGAACTTGCCTTGCGGCCCCGCGGTCTGGACCACTTCGACGTTTTCCGGATGGTCGGGGCCGACCAGGCGGAACGTGAATGGCACCTCGTAGGCGTAGAGCGCGATCAGCACCTTCCAGGTGTAGGACGAGAAGGGATGGCCAAAGAGTTCGAGGCTGGGGCCGGGATTCATGCGGAGGTTCCTGCCAGTGCGGCTTCGATGGCGGCTATGTCGATCTTGCGCATCGTCATCATCGCTTCCATCGCCCGCTTGGAGGCGGCGCGATCAGGATTTGTGAGGGCGTCCGACAGGGCTCTGGGTGTGATCTGCCACGACAGGCCCCACTTGTCCTTGCACCAGCCGCACATGCTCTCCGCGCCGCCATTGCCGACGATGGCGTTCCAGTAGCGGTCGGTCTCTTCCTGTGTTTCGGTCTCCACCTGAAACGAGAAGGCCTCGCTATGCGGAAAGGCGGGGCCGCCGTTGAGGCCGAGGCACGCGATCCCCATCACCGAGAACTCGACGGTGAGTACATCACCTGCCTTGCCGTCGGGATAGTCGGCGGGTGAGCGGGTCACCGCGGTGACGAAAGTATCGGGAAACACGCCGGCGTAGAAGTTTGCCGCTTCCTGCGCCGCGCCGTCATACCACAGGCAGATCCGGTTCTTGGCCCGAGGTGCCGGCGCGGTCATTTTTTCATCTCGGCAATCAGCGTGTTGTCCACCGCCTTCGCGGCCTTGTAGGCGTCGCGGGCCTGAAGCCGTTCGGCATAGGCAACAAAAGCAGGGCGCGGCGGCATCGTGCCGAATGTCAGCCCCCAGTCCACCGCGCTGCCGACATAGACGTCCGCCATCGTGAAACGTGCGCCGCAGACCCAGTCACGCCCTTCGAGGTGCTTTTCCAGCGTGTTCATCGTGCGCTCGAAGCTGCCCCAGCCGGCCATCATTTCCTGTTCGGGAGAGGGTTCGCTGTTGAAGTGGCGCGACATGACCGCCTGTTCGACCGGCCCCGAGGCGAAGAAGGTCCAGCGCAGATAGTCGGCCATTTCGGTTTCGCTGGGCAGGAGGCCGGCTTCAGGGTTCATCTCGGCCAGGTAGAGGCAGATTGCGGCGGCTTCGGTCACCACCCGGTCGCCGCTATCGGCATGATGGACAAGCGTGGGCACTTTGCCCATCGGGTTGATGTCGAGGAAGCCTGCGGGCTTTTCCTTCCACTCGACAATCACCTGATCGTAGTTCGCACCGGCTTCGTGGAGGGCCCAGCGGGCGATCTGGCCGCGCGACATGGGATTGGTGTAGAAGGTGTAGTCTGCCATTCCCGGTGCTCCTCGCAGTCCATGTCCTCGATGGAACAATTATGGAACAAATGCCCGCCGTCAAGCCATGATCGACGGGCTGCCCGCATCAAGCGCCCTTGGGTCCGACAACACCGAAACCTGCCCCTTGCGGGTCCATGGCAACAATGATCCACTCGCCGCCGGGGACTTCGTGCGGCCCCATCAGCACGGTTCCGCCATGGGCCTCGATCGCCGCCTTTGCCGCGGTTATGGAGGGGACGCCGAAGTAGAACAGCCACATTGCCGGTTGCTGGTCGCTCTGCCGCTGCATGATCGCGCCGAGCGTCTGTCCGTGGTGGCCGATGAAGCAGTAGTCGCCCATGTCGCCCATCGACATCTTCTCGTTGAACGTGAAGCCGAAGTGCCTGGCATAGAAGGCCATGGAGGCGGCCTGGTCGGGGCTGGCGAGTTCGTTCCAGCGCACGTGCTGGGGCTCGGTGGCGGAAAAGACATCGCTGACGGAGCCGGCATTGTCCTGTTCCTGGCCATCGCTGGACAGTGATTGTCCGGCGGGAGACACCGGCTTCATCAGGTAGATCGGCACGCCTTGCGGATCGGCGACCATGGCGATGCGGCCGACCGGCAGGTCGAAGGCGGGAAGCCGCTCTTGCCCGCCGGCAGCGACGATCGCATGGACTTCGGCATCGACGTCGTCGACCGCGAGATAGGGCAGCCAGCAAGGGCGGGCGCCGCCCATTGCCATGTCCTGCGTGATCTCCATCGCACCGCCGGCCATGCCGCCGTCGTCGCGGCCGATCATGCGGTAGTTCATGTCCTCGGCATCAGGATAGGCATCGGCCGAGATCGTCCAGCCGACCACCGCCTTGTAGAAGACGGCGGCGCCGTCGATGTCGCTGGTGAGAAGCTCGTACCAGATGAAGCTGCCGACCGGGTTGCCCATCGTCATTCTCCCACCGCGACGACGCGCTGGAACCCGCCGAAGATCATCCGGGCGCCGTCGAACGGGGGCGGATTGGTCTGCGGGTCGAAGCGCGGGTCGTTTTTCATCAGTTCGCCGAGCAGGCCCATCTGGCGGTCGCGGGTTTTCTTGTCGGGCCATTCGATCCAGCTGAAGCAGACCGTCTCGTCCTCCCTGGCGGCGACGGCGCGATGGAAATCGGTCTGCTTGCCGTGGGGAACGTCGTCGCCCCAGCATTCCCAGACGCGGATGGCGCCATATTCGATGAAATAGTCGTCGAATTCACGCGCGTGGGCGATGAACCGGTCCTTGCTTGCAACCGGTACGGGGATCACGAAACCGTCGACATAGGCCATGGCTGTATCTCCTGTGGGGCTCACTCTCCTGTGGGGGCGGCGTAGGCTTCAAGCTGTTCGGCAAGCGCGCGGACAAAGGCGGGGCGGGCCTCGCCGCGTGCCTTGTAGGCGGCAAGGGCCGGGAACTCGGCGAGGACATCCGTGTGGTCGAGCAGGCGCAGCACGGTGACCATCAGCACGTCGGCGATGGAGAAGGGGCCCGCCAGCCACGCGCGCTCGCCCAGCGCCTTCTGGAGCGAGGCCAGCTTGCGCCGGGCCTGCTTGACGGCGCCGGGACGGGCCTGCTCCGCCCAGGGTTCCTGCGCGAAAAACAGGTCCAGCCCGTTAAGGTGGGCAAGCGCCGGTTCGACCGAGTTGCCGGCGGCAAACAGCCAGGTGATCGCCTGCCAGCGCGCTTGCGGGGCCGTGGGCAGCAGGTGCGCGTTCTGTTCGCCGAGATAGAGCAGGATCGCGCCGCTTTCGAACATGCGGATCTCGCCATCGTCGAAGGCGGGGACCTGGCCGAAGGGCTGCCATTGCCGGTACTCGCCGCTGCGCGGGGCCATCGCGTCGATCAGGTCGAGCCGGTAGTCGCGCCCGATTTCCTCCAGCGCCCAGCGGATGCGCAAGTCGCGCACGTGTCCGCGCACTTGCGGCGGCACGTTGCTGAAGCCGCTGATCACCGTTGCCGCGTCATCGCACAGGGGCATCTGTCGTCTCCCATCGAGGATCGTACCACAAGTTCGCTCAGGAACGGATCATTCAAGCGTTCCCGAACGGCGCACTTGCGGCGAATCGTTATTGCCATGGGCTGCGCTTCAAGGTTACGAAAAGCAACCATGAAGTTACTAAATGAAACTGATGTGACGCCGAAGCGCGCCGGGGCTGCGCCAGTCTCCGCGCCTGCCCGCCACGGGCGCTGGTATGACGATGCCTGCGGGGCGTCGCTGGCGCTGGAACTCATCGGCGAACGCTGGTCGCTGCTGATCGTGCGCGAGATGCTGCTGGGCCCGCGCCGCTTCAACGAACTGCGCGGCGCGCTGCCCACGCTGAGCGCCAAGGTCCTGACCGAGCGCCTGGTGGCATTGGAGGCTTCGGGCATCGTCCGGCGCATCCGCATGGCGCCGCCCGCCTCGGTGCAGGTCTATGGGCTCACCGAATGGGGGCAGGGGCTGGAGCCGGTGCTGCTGGAGCTGGTGCGCTGGGGGCTGCGCGCGCCGGGGCACGATCCGGCGCTGGCGTTCACGCCGGTGGCGCTGATGCTGTCGCTGCGGGCGCTGATCGATCCGGTCCGCGCGCGCGATCTTTCGCTCTGGGTGGAATTCGACATCGGCGCGCAGAAGTTCGCGGCCCGGCTGCGCGGGGGTGAGCTTGCCATCCACCCGGCCGGAGAGGGCATGAGCGCGCCGGACCTGCGCTTCACCGCGGCCAGCGCGTCCGATTTCCTGCCGGTGTTCTACGGCAAGCGCAGCCTTGGCGAGGCGGTGGGCAAGCTCAAGGTCGGCGGCGATCCGGCACTGGCCGGGCGGTTCATCGATCTCTTCGCGTTGCCGCCGAAGTTTCGCGGCTGACGGGCGGGGGCAGTGCTCAAACCCTGTTGCGGTGCAGCGCCCGCTTGTCTACGCGGTTAGGCACGATGACTGAGACCATGAAAGCCGAGAGTCGCGACGCCACCGTGCTGGCCGCCCCCGATATCGAACTCGACGTGCGCGAGACCTTCGGGATCGATATCGACATGAAGGTGCCCGCCTTCTCCGTGGCGGACGAACGCGTGCCTGATCTGGACGAGACTTATGTCTTCGACCCGGATACCACCCTCGCGATCCTGGCGGGCTTTGCCTACAATCGCCGGGTGATGGTGCAGGGTTACCATGGCACCGGCAAGTCGACGCACATCGAGCAGGTGGCCGCGCGCCTCAAGTGGCCGTGCATCCGCATCAACCTCGACGCGCACATCAGCCGTATCGACCTGATCGGCCGTGACGCGATTGTCCTGCGTGACGGTCTTCAGGTCACCGAATTCCGCGAAGGCCTGCTGCCCTGGGCGCTCCAGCACCCGGTGGCGCTGGTGTTCGACGAATACGACGCGGGCCGTCCGGACGTGATGTTCGTGATCCAGCGCATCCTCGAAACCGAGGGCAAGCTGACGCTGCTCGACCAGAACCGCGTGATCCGCCCGGACCGGAACTTCCGCCTCTTCGCCACGGCCAATACCGTCGGCCTTGGCGATACCTCGGGCCTCTACCACGGCACCCAGCAGATCAACCAGGGCCAGATGGACCGCTGGAACCTGGTGGTCGGCCTCAATTACCTGCCGCAGCCGGTCGAGACGGAAATCGTCACGAAGAAGGTGCCGCAGGTGGATGCGGCAACGATCGCCAACATGGTCAAGGTCGCCGACTTCTCGCGCCAGGGCTTCATGAACGGCGACATCTCGACCGTGATGAGCCCGCGCACCGTCATCACCTGGGCGCAGAACACCGCGATCTTCAAAGACGTGGGCTTTGCCTTCCGCCTCTCGTTCCTCAACAAGTGCGACGAGACCGAGCGGGTGATGGTTGCCGAATACTACCAGCGCGTGTTCGGCACCGACTTGCCCGAAAGCGTCGTCGCCAAGGCCTGATGGCCCGAGAGTCTGTTTGAAAAATGCCCGATAGGGGATTTTGAGGGCGGCACCAGCCCACTCCCCCACCCGACCACCCACAGAATACTGCCGATGGGTGGTCGGGTGGAGGAGTGGGCTGGTGCCGCGAAATTCGCTTTTGGCGAATTTCCAAACGGACTTTGCGCCTCGGCGAACAGGCAAAAGGGAGGCCGCGGCCTCCCTTTTTTCATGTCAGTCGTAGGAGAACGCCGTCACCGTGCCGTGGCGGGTGTCGCACTTGAAGGTCATCTTCTTCATTTTCAGCTTGCCGTCCTTGTCGGGGATCGCGACGTCGACTTCGGCGCGCACCGAGGCGCGGCCGTCGCTTTTCTTGTCGGTATCCTCGACCTTGCGCATGCTCACGTCGCGCGCGCCGAGCTTTTCGCCGCGCGCCTTGGCCTCGGCCATGCAGACCTGGACCACCTGATCGCGTTCATCGCCCGAAACCGGGGGCGGCGAGGGGTCCTGGCTCCAGGCCTTGGTCACGAATGCGACGCTGAGCACGAGCACGTTCGCGCTGGCAAAGTACTTCAACATGAGATCCCGCATTGCCACCTCCTGCCCAATCCCGGCGGGGCATGACCGGCCGGGCCGATGTCATCCATTCGGCAGGATCGAAGGTACCGGGAAAGTGTCAGCGCTCCCATTGGGGCAAACCCTCGTCGGCGCAGGGGAAATCCCCAAGACGGCGTATGGCGCGGGGGCGTGGCCGGCCCCGATCAGTCCCCGGGATACGTCGCCTTGACGAAATAGAGCCCGTCTGGCGGCGAATTGAGGCCGAGGGCCTGACGGTTGCGCGCTTCCAGCGCCGCGGTAACCCGCGCTTCCTCCCAGCGGCCCATGCCCACGAGCGCGAGGCAGCCGACCATCGAGCGAACCTGGTGGTGCAGGAAGCTGCGCGCCTCGGCCTCGATCAGCACCATCTCGCCCTCGCGCCGGACCTCGAGCCGGTCGAGTGTCTTGAGCGGGCTCTGCGACTGGCAATGGGTGGAGCGGAAGGTGGTGAAGTCGTGCAGCCCCACCAGCCTTTGCGCGGCGCGGTGCATGGCCGTTTCGTCGAGCGGCTTGGGCACTTGCCAGGCCTTGCCGCGCTCCACCGTGAGCGGGGCGCGGCGGTTGGCGATGCGGTATATGTACGAGCGGCCGATGCACGAGAAGCGGGCGTGCCAGTCGTCCGGCACCACCTCGCAGCCGACCACCGCGATCGGATGCGGGCGCAGCCGCGCGTTCATGCCTTCCGAGAACTGGAAGGGCGTGAACGGCTTGTCGATGTCCATGTGCACTTTCATGCCCAGCGCATGGACCCCCGCATCGGTGCGCCCGGCGGCATGCATGCCGGTGACTTCCCCGGTCAGCGCAAAGGCCGCTTCCTCGACGCTCTGCTGCACCGAGGGCCCGTGCACCTGCCGCTGCAGGCCCATGTAGGGCCCGCCGTCGAATTCGAGAGTGAGGGCAAAACGGGTCACGCGAGCCTCGTTCCGGCAGCGACCGGACGGCCGCGCAGCAGGTCCGCCGCTTCCATGGCGGGCTTGCCCGCGCGCTGGATGCGGGTCACGCGGATCGCGCCTTCACCGCAGGCGATGGTGAGAACGTCGTCGAGCGTTTCGCCGGGCGTGCCCGAACCCTCCGCGAGATCGGCGGCGAGTACCTTGTAGCGCTCGCCATCGAGTTCGAAGAAGGCGCCGGGCGCAGGCATGAAGGCGCGCACCTGGCGCTCCACTTGCTCGGCGGGAGCCGCGAAGTCGAGCCGGGCTTCGGCCTTGTCGATCTTCCTGGCATACGTCACGCCGTCTTCCGGCTGGGTGACGGCGCGGTGCACGGCAAGGTCGCGCAGGGTGCCGACCATGAGCTGCGCGCCCTTTTCGGCCAGTTCGGCGGTGAGTTCACCGGCGGTCTTGCTGTCGATCGTCGTGCGCAGCGTCGCCAGCATCGGCCCGGTGTCGAGCCCGATTTCCATCTGCATGATCGTCACCCCGGTGGTGGGATCGCCCGCCAGGATCGCCCGCTGGATCGGCGCCGCCCCGCGCCAGCGCGGCAGGATCGAGGCGTGGATGTTGAGGCAGCCAAGGCGCGGGGCATCGAGCACCGCCTGCGGCAGCAGCAGGCCGTAAGCGGCGACAATGGCGATGTCGGCGCCCAGCGCGGCGAACTGTTCCTGTTCCTCGGCGCTCTTCAGCGACACCGGATGGCGCACCCCGATCCCGCGGGCCTCGGCTTCCTTGTGGACGGGCGAGGGGGTCAGCTCCTTGCCGCGGCGACCGCCGGGGCGCGGCGGCTGGCTGTAGACGGCAACGACCTCGTGCCCGGCCTCGACCAGCGCGACGAGTGCGGGCACCGCAAAATCGGGCGTTCCCATGAAAACGATGCGCATGGTGTGGGGAATTCTCCGAAGGACTATCTCTTGGGCTGCGCAGGCCCTATCTCCGCCGCCATGGCATCGCAAGAGATCGAGACGCTTACCGCCGCGCTGTCGCGCCTTCCCGGCCTTGGCCCCCGCTCCGCGCGGCGGGCGGTGCTGTGGCTCATCAAGCGCCGGGAAACCTCGCTGGTGCAACTGGTCGATGCGCTTGCCGCCGTGCGCGAGGCGCTGGTCGAGTGCCGGACCTGCGGCAACATCGATACCACCAACCCTTGCGGCATCTGCGCCGATCCGCGCCGCGATGCGGGTTCGCTCTGCGTGGTGGAGGAAGTGGCGGACCTCTGGGCGCTGGACCGCGCGCGGCTGTTCAACGGTCGTTATCATGTGCTTGGCGGCCGGTTGTCGGCGCTCGACGGGGTGCGGCCGGAAGACCTGACCATCGACCAGCTCTTGCGCCGGGTCGAGGAAGGCGGCATCGACGAAGTCGTGCTCGCCATGAATGCGACGCTCGAAGGGCAGACCACCGCGCACTATATTGCCGAGCGTCTTGAAGGGCTTGCCGTGCGCATCACGCAGCTGGCCCATGGCCTGCCGGTAGGCGGCGAGCTGGACTATCTGGACGAGGGAACACTCGCCCAGGCCATTCGCGCAAGGCGGCCGGTGGCCTGACGATCACTCTGATCGGACCGACGACCTTGCGAGAATCGGCCATCGCGCTTATTTGGCGGGCATGGCTATCCGTGAAATCCTCGAAGTTCCCGATCCGCGTCTCAAGCAGGTTTCGGTCCCCGTCGAAAAGTTCGACGACGAGCTCAAGACGCTTGTCGAAGACATGTTCGAGACCATGTACGATGCCCCGGGCATCGGTCTTGCCGCCATCCAGGTGGGCGTGCCGCTGCGCGTGCTGGTGATCGATCTCCAGCCCGACGACGAGGATGCGGAACCGGAAGTGTGCACGGCCCATGGCGGTCACCACCACACGCACCAGCCGACCAGGAAGGAACCCCGGATCTTCATCAATCCGGAAATCCTCGATCCTTCCGAAGACCACACGGTCTATCAGGAAGGCTGCCTGTCGGTGCCGGAAATCTTCGCCGACGTCGAACGCCCCTCGCGCATCCGCGCGCGCTGGCAGGACCTCGACGGCACCGTGCACGAGGAAGAGATGGACGGCCTCATGGCCACCTGCCTCCAGCACGAGATGGATCATCTCGAAGGCATTCTCTTCATCGATCATCTCTCGCGCCTGAAGCGCCAGATGGCACTCAAGAAGCTCGACAAGCTGCGCCGCGCGGCCTGATTTGCACGCATTGGGGAAAAGCCGGCCGGAAGGCTGGCGTTCCCTGAATGTTCTGGCTATGCTGCCGGAATGGAAATCGCAGTCGTCGCCATTGTCGCGCTCGTTGTCGGTCTTGGGGCCGGCTGGTTCTTCGGATCCCGGCCGGCCGCCGACTGGCGAAACCGCCACGAAACCCGCGATCGCGAAGCGCGTGAACTCGACGAGAAGTTCCGCGCCGCGATTCGCGACCTTGCCGCCGCCGGTGAACGCGCCAGCCGTGCGGACGACCTCGCTGAAACGCTCGAACGCACCCGCGCCGAGCATGGGCAGGCGATGGAACTTGTCCGCCGCGGCCATGACGAAGCGCAGCAGCGCCTGCGCGGCGAACTGACGCAGGCGCTCGACACTACCCGATCCGAACATGCGACGCTGGTCGACGCCTTGCGCCGCGAACAGCGCGAACTGGCCTCGGAACTGGCGACGCTGCGGGAAAAATCCGCCAATTTCGACGAGCAGAAGCGCCTCCTCATCGAAGCGCAGGAAGCGCTGCGCAAGGAGTTCGAGAATGCCGGCGCCAAAGTGCTGGCAGGAGCGCAGGAAGCCTTCCTCAACCGCGCGGGCGCGCGCTTCGAGGAGAGCGAAAAGGCCAGTGCCGAGCGTATCCGCACCCTGCTGGCCCCGGTCGGCGAGCGCCTGAAGAGCTACGAGGAGCAGGTCGCCACGCTTGAAAAGCAGCGCACCGATGCCTTTGCGACGCTGACCGGACAGCTGGTCGAACTGAGCGCCGGGCAGGAACGTGTGCGTAGCGAGGCGGCGCGTCTCAGCAATTCGCTGCGCAACGCGCCCAAGGCGCGCGGCCGCTGGGGCGAGCAGCAGCTCAAGAACGTGCTCGAACAGTGCGGCCTTGCCGAACATACCGATTTCGTGACCGAGCATTCGGTGGAGACCGAGGATGGCCGCCTGCGTCCCGACGCGATCGTGCGTATCCCCGGCAACAAGCAGCTGGTGATCGACGCCAAGGTCTCGCTCAACGCCTATCAGGATGCCTTCGAGGCTGAGGACGAGACGCTGCGTGCGGCCTTCCTCGACCAGCATGCCGCCTCGATGCGAGGCCACATCCAGACGCTGGGCAACAAGAGCTACCAGAGCCAGTTCGAGAACGCGCCCGACTACGTCCTGATGTTCGTGCCGGGCGAGCATTTCATCGCCGCTGCGCTCGACCACGATTCCAGCCTGTGGGACTATGCCTTCGAGCGGCGCGTGCTGCTGGCGAGCCCGACCAATCTGGTCGCGATCTGCCGCACCATCGCGCAGGTCTGGCAGCAGGAAGGCCTCGCCAAGGAAGCGCGCGAGATCGGCAAGCTGGGCAGCGATCTCTACGACAGCCTGGCCAAGACGCAGGACGATCTCGGCAAGGTCGGTGTGCATCTGGGGCGCGCGGTGAACAGCTTCAACGACTTTGCCCGCACCTATGAAGGCAACGTGATGAGCCGTGCCCGCCGTCTTACCGAAAAGCACATCAAGATCGGCAAGCGCGAGATTTCGGATGAAGTGGCGGGGGTGGAAGCGATGCCGCGCTACGCCGAAACCGGGGGGCAGATCGCCGACTTTTCCGGCGATATAGCCGGCGATACAGCCGGCGATTCAGGCAGCGATGTACAGAGCGAGGACGCCGCAGCGGCCGAATGAACCCCGGGGCCTATTTGCCGGCGACGGCGGCCTCTCGTTGCAGTTCGGCGCTATGGCCGCTCGACTGCAAGGTCATCCGGCCATGGTCGACGACCATGCGCGGCGTGGCGACGAGCAGCGCGCCGATGGCCTTTTCCTGATCCCAGGCGGGCGTCGGACAACTCATCTCGGTGAGCGAGAGTGGGCCCGCGATCAGCCGGTCGTCGTCGACATGCCAGGGGCCGTCCAGACGGTTGCAGCCCACCCGGACGCCGATCTTGCCGCCCTCGAAGGCGATGCTGGCGCCGTCGGCCTGCGGCCGCTGGCCGTCGATCAGGGTAATCCGCCAGGAGGTGCGGGCAAGTTGCGGGTCACCATCGCCGCCCGGGCTCGAGCAGGCCGCAAGCATGGCGGCGCAGGAGGCCGGAAAAATCGCGTGACGAAGCATGGCGAAGCCTTGTCACAGCTGACCTGAGGCTGTGATGAACGCGCGCCATAGATATGCCGTTCCCAGCGAGGGTTTGACAGCCATCGGGCCGGGAATGGCGGCGATGCAGGCGCGGGCAGGGGCTTGCCCCGCCTCTGCCGGTTTCGGTCGGTGACGGCAATCAGTCCCGGCGCAGGTGGGCGAGCGCTTCGTAAGCCAGCACTGCCCCTGCAACCGCCGCGTTCAGGCTGTCCGCACGGCCCAGCATGGGGATCGTGACACGCAGGTCGCAGGCTTCTTCGTAGGCCTGCGGCAGGCCTTGCGATTCGTTGCCTACCATCAGGAAGCAGGGCGCGGCGTAGGCCGCCTCGCGGTAGTCGGTCGGGTCCCGCAGCGAGGCGGCGACCAGCTGGCCGCCCAGTGCCCCGGCGTCCTGCGTTCCGGCGCCTTCGCGCAGCCAGGGCAGGAACTCGTCCCAGCGGGCCGTGACGATCTTCTGCGTGAAGATCGCCCCCATGCTGGCGCGCACGGCCTCGACCGAGAAGGGATCGGCGCAGTCGTCCAGCAGGATCAGGCCGCCCGCGCCCACGGCGTCGCCGGTGCGCAGCATGGTGCCGAGATTGCCGGGATCGCGCAGCGCCTGCGCCACCAGCCAGATCGGGGCGGCAGAGCGGTCGAGGGTGGCAAGGCGGGTGTCGAATTCGGCAAAGACGCCGGCGACGGCCTGCGGATTGTCCTTGCCGGTGACCTTGGCGAGGATCTCCACGTCCATCTCGACGATGTCGCCGCCGGCGGCCGCAACGGCCGCTTCCAGCGCATCGAGCAGGGGATGGGGATCACGGCCGATTGCCATGACCAGGATCTCGGGCACGATGCCGCATTCGCGCGCGTCTGTCAGCAGGCGCAGGCCTTCGGCGAGGAAGCGCCGTTCCTGCTTGCGGTGCTTCTTCTCGCGCAGCGAGCGCAGGAACTTGACGAGCGGGTTGGAAAATCCGGTAATGGTACGGCGCACGGCCAAAACTCTTGCCTTCTACTCTTCGCCGAAACCGTCGCGCACCAGCGTGGCGAGCGTGGCCAGCGCTTCGGGGGCGCCTTCGCCCGCGCAGGAAATCTCGATGCTGTCGCCCTTGGCGGCGCCCAGCATCATCAGGCCGAGGATCGAGTTGCCGGCGGCCTCGGTGCCGTCCTTGCCGACCTTGACCAGCACGGTGGCCGGCAGTTCGGCGACGTGGTTCACGAACTTGGCGCTGGCGCGGGCATGAAGGCCGCGCTTGTTGACGATCAGCACCGTTTCACGAAAATCGCTCATGCCGCATCCTGCCCCAGATACTCGCTGGCGATGGTGATGTAGTTGCGCCCGGCGTCGCGCGCGGCGGCGGCGGCTTCGCGCACCGACATGCATTCGCGGGCCTTGGCGAGGCGGATCAGCATCGGCAGGTTGATGCCGGCGATCACTTCCACGCGGCCCGCTTCCATCAGCGAAATGGCGAGGTTGGACGGCGTGCCGCCGAACAGGTCGGTGAGGATGATGACGCCCGAACCGCTGTCGACCGCGGTGATCGCGTCGGCAATCTCGCTGCGGCGGCGTTCCATGTCGTCATTGGGACCGATGCAAACGGTTGCAACCGCCGACTGATCGCCGACGACGTGTTCCATCGCGTTTACGAACTCCTCGGCGAGATTGCCGTGAGTGACGAGGATCATGCCGATCATGCTGGAAGCAGGCTCCGAACTTTTTCTTGCGTGGGCGACCAGGTTACTTGTTCATTTTTCACGCCGCTGACCCCCTTCCAGAAGATCGGCTGCTCGCGAGCCCAGGTTGCGGTGCAGCAATGTGGGCGAAAATCCCGCATCGCGCAAGGCCGCAGCCATGAGTTCGGCGGTGAATACCGACCTGTGACGCCCACCCGTACACCCGAAAGCGACGTGAACATAGGCTTTGCCCTGTGTGCGATAGCGTGGAAGCAGGAGCAGGAGAAGGTCGCGAATCCGCGTGAAAGCTTCGTTAAAGGCAGGGTCCTGCCGGACATAGTCGCCCACGGGCGCATCAAGCCCGGTCATCGGCCTCAGCATCGGATCCCAATGCGGGTTTTCCACGAAGCGCATGTCGAACACGAGGTCGGCAAGCGGCGGCATGCCGCGCGAGAAACCGAAGCTCGATACCGTCAGCGTGAGGTCTTCCGGCGCTTCGGTTGCGAATCGTTCGCGAATCACGCGCTGGAGGTCGTTCGAGGTGAACTCGGTGGTTTCGACCAGGAGATCGGCCCAGCGGCGCAGCGGTGCCAGCAGTTCACGCTCGGCGCGGATGCCGGTGTCGACCGGGGCGTCGGCGGCCAGCGCGTGACGGCGGCGGGTCTCGTTGAAGCGGCGCTCCAGTTCCTTGCTCGAACAGTCGAGGAACAGGGTGTTGAGTTCGACATCCTCGCGCTCGTCGAGGGCCTTGACCTGCGCGATCACCCGCGCCGGGTCGAAACCGCGGGTGCGACAGTCGAAACCGATCGCCAGCGGCGGGCGCGGCGAGCCTTCCGCGGTCGGGGATCGTTCGATCAGGCGATCGAGCAGGCGCACCGGGAAATTGTCGATGATCTCCCAGCCGAGGTCTTCGAGTACCCGCAGGGCAGTGGTCTTGCCCGCACCCAGCATGCCCGTGACGAGCAGGACACGCTGGCGATCGGCAGCCGGGGTGGGGGGAGGAACGGCGCCGCAGGGGGATGCGCCGCTTTCCGGGGATTCGCGATTCATCGCGTCTGTTTGCGCCGGGCGGCCGCGAAAGGGAAGGGGGTGCCGGTGCGGTCAGCCCGGCCTGTGGCCAAAGTGGGACAGTGCCAGTTCGGTCTTGAGCGCGAGCGGTCCCGATCCCGGCCAGAGGCGCAGATGTGGCAGCGGGATTCCGGCAATTTCAGTAGTTTGGGGGATCTCGATGAAGCGCGGTGCTTCGGGGTCGAGGGTGACGAGCAGGGCGAGCGGCACCTCTTCCACGCAGGGAAACGGCAGCAGCCCGAGATTGCGCACTTCGATCAGCCCGCGGGTATTGGGATGCGGGCGGGCGAGGAGCACGCCGTTTCCCGCCATCAGCAGCACGCTGTCGTCGCCCACCAGCGCGGCTCCCCGGTCGATCAGTTCCAGCGCGAGGCTGGACTTGCCGGTACCGGATGCGCCCTCGATCAGCACGCCGCGCCCGCCGATGGCGACGCAGGTCGACTGGCGCGCGAAGGGGGAGGGATGTGCCGGTGCCGGTGCGGATGCGGGTGGGGTGTCCATGCTCATTCGCCCTGCCATGCGGGCAGCGAGACCACCAGCCGCGCGCCGTGTTCGCCGTCGATCCGGTCGGTCGCGCGCAGCTTGCCGAAGTGGGCCTCGACGATGGTGCGGGCGATGGCGAGGCCGAGGCCGCTGTGCTTGCCGAATTCCTCGCCGGAAGGGCGCAGCGAGTGGAAACGGTCGAAGATGCGTTCGCGCGCGCCTTCGGGGATGCCCGGGCCGTGGTCCGATACCGCGATGATCACCCGCGTACCCTCGCGCGCCAGCATGACCTCGATCGGCGCGCCGGCCGGGGAGAACGACACGGCGTTGTCGAGCAGGTTCTGGAGCACGCGCTCAAGGCGCGGCGCGTCGCCCGGCACCATCAGGCGGGTGGTTTCGTCCATGCCCGGTTCGCTGGTTTCCAGGACTTCGACCGGGCAATGGCCGTTGACGCCGCGCTGCGCCCTTTCGCTCGCCAGCGCGCGCACCAGGCGTCCCATGTCGACCGGCTCGAAAGTCGTGCGGCTGAGTTCGGCGTCGATGCGGCTGGCATCGGCGATCTCGGTGACGAGGAAGTCGATCCGCCGCACGTCGTCCTTGGCGATGCCGATCAGTTGGCGGCGCAAGTCGGGCTCGTCCACCCGGTCGAGGCTTTCGAGCGCGCTGCGCAGCGAGGTCAGCGGGTTCTTGAGTTCGTGGGCGACATCGGCGGCAAAGCTCTCCACCGCGTCGATGCGCTGGCGCAGGGCTCCGCTCATGTCGGAGACGGCGCGGGCCAGCAGGCCGATCTCGTCGCGGCGGTCGGGCAGGCGGGGGACCACCACGCTGCGGTCGCGTCCGAGGCGCACGCGCACGGTGGCGCGCACCAGCTTGCGCAGCGGCTCGACGATGGTGCGCGCCAGGAACAGCGAGAGCAGGATCGAGACGGCAAAGGCGCCGCCGACGATGATCGCCAGGGTCTGGCGGGCCATGCGCACGTTTTCGGTGATGTCGCGGGCGTTGCGGGTGACCAGCAGGGCCTCGCCGTCATGGCCGACCGGCGTGGCGGCGATGATGATCGGGGTCTGGTCGGGGGCGGCCTCGTGGTTGACCTCGGTGCGGCCATTGAGGAGGGCCTGGGTGATCTCGGGCCATGCCCGCGCATCGGCGCCGGGATTGTCCTCGTAAGGCGGGATCGGCGGGGCGCCGAGAACGAAGTCCATGCCCTGGTCGATGGCGCGGGCGGCATCCTGCAGCCAGGGCTCGCTGGCGGGATCGACAAGCCGGTAGGAGGGCGGCGCGAGGTCGAAGCTGTCGGCGACGAGCTTGCCGCCTGCGTCGTAGAGGCGCAGGCGCAGCGCCTGCCCGGCGCCGATGCGGGCGATCAGTGCGCGGCGATCGGCAGAGTCCATGCCGGTCAGCGCATGGGCAACGATCTCGGCCTGCGAGGCGGCAAGCCGATACCGCTCGGCCAGCAGTTCGCGCCGGTAGCTGTCGATGTAGAACAGGCTGCCGGCCAGCAGGGCGAGGGCGATGACGTTGACGGCGAGGATGCGCGCGGTGAGCGAGACGCGCCAGGGCAGGCCCAGCCGCATGCCGAGGGGCGTCTTCCGGTGCTTGCCCTTGCCCCGTTTGCCCTTGCCGCGTTTGCCCGTGCCGCGCCGGGAGCGCTTCATGCCCTGTTGGCGGGGCGCCATGCTGCGGGATTCAGGCATCGGAGAAGGAGTAACCGGCGCCGTAGAGCGTGTCGATCGCGCCGAACTCCGGGTCGACCGCGCGGAACTTGCGGCGCAGGCGCTTGATGTGGCTGTCGATCGTGCGGTCGTCGACGTAGACGTCCTCGCTGTAGGCGGCATCCATCAGCTGGTTACGGCTCTTGACCACGCCGGGGCGGGTGGCGAGCGCCTCGAGGATCAGGAATTCGGTCACCGTCAGCGACACCGGCTCACCTTCCCAGGCGACCTGATGACGCGCGGGGTCGAGTTGCAGGCGGCCGCGGACGACGAGGTCCGGCAGGCCTTCGCCAGCGGCGGCATCGCTGGGCGTGCGGGTCAGTTCGCTGCGGCGCAGGATGGCGCGGATGCGCGCCACCAGCAGGCGCTGGCTGAAGGGTTTGGTGATATAGTCGTCGGCACCCATCGCGAGGCCGAGGGCCTCGTCCGGCTCCTCGTCCTTGGACGTGAGGAAGATCACCGGCAGGCTCGATTGCGCGCGCAGCGCCTGCAGCAGCGAGAGGCCGTCCATGCGCGGCATCTTGATGTCGAAGATGGCAAGGTCGGGCGGATTGTCGAGCAGGGCCTTCAGCGCGGTTTCGCCGTCGGTATAGACCCGCGTGGCGAAGCCTTCGGCCTGCAGGCTGATCGAGAGGGTGGTGAGGATGTTGCGGTCGTCATCGACCAGCGCGATGGTCTGCGCGCGTGCTGCGGGACTGTCTCCGGGGGCTGTCGCAGGATCTGCCATGGGGCGGTGCACTGTCCTCTTGTCGCAGCATTTTTCGATAGGATGGTACGCCTAGCCGGACCGCTTCGGGCTGACAATCTCCGTTCCCGACGCAAAAGGGATGGCGTTCGTCGCGAGGGGCTTGGTTTATTTCTGCGGCGATTTGATCGAAAAGGGAGCGGCGCGTAAGCGCGGCCCCGAGTCTTGCGTAAAAATGTCCGGGTGCCCGACGACCCCGTCGTCTGGCGTCTGAAAATGGAGGAGATGACATTGACCGCTACCCTGAACTACTCGCTTGCCAAACAAGGCATTGAAACCAGTGCGGAAATTTTCGCAAACCTGGGCACGGCACCGCTCGTCGAGCATGCAGTACGCAATGGAGAAGGCGTACTGAGTGCGGACGGTCCGTTCGTCGTTGCCACCGGCAAGCACACCGGCCGTTCGGCCAAGGACAAGTTCATCGTCAAGGACGCCGAGACGCAGGATACCGTCTGGTGGGGCAAGACCAACGTCGCCATGACGCCGGAGCACTTCGCGGCGCTGAAGGAGGACTTCCTCAAGGCCGTCGCCGAGAAGGACACGCTCTACGTGGCGGACCTGTTCGGCGGCTCGCAGCCCGAGCACCGCGTCAAGGTGCGGGTCATCAATGAATTCGCCTGGCACAACCTGTTCATCCGCACCCTGCTGGTGCGTCCCACCGAGGCCGAACTCGCGGATTTCGCGCCCGAATACACGATCATCGACTTGCCGGGCTTCCGCGCCGATCCCGCGCGTCACGGCTGCCGCAGCGAAACCGTGATCGCGGTCAACTTCACCGAGAAGCTGATCCTGATCGGCGGCACCGCCTATGCGGGCGAGATGAAGAAGTCGGTCTTCGGCATCCTCAACTACCTGCTGCCGGTCAAGGGCGTGATGCCGATGCACTGCTCGGCCAACATCGGCCCGGACGGCGATACCGCGGTGTTCTTCGGCCTTTCGGGCACCGGCAAGACCACGCTTTCGGCCGATGCCTCGCGCACGCTGATCGGCGATGACGAGCATGGCTGGTCGGACACCGCCGTGTTCAACTTCGAAGGCGGTTGCTACGCCAAGATGATCCGCCTCTCGGCCGAGGCCGAGCCGGAGATCTTCGCCACCACCAAGCGCTTCGGCACCGTGCTCGAGAACGTGGTGATCGATCCGGTGACCCGCCAGATCGACCTTGAGGACAACTCCCTGGCCGAGAACAGCCGCGGTTCCTACCCGATCGACTTCATCCCGAACACCTCGGAGAAGAACCTCGGCCCGGTTCCCAAGAACATCATCTTCCTCACCGCCGACGCCTACGGCGTGCTGCCGCCGATCGCGCGGCTTACCCCCGATCAGGCGATGTACCACTTCCTCTCGGGCTATACCGCGCGCGTCGCCGGCACCGAGATCGGCGTGACCGAGCCGGAAGCTACCTTCAGCACCTGCTTCGGCGCGCCGTTCATGCCGCGTCACCCCTCGGTCTACGGCAACCTCCTCAAGGAGCGCATCGCCAAGGGCGGCGTGAAGTGCTGGCTGGTCAACACCGGTTGGTCGGGCGGCAAGGCGACCATGGAAGGCATCAAGCGCATGCCGATCAAGGCCACCCGCGCGCTGCTCAATGCGGCGCTCGACGGCAGCCTCAACACGGCCGAGTTCAAGGAAGATCCGAACTTCGGCTTCGAGGTTCCGGTGGCGGTGCCCGGCGTCGATGCCCGGCTGCTCGATCCGCGCGGCGCCTGGGCGGACGGCGCCGAGTACGACAAGACCGCACAGACGCTGGTCAAGCAGTTCATCGACAACTTCGCCCAGTTCGAAGCCCATGTCGACGAAGGCGTGCGCAAGGCGGCTCCCGTTTCGGCGTGATCCGGCGCTGTTCGGCGTGAAATAAGGGCAGGGCCCCGGAGCGACCGTTCCGGGGCCCTTGTCTTGTCACGAATAGGGTGCATCTTGCGGTTCCCCCTCTCTTTCATGGAGATACGAACATGGGACTTTTCGACGGCATTCTCGGTCAGGTCAGCGAACACCCCGATGTCGCCAACCTCGCAGGCCAGCTGGGCATCGAGCCGGCGACGGCCGAGAAGGCGATCGCCGCGCTCGGCTTTGCGCACCAGCAGGAAGGTGACACCGCGCAGCTGGCCGCCGCCAAGACCGGCCTCGGTGTCGACACGATCCAGCAGATCATCGCCGCGATCGGCGGCGAGGGCTCGCTGAGCCAGTTTGCCGGCATGCTGGCGAACGACCCCGGAAAGTTCGCGGCCTTGCTCGACAAGGACGGCGACGGCAGCGTGATCGACGACATCACCGATGCCGCCAAGGGCCTGTTCGGGCAGCGCTGATCGCCAACGCGGCGCAGCAAAAAGGGCGCTCCGGCCAGGCCGGGGCGCCCTTTTCCTGTCTGCGGTGAAATCAGCGCTTGCGCGTTACCGCGATGTAGTCGTCGATGTTGGTGGCCAGCACGTCGAGCGGGACGTTGCCGCCGTCGACCACGGCCTGGTCGAAATCGCGCAGGTCATAGGCCGAACCCAGCGCCTGCTGCGCGCGGCTGCGCTGGAGGTTGATCTCCGAATGGCCCATCTTGTAGCCGCAGGCCTGTCCCGGCCAGGAGCAGTAGCGGTCCACCTCGCTGGCGATTTCCTCCCGCTTGTTGCCGTTCTTCTGCATGAAGAACTGCACCGCCTGTTCGCGGCCCCAGCCCTTGGTGTGGAGGCCGGTGTCGACCACCATGCGGCAGGCGCGGAAGGCCAGCGACTGGAGGTAACCGAGGCGGCCGACCGGATCGTTGTCGTAGGCGCCCAGTTCGTCGGCCAGCTGCTCGCCGTAAAGCGCCCAGCCTTCCGAATAGGCGTTGAACGCCAGCATCGAGCGGATCAGCGGCAGGCGGTTGGCATATTCGCCCTGCCAGACGTGGCCGGGGATCGCCTCGTGATGGACCAGCGTGGGCAGGTCGTACTTGCGGTGCAGGTCGGTGGAGCGCAGGTTGATCCACATCTTGCCCGGCACCGTGCCGTCCTTCGAGCCGCCGCCGCCGTAAGCGGTGGGGGCGCCGGGTTCCTCGGCAAGCGGCAGGCGGTGCACTTCCACCTTGCCCGAAACCGGATCGCGGAAGGCGCGCGGCATCTGCGCGCGGATCCAGTCCACCCGCTTCTGGATGAAGGCCATGATCTCGGCGCGGCCGGGATCGCCCTCGGGGAACATGAAGCGCTTGTCGCTGCCGAGCGCGGTCATGCGCTCGCCCACGGTGCCCTGCGTGTAGCCGAGCGACTTCAGGATCGGCTCCATGCGGGCGTGAAGCGCGGCCAGTTCCTCGAGGCCGCGCTCATGGATTTGCGCGGCGGGGACGGTCGTGGTCGTGCTGGCGCGCAGGGCCCAGGCGTAGAATTCGTCGCCGTGCGGGCGCGCGCTCATGCCGGGGTCGCTCTTGGCAAGGCCGCGCTGGCGCTTGAGTTCGGCGAGCTGGCGTTCGAGCGCGGGCACCACTTCGCCCGCCACGATCCTCTTCGTGCGGCCTTCCCAGTCGCCGGGGATCGTTTTGGTGCGGCTGACCAGCGAGGAGACCATGCCGCCGCCGCCATCGCGGGCATCGGCAAGGGTGCTTTCCATCTGGGCGATGGCGCGGTCCAGCAGGAAGTCGGGCGGGACAAGGCCCTGGTCGGTAGCCGCGCGCATGCGCTCCAGCTCGCCGTCGAGCTGGCTGTCGAACTGCGAGAGGCGCGCGACATAGGCCTCGGCGTCCTCGGCGGTCTTCACCTGGTGGTCGGCATCGAGGAACTTGGGCGTGTCGAGATAGGCGCCGACGTTCTGGATCACCACGTAGGGGGTGTTGCGCCAGCCGCCGACGGCAACGTCGCCGTAGGGCAGGGCAAGACCGTCGAGCGAGGTCTTGTAGGCGCTGCGGATCACCGCCAGGCTGGTGCGCTCGGCATGGTTCAGGTGGCTGGGGTTGAAGGCCTGCACTTTGGCAAGATCGCCGCGCAGCGTGTCGGCAAGCGCCGCGCGTCCGGCAAAGGAGCGGTCCTCCAGTTGCGATCGCAGCGCGGCATGGGTGCCGGTATCGACGCCAAGCGTGGTGGCGGTTTCGGGGGCGTGCCGGATCAGGTCCCAGGCGACCGCATCGAGCAGCGGCGCGGCGCTTGTCGGCGCGGCGGGCGAGGCGGCCAGCGCGCGGGCGCCCGGCAGCGCAAGCGCGGCCGTGCCGGTGGCGAGAAGCTGGAGCGTGGTGCGGCGCGAGAGGGGCGCGCTTCCCATGACGTGGTTGTTCATGGCCGGCGAAACTGGCGAGCGCGGGGCCCGCTGTCAAACCCGCTCGATTGCGCCGCCGTGCTGGGCTAGGGGATAAGCCATGGATATTGCGCTTTCCCTGCTCGTTCTTGTCATTGCCGCGCTTGTGCTGGGGGCGACCGCGCTGTTCCGGCGCGGCGGCTATCGCAGGCAGGCGGTGCTGATGCTGGTGCTGGCGGCCGTGATGGCGGTGAACGTGGCGATCCTGGTGGTGCCGACGGGCCGCGGCGAGACGGTGGCGGCGGCAGCAAAGGAAAAGGCGCCGGAGTAGCTCTCCGACGCCTCGTGTTTTCCGGTCCGCGGTCTCGCGCCGATTACTTGATCGGGCAATCCGGCGCGAGGCGCATGTCGAGGTAGTTGTCGACCGAGCGCATCAGGTCGTCCATCTCGTTCTCGAAGAAGTGGTTCGCGCGCGGGATCTCGTCGTGGTGGATGGTGATGTGCTTCTGCGTGCGCAGCTTGTCGACCAGCTTCTGCACGGCATTGGGCGTCACCACCGTGTCCGCCGCGCCCTGGACGATGATGCCCGAGGCCGGGCAGGGGGCGAGGAACGAGAAGTCGTACATGTTGGCCGGCGGCGCCACCGAGATGAAGCCGCGGATTTCCGGGCGGCGCATCAGCAGCTGCATGCCGATCAGCGCGCCGAACGAATAGCCCGCGATCCAGGTGGACGAAGCCTCGGGGTGGATCGACTGCACCCAGTCGAGCGCCGCTGCCGCGTCGGACAGTTCGCCCACGCCGTTGTCGAAGCTGCCCTGGCTGCGGCCGACACCGCGGAAGTTGAAGCGCAGCGTCGCGAAGCCGCGCGCCACGAACGTCTTGTAGAGGTGCTGGGTGATGCGGTCGTTCATCGTGCCGCCCGCCTGCGGGTGCGGGTGGAGGATCATCGCCACCGGTGCGCGCGGGCGCGTTGCGGGCTGGAAGCGGCCTTCGAGGCGGCCTTCGGGTCCGGGAAAGATGACTGATGGCATGTGTTTTGCGGGCCTGACCTGTTGAAACTCCCGCGAAATACCGCCGGCCATTGGCCGCAACGACATTCACGGGAGTGGTAAAGGAATGGATCGCTATATAGAAACACTGGGCCCAAAAACAACTTTTGCAGAACATGGCCTCTCAAACGATCTATCTCGATCACGCCGCGACCACTCCGATCATGCCCGAAGCGCGCGAAGCCTGGCTTGAAGGTGCGGCGATCTGGGCGAATCCGTCCAGTCCGCACAAGGCCGGACGCGCCGCCCGCGCCGCGCTGGAGCAGGCGCGCGAACGGGTGAAACAGGCGCTCGGCTGGCAGGGTGAACTGATTTTCACCTCGGGCGCCAGCGAGGCCCTGGCGATCGGGCTTGGCCGGGCCAGGGCGGAGCGGCGGCTGGTCTCGGCGGTGGAGCACGATGCGGTGTTTCGTGCCGCGCCCGATGCGCAGGAATTGCCGGTGCGGGAAGGCGAGGTCGATCCCGAGGCTCTGGCGGCTGCGTTGGCTGACGGTGGACGGGCGGTGGTCGCGGTCCAGTCGGTCAATTCGGAAACCGGCACGATCTTGCTGCCCTACGCACGCAATCCGCTGATCGAGCAGGTGCGCGCGGCGGGCGGGCTGGTGCTGGCGGACTGTTCGCAAAGCGCCGGCAAGGCGCCGCTTCCCGATGCCGACATGGTGGTGCTGTCGGCGCACAAGCTGGGCGGCCCGATCGGCATCGGCGCGCTGCTGGTGAAGGACTGGGCCATGCTGGAGCCGAGCGGCGGGCAGGAGCGCGGCTACCGTGCGGGCACCGAAAACCTGCCCGGCGCGATGGGCTTTGCAGCGGCGCTCGAGGCGCGCGGGCTGGAGGACTGGGCAACCACGGCCGAGCAGCTGTTCGATTTCAAGAACGCGCTGTTCAGGCATGGCGAGGTGATCCAGCCCGGGGTGCAATGCTCGCATATCTTTGCCGTGGCCGCGCCGCGTCTGGCGGCGACGGCGATGCTCATCCGCATGGATGCGATGGGCTTCGCGATCTCGGCGGGCAGCGCCTGTTCCTCGGGCACGCTCAAGCAGAGCCGGGTGCTGAAGGGCTTCGGCATCGACGAGGATCTTGCCCGCCGCACCGTGCGTGTGAGCATCGGCTGGAACACCACGCCCGCCGAACTCGATGCCTTTGCCGAGGCCTGGGTGCAGGTGAACGCGTGATCTACCTTGACTACCAGGCCACCACCCCGCTCGCCCCGGAGGCGCGCGACGCCATGCTGCCATGGCTGGGCGGGCCTGAGGGCATGGGGTTCGCCAATCCGCACAGCCCGCATCGGCCGGGGCGCGGCGGCGCCGCCATCGTCGAGGTCGCGCGCGAGCAGGTTGCGGCGCTTTTGCCGCCGGGGGGGAGGGTGATCTTCACCTCGGGCGCTACCGAGGCGATCAACCTCGCGCTGCAGGGCTGCGGCGCGCGGCGTCTCGCCGTTTCGGCCATCGAGCATGCCGCCGTGCTGGACACCGCGCGGGCGATCGATCCCGAGGTGTCGGTGCTGCCCGTCGATGGCCAAGGACTGATCGCCAGCGATGCATCGATCCCGGAGGGGGCCGGCCTTGTCGCGGTGATGCAGGTCAACAACGAGATCGGCACGATCCAGCCGGTCGAGGCGCTGGCCGAGGCGGCGCACCGGGCAGGCGCGCTGTTCCTGTGTGACGCGGTGCAGGGCGCGGGCAAGCTCGCCGCGCCCCAGGGCGCGGACCTGATCGCGATCTCGGCGCACAAGCTCTACGGCCCCAAGGGCATCGGTGCGCTGTGGATTCGCGATGGGATCGACCTCAAGCCGCTGATCCACGGCGGCGGTCAGGAGCAGGGGCTGCGCTCCGGCACGCTGAGCCCCGCGCTCTGTGCCGGGTTCGGCGCGGCGGCGGCATTGGCGGCGACCCGCATGGACGAGGATGCTGCCCATGTCGAAATGCTCTGGGCCCACGCCCGCGCTATCCTTGCCCGCTGGGTGCTGAACGGCTCGGCCGAGCATCGCTGGCGCGGAAACCTCAATCTGCGGCTGGCGGGGCTCGATGTCGCGCGGCTGATGTCGGACCTTCGGAACATCGCGTTTTCCGCCGGTTCCGCCTGCGCCAGCGGCTCGGGACGGCCCAGTCACGTGCTCAAGGCACTGGGACTTTCGGACGCGGAGGCCAAAAGCTCTATCCGTCTGGGATTCGGGAGATATAGTGGCCTCAGGGAAATCGAGGATGCCTGCACACGAATAGAAGCCGCGGCAGCGGTGCAGGGAGTCTGAATTGTTGAACGTCAGATTTGTTACCGCCGAAGGAGCCTCCGTCACGGCCGAGGCCGAACCGGGCACGCGCCTGCTTGCGCTTGCGCAGCGCTGCGGCATGCCGCTTGAGGGAACCTGCGAGGGGCAGATGGCCTGTTCCACCTGTCACGTGATCGTCTCGCCCGACTGGTTCGACGTTCTGGAGCCTGCCTCCAACGACGAGGAAGACATGCTGGACCTTGCCGCCGGCGTCACCCGCACCAGCCGCCTTGCCTGCCAGATCGAACTGACGGACGCGCTCGACGGCCTTGAAGTGCGCATCCCCGGCCTCTCGCGGGACATGCAGATCGGCTGATCGCGATAAATCGGAACGAATCGGGAAACCAAGCTCTGGAAAACGCTGGAATCCGACTTGGCACCGGGCGGGGCGCTGCTAGGTTCCGCGCATGGTGACCACGACCGACGAAGACTCCGATCCGTTCGACGCCATTGTCGACGCGCCTTTCGATGCCGCGCTCTCGCAGCGCTACCTCGTCTATGCGCTCTCGACGATCACGGCGCGCTCGCTGCCGGACTTGCGCGACGGGATGAAGCCGGTGCACCGCCGCCTGCTCTGGGCGATGCGGCAGCTCAAGCTCGATCCCGCCAGTGCCTACAAGAAGTCGGCCCGCGTCGTCGGCGACGTCATCGGCAAATACCACCCGCATGGCGACGCCTCAGTCTACGATGCGATGGTCCGCCTCGCGCAGGACTTCTCGCTGCGCTATCCGCTGGTGCAGGGGCAGGGCAACTTCGGCAATATCGACGGCGATAACGCCGCCGCCTACCGCTATACCGAAGCGCGCCTGACACGCACGGCGATCCACCTGATGGCGGGGCTGGACGAAGGCACCGTCGATTTCGTTCCCACCTACAACGGCGAAGAGAGCGAGCCGGACATCTTCCCCGGCATGTTCCCGAACCTGCTGGCGAACGGCTCGACCGGCATCGCCGTGGGCATGGCCACCTCGATCCCCAGCCACAACGTCGCCGAGATCATCGATGCGACGATGATGCTGATCGACAATCCCCAGGCCGAGCATGACCAGCTCATGCAGGTGTTCCACGGCCCGGACTTCGCGACCGGCGGCCTGGTGGTCGACAGCCCCGAGGCGATCAGCCACGCCTACGAGACCGGCAAGGGCGCGTTCCGCGTGCGCGGCCGGTTCTCGACCGGAAAGGACGAGGCGGGCAACTGGGAAGAGACCGGGATCGAGAAGCTGGGCAGCGGCCAGTGGCAGCTGGTCATTTCCGAAATCCCCTACATGCTGCCCAAGGGCAAGCTGATCGAGCAGGTCGCCGCGCTGATCGGCGACAAGAAGCTGCCGATCCTCGAAGACATCCGCGACGAGAGCGACGAGCAGATCCGCATCGTCTTTGTGCCCAAGAGCCGCAACGTCGATCCCGAGATGCTGAAGGAGAGCCTCTACAAGCTCACCGATCTCGAAAGCCGCTTCTCGCTCAATCTCAACGTGCTGGATTCGCACCGCACGCCGGGGGTGATGGGCCTCAAGCTGCTGCTGTCCGAATGGGTCTACAGCCAGATCGACATCCTGCTGCGCCGCACCCGGCACCGGCTGGAAAAGATCGCCTCGCGGCTGGAGCTGGTTGCCGGCTACATCATCGCCTACCTCAACCTCGACCGGATCATCGAGATCATCCGCACCGAGGACGAGCCCAAGGCGGTGATGATGGCCGAGTTCGAGCTGACTGACCGTCAGGCCGAAGCCATCCTCAACATGCGCTTGCGTTCCTTGCGCAAGCTGGAGGAGATGGAGCTTCGCAAGGAGCATGAGGACCTGCTGAAGGAGCAGGACGAACTCAACAAGCTGCTCGAAAGCCCGGCCCGCCAGCGCACGCGCCTGAAGCGCGACCTGACCACGCTGCGCAAGGAATATGCCGAGGATACCGTGCTCGGCCGTCGCCGCACGACGATCGCGCAGGCCAGGCCGACGGTCGAGTTCAGCATGGACGCGATGATCGAGAAGGAGCCGGTGACGGTGATCCTCTCGGCGCGCGGCTGGGTGCGTGCGGCCAAGGGGCATGTGGCGCTGGACGGCGATTTCAAGTTCAAGGAAGGCGATGGCCCCGCTTTCGCCTTCCATGCGCAGACCACCGACAAGATCCTGATCGCGCTCGACAATGGGCGTTTCTACACGGTCGGCGCCGACAAGCTGCCGGGTGCGCGCGGGTTTGGCGAGCCGATCCGCACGATGGTCGACATCGATGCCGATGCGCACATCATCGCCGCGCTGGTCTACAAGCCGAAGTCGCAGATCCTGCTGGCCTCCAACATCGGGCGCGGCTTCGCGGTGGAAGCCGAGGACCTGCTTGCCGAAACCCGCAAGGGCCGTGCGGTGATGTCCACCAAGCCGGGCATCCACCTCAAGATCGTGCGCGAGATTCCGGCGGAGCACGATCACGTGGCCGTGGTGGGCGACAACCGCAAGCTGGTGATCTTCAGCCTCGAGGAACTGCCGCTGATGGCCAAGGGGCAGGGCGTCACGCTCCAGCGCTACCGCGACGGCGGGCTGTCGGACCTCATTACCCTCAGGCTGGAGGATGGTCTGTCCTGGACGATGGGCGGCGAGACCGGCCGCACGCGCAACGAGAAGGACATGGGCCTGTGGAAGGTCGCGCGCGGCGCGGCAGGCCGCCTGCCGCCGACCGGATTCCCGCGCGACAACAAGTTCCAGGGTTAGCTTTTGCGAGATTAAACTTCGTCGCCCCCGCGTAGGCGGGGACCCCGTTTTTCCTTCGCGGTTTGGCAGAAGGTAGCGGGGGCCCCGCCTGCGCGGGGGCGACGAGGTGTTTGTTGTGAGGGTGTGCGACGGCTCAGGCTACGCTCCCCTGCTTTAACCTTTCTTCTTCACCCGCCCGAAGCGGCAGCCTTGGGCACCAGGATCAGCTGGTTGTTCTCCACCCGCCACGATCCGAGCTGCGAGAGCAGGTTCATCCCGATCACATTGGTTTCCACCTCGTTGTCCGGCCCGATGGCGACCGGCAGCGCGTTCGCCTCGATGGAGCCGAAGCGCAGCGAGCCGGCGGTCGCCATGCGGGCGACGATCGTGCCGTTCGCGGTATCCAGCATCACGCCCTGATCGCCGTCGTCCGGCAGGATCCCGGCGCGCTGGGCGACGGATTGCGAGATGCCGGTATAGGTCGCGCCGGTATCGATGAGGAAGTTCACCGGCTGGCCGTTGAGCTGCGCTTCCACCCAGAAATGTCCGTCGGTGCGCAGTGGCAGCACGGTCTGCGCGCCTTGCACCGTGGCCGGGCGCAACTGGTCGAGCCAGAGCGCGGCGTCGGAGCGGTGGGCATTGCCGGCGAGGCTGGCCACGGTCAGCAGCAGTGCGGCGGTGAGGCCCAGATAGGAGGTATTGCGCAGCCCGTGGCTGAGGCGCGGGTAACGCACCGTCAGCATGCCCGCCAGGATCGAGACCAGGATCGCCGCGATGGTCAGCGCCATCAGCGGCTTCTGGTAGAGGAATTCGGATAGTTCGCCGAGATTCACGAGTTCTGCTCCGCCAGTTCGGCGTCGAGCAGGGCATCGACGCGGGCCGCCGCGGGGAAGCCTTCGGCGATCCAGCGCTCTTCCACGCGGCGCAGCAGGCGGGCGACTTGCGGCCCGGCGCTGACGCCGCGAGCGACGATCTGGCCGCCTTTCAGCGGAAACGCGGGGATCTGCCAGCCGGTGATCGATGCGGCGTCGGCCCCGGCGATCAGCAGCCGGTCGAGCGCGCCGTCCTGGCCGAGGCGGTAGGCGAGGGCGCGGGCTTCGCCGGGCTCGGCCTCGCGCGCGGCGGCGAGGGCCAGGCGCTTTTTCTGCGCGCCGGAGAGCCGAAAGCGCGAGGCGACCTGTTCGGCCAGCGGCACTTGCGCCGGCAGCAGCGCGGCAAGACGGCGCAGCGGATCGGGGCCGATGTCCTGTGCCTGCTCGGCAGCGACCAGCGCGGCAAGGGCAGCGGGATCGGCTTCGGGCAGGATGACGGCAAGCACGCCAAGCTCTGCCATGCGCGCCACGGTCGGCGCGGGATCGGGCAGGCCGAGGAGGTTCATCATCTCCATGCCCACACGCTCGCGGGACAGGCCCTTGAGCGTGGCGGCGAGTTCGGAGCAGGCGCGTTCGGCTTCCTCGTCTGCCGGTTGCGACCCGAACCGGGCCTGGAAGCGGAAGTAGCGCAGGATCCGCAAGTGATCCTCGCGGATGCGCTGGCGGGCGTCGCCGATGAAGCGCACGCGGCGCTCGGCAAGGTCGGCAAGGCCGCCGAAATAGTCGACGATTTCACCGCTCAGCGGATCGGCATAGAGTGCGTTGATCGTGAAGTCCCGGCGGGCGGCATCGTCGCGCCAGTCCTCGGCGAACTCCACGGTGGCACGGCGACCGTCGGTGGAAACGTCGTGGCGCAGGGTGGTGATCTCCACTGGCCCGCCGGGCAGCACGGCGGTGACGGTGCCGTGTTCGATGCCGGTCGGCACGCGGTGGATGTCGGCGCGCTTGAGGCGGATCATCACTTCGTCCGGTTCCAGCGTGGTGGCCATGTCGATGTCCTTCACCGGCAGGCCGAGCCGCGTGTCACGCACGGCGCCGCCGACGAAGCGGACGTTCTGCGCGCCCAGCGTGTCGACCAGCGCGGCGATGTCCTCCCGGTGCATCCATTCGGGTGCGATGCGGGCGGGCAAGTGTTCAGTCATTCCAGTCGAGCCTGCGGGAAAGGTTGTGAAGGATCGCCCCGGTCACGCCCCAGATGCGGTGGTCGTGCCAGTTGATCTCGACAAAGCGGTGGTGGCGGTTTTCCCACTCGACCGAGCAGTGCTGCTGGTTGGCGGGATCGAGGAGATAGCCCATCGGCGCCTCGAACCACTGCGCCACTTCGGCCGGGTTGGGGTGGATCGGCAGGTCGGCGGGGATCACCGCGAGGACCGGGGTGATTTCGTAGCCGCTGCCGGTGCGGTAGACGTCGCTGGTGCCCAGCACCTGCACGTCGCGCGGATGGATGCCCAGTTCCTCGTCCGCTTCGCGCAGCGCCGCTTCGATCGCGGTCTCGCCGTCATCCAGCCGGCCGCCGGGAAACGCGATCTGCCCTGGATGGGCGCGCATGGTGGAGGGGCGGTGGAGCAGCAGGGTGCCGGGTTTTTCCCGCTCGGTCAACGTGATGAGGACGGCGGCGGGCTTGAACTCCGGGATATTCTCGATGCGCGGATCGAGCCAGAGCTGTGGCGGGGCGTTCCTGTGGGCGGCCTCGAAACGCGGGCGCAGGCGGTCGAACAGCAGGCTCATGCCGGCACCAGATCGAACGTCGCGCCCTGGCTGGTTACCGACAGATCGCCGCCCGCGAACGCGATTTCGGCAAGCTGGCCATAAGTGCTGCGGTTGAGGCGGGCTTCGGTGCCGTTGCGCACGGAAAGGTAGATCGCCGGGGTTTCGGGATCGCCATGGCTGCGGATCGGGTGGTCGGGCCCGGCGATGACAAGATCGTCGGTGTTGAGGCGGAAAACCAGCGCATCGCCCTCGGCGCGCACGTCGGTGGCGATGAAGGCGGCGTCCTCGACTTCGATGGAAAGCTTTTCGGCGGGCGTGACCAGCCAGTGCCGGCCCTCATCGTCGCGCAGCAGCAGCGAGGCGAAGGCGCGGACCATCGCGGGACGGCGGATCTCACCGCCCTGATGGAACCAGCGGCCATCCGCCGCGATGCGCATTTCGCTGTCGCCGATGACCGCAGGCGACCACTGCGACACCGGCGGCAACTTGCGTGCGGCCATGAGTTCGGCCGCTTGCGAGAGCGTCAGCGCGTTCAGATCGGGCGGCACGTCATAAGGCATGGCTATCGCGATGCCAGATAGGGACGCCCGCGCCAAGGTCCAGCCCGCGATTTAACGCGGGCCGGTTGCTGTGGATCAGCGCAGGCCCAATCAGCGCAGGCCCAATTAGCGCAGGCCCAATTAGCGGAGCCAGGGCCCCAGCATGCCCTCACGCGGGAGGACGGCGGGATTTTCGCTGCGCACCAGCAGGCGGTGCTGCTCGAACGGGCCGGGCAGGCTCCAGCCGCCGGTGGCCTCGCTGGTGAAGCCCCAGCGCTCGTAGTACTCGGGATCGCCGATCAGCACTTGCGGCAGCGGCGCGCGGGCGTCGATCCCGGCGAGGCTGGCCGAGACCAGCGCCTTGCCGAAGCCCTGTCCCTGCAGTTCGGGCAGCACGGCGACCGGGCCGACCATGATCAGCGGATGGGCACGGCCTTCGCCATCGGTGAGTGCCACCGGCCAGCACTGGATCGAGCCGACCAGCATCTCGGCGCTGTCGAGCGCGGCGAAGGACAGGCCGGGCAGCCATTCGGTCCCCTCGCGTACCTTGTAGGCGGTGCGCGTGTGTCGCTCCGGCTCGAACGCACGGTCGAGCAGGGCTTCGACGAGCGCGGGATCGACATTGTCGAGCGGGATGAGCGTGGCGGTGTCGGGGATGGTTTCGGACATGGCGCGCGCCGATAGGATTGGCGCGCGCCTTTGTCGATTCAATTCGGCTAATGCGGGATTAGTGCGGTAGCGATCACGAGGGCGGCGTGAGATGCAGCAGGTGCCCGGAATCCGGCGCCGGGCCGTCTTCCAGCAGCCAGATCGATCCGTCGAGGCCCTGCTGGATCTCGCGGATGCGGTTGCCGAGCGGGTAGCGCGCTTCCTCGATCGCCTTCTCGCCGTCGATCCGCACGGTGACGAGGCCGGGTTCGGAGAACGAGGCGATCACGAACTTGCCCTTCCACTGCGGGAAGCGGTCGCCGGTATAGAAGATGAAGTCTCCCGGCGCGATCACCGGGTTCCAGCTGATCGCCGGCGCGGCAAGATCGGGACGGGTCTTGTGGCGCGGGATCGGCTTGCCGTCATAGTGGTCGCCGTCCGAAACCAGCGGCCAGCCATAGTTCTGCCCCGGCTTCACCAGGTTGATCTCGTCGCCGCCCGCAGGTCCATGCTCGAGATCCCAGAGCCGCCCCTTGTCGTCGAACACGAGGCCAAGGACATTGCGGTGGCCGTAGGACCAGATCTGGCTGGTCGGGGCGGATCTACCGGCAAAGGGGTTGCCCGGGGCGGGCGTGCCATCGGGCCGCAGGCGCACGATCTTGCCGAGATTGGTGCCAAGATCCTGAGCAGGCGTGAACTTCTGGCGCTCACCGGAACTGACGAAGAGGTACTGGCCATCGGGCGAGAAGGTCAGGCGGTGCGAATAGTGGCCTTCGCCGGAAACCTTGGGGGTCTGGCGCCAGATCACCTGAAGGCCCTGCAGCGCGCAGCTTGCCGGCTGCGGGCAGGAGAGGGTGGCCTTGCCGACGGCGGCGCCGCGCGTCTCGCCTTCGCCCGCCTCGGCCCAGCTGAGATAGACCACGCGGCCGTCCAGGGTCTTGGCCGGCGTCTTGCCGCTTTGCCCCGGTGCGAAGATCACGTCGCCAAGCCCGCCCTGTCCGCCGTAGGCGACCGTCGGTGCGCCGGAGACTTCGCCCAGGGTGCCGTCGGCCAGGCGCAGGCGGATCGCGCCCTTCTTCTCGGTGACGATCATGGCCCCGGTGGCCGCGTCGATGTCCATCGCCCAGGGCTCGTCGAACGCGGCGACCTGTTCCACCTTGAAGGGCGCCGCCTCGGTCGCGGCCGCCGAGGCCTTATCCCCCGAGCCTGCCGCACCGCAGCTTGCGAGGATGCAGGCGACGGGCGATACCGCAGCCAGGAACGATCTGGAGTTTTTCCGCTTGGTCACGTCGAGTAAATCCCTTGCCGCCAGCGCACCGGGCCGCCTGATCATCGGGGTGGATGAGGCAGGGCGTGGCCCTCTGGCAGGGCCGGTTGTGGCGGGCGCGGTCGTGCTGTGCAAGCCCCGGCCTGCGGGGCTGGACGATTCCAAGAAGCTTTCCGCCCGGCGCCGCGCCGAACTGGAAGAGGCGATCAAGCGCCGCTGCCGCTGGGCGGTGGGCGTGGTGGACGTGGAGGAGATCGACCGCCTCAACATCTTCGGCGCGACGATGCTGGCGATGACCCGCGCGGTCGCCGCGCTCTGCGCGCAATTGGGCGAGGAGCCGGACGAGGTCCTGATCGACGGCAACATGACCCCGCAGGGCCGCACGGCGGAGTGGCGCTGGAAGGCCCGCGCCATCGTTGGCGGCGACGCGGTGGAGCCGTGCATTTCGGCCGCCTCGATCATCGCCAAGGAACACCGCGACCGCATCATGCGCGATCTGGCGCTGGTGCATCCACACTACGGCTGGGAGCGCAATGCCGGCTACGGCACGGCCCAGCACCTCGAGGCGCTGCGCGTCCATGGGCCCACCATCCACCACCGCCGCAGCTTCGCGCCGGTCGCTCAACTGGAGATGATGTTGTGACGGGATTTACCGCGGCCGACGTGACCGGGCAGGCCGGCAAGTGCTTCCTTGTCAGCGGCGCCAATACCGGCCTCGGCTTCGAGGTGACAAGAGTGCTGGCCGCGCGCGGCGCCCGCGTGCTGCTGGCCTGCCGCAGCGAGGACAAGGCCCGGCTCGCCATGGAGCATATCCGCATGGAGGTGCCCGGCGCCAATCTCGCCTTCGTGCCGCTCGATCAGGCGGACCTTGCCAGCGTGCGCGAATGCGCAGGCATCGTGGCGCGGGACGAGCCCCGGCTCGATGTGCTGGTCAACAACGCCGGCGTCATGGTGCCGCCGCTGGAGCGGACCGTGCAGGGGCATGAACTGCAGTTCGGCGTGAACCACCTCGGCACGTTCGCGCTCACGGGGCTGCTGCTGCCCAAGCTCGCCGACGTTCAGGCTGGCCGCGTTGTCATTACCGCCAGCCTTGCCCACCGGCGCGGCAGGATCGACTGGGACGATCTCGACGCGCATCGCGGCTACAGCCGCTCCAAGCGCTATGGCGACAGCAAGCTGATGAACCTGCTGCACATGTACGAACTCGACCGGCGCCTGCGCGCGGCGGGTTCGCCGGTCACGGCCCTGGCCTGCCATCCGGGGGTGGCTTCCACCGAACTGGGACGCCACTCGCTGGCGTTCCGGGCGCTCTTCCCGATTGCGGGGTGGGTGCTCAACAGTGCCGAGGACGGCGCCTGGCCGACCTTGCAGGCGGCGACGGGGGCGGTCGACCCGGGGCAATATTACGGCCCGCAGCGTTTTGGCGAACTCTCCGGCCCCTCGGGCGTGGCCAGGCGCAGGGCTTCCGCCACCGATCCCGACGCGGCGCGGCGGCTCTGGGAGATCAGCGCGGCGATGACCGGGGTCGACTACGCGGGGATTTGAATCTCATCGCGCCCTGCCGGACTCGGCCAGGTTCAATGACGCAGCTGTGCATTTCGCGTGCGGCGGTGTTGATAAAAAAATTTGCCGGAATCGCGCGAGTCGCTGCCGAGTCGCGAACCCCAAGATGTTGAGTCAGGTGATTCCCTCATGACTCGATATCTTGTGTGGGATTCGTTTTGTTCCATAGTGCTGAACAGGTGAATCACTAGGGAATCCGGCGAGTCGCGGCTTGACGGTGAATCCCGAAAGACTCATTGGGGAGTCAATCCACAGTTCAAATTCCCCGGAGCAAACATGGGCCAGCTACTCGTCAAGCAGAAGATCCGCGCTCGCGCACCCGCGCCGACGCCGAAGGAACTGCTGCCCCTCGGCCAGATCATCCCGGGCGACTGCATCGAGGCGATGCGCACCATTCCCGACGCCAGCGTCGACATGGTCTTCGCCGACCCGCCCTACAACCTCCAGCTCGGCGGCGACCTGTCGCGTCCGGACGGCAGCCATGTGGACGCTGTCACCAACGACTGGGACAAGTTCTCCAGCTTCGCCGTCTACGACCAGTTCACCCGTGACTGGCTGACCGAGGCCCGCCGCGTGCTCAAGCCCGAGGGCTCGCTGTGGGTGATCGGTTCGTACCACAACATCTTCCGCCTCGGCGCGATCATGCAGGACATGGGCTTCTGGATCCTCAACGACATCGTGTGGCGCAAGGCCAACCCGATGCCGAACTTCAAGGGCACCCGCTTCACCAATGCCCATGAAACGCTGATCTGGGCCTCGATGGGCGAGAAGTCGAAGTACACCTTCAACTACCGCGCGATGAAGACGCTGAACGACGAGCTGCAGATGCGTTCGGACTGGGTCCTGCCGATCTGCAACGGTGCCGAGCGCCTCAAGAAGGGCGGCCGCAAGGTTCACCCGACCCAGAAGCCCGAGGCGCTGCTCTACCGCGTGATGCTGGCCACCACCAACGAGGGCGACGTCGTGCTCGACCCGTTCTTCGGCACCGGCACCACCGGCGCCGTCGCCAAGCGCCTCGGCCGCGAGTGGATCGGCTGCGAGCGTGAGGGTGACTACCGCGAAGCCGCGCTGGAGCGCATCGAGATGGCGCTGCCGCTCGACGAGCGTGCCCTGAAGACCATGCAGTCGAAGCGCACCGCGCCCAAGGTGGCGTTCGGCACGCTGATCGAGACCGGCTGGATCGCCCCCGGCACGGTGCTTTCGGACAAGAAGAACCGCTTCCGCGCTGTGGTGCGCGCCGATGGTTCGCTGGCCGCGGACAAGGTGACCGGCTCGATCCACGGCCTTGGCAAGGAACTCCAGGGCGCGCCTTCGTGCAACGGCTGGACGTTCTGGCACCTCGAGCATGAAGGTCAGGTCAAGCCGATCGACGCGATCCGCCAGCTTTACATTCTGGCCACCGAGCCCTGAGGCTTCTGAACCGCCCTTCGAGACCGATCGAAGGGCGGTTCATTCTTAGCGAGAGGTGATTGGGCAAAATACGGGGTGGGCCCCGAAACCTGTTCTGCGTGGCCCGCGCAAAGGCTAAGGGCCGCTCCATGACTCGCCAGATCTACATCCAGCCCATCGCCTTCGCCCAAAGCCCGCAGTGCGAGGACGGCGAGGCCGTCCGTCTCGCCGGTTCGCTGGTCTGGGCCAGCCGCTTCGCGCTGATCGTGCGGGAAAACGGCAAGGTGGTCTCGCGCGACCGGCTGGGCGCGGCCGATGTGCCCGCTGCGCTGGCTGCGCTGCCGGCCGATCTGGCGGCTGCGGCCGAGACACAGTGGGCAAACTTCAAGAAGATCCACCCACCGCTCCAGCTGAAGCTGGCAGGCGGCGGTGCGCGCACGATCCGCCTCGAACAGCCGCAAGTCGCCGGCATCCTCAACATGACGCCGGACAGTTTCTCGGACGGCGGCGCGTTCCTCGACAAGCCCGATGTCGCCTCCGGTCATGCCGCCGCCATGCTCGAAGCGGGCGCGGCGATGATCGACCTCGGCGGCGAATCCACCCGTCCTGGCGCCGGCGCGGTGTGGGAAGGCGATGAGATCAGGCGCGTGGTGCCGATGGTCGAGCAGCTTGTCGCCATGGGGGCTGCAATCAGTGTCGACACCCGCCGACCGGCGGTGATGGAAGCCACGCTGGCAGCGGGCGCGCATATCATCAACGACGTCTCGGCCTTGCGCTACGATCCGCGCAGCGTCGAACTCGCGGCGGCATCGGGCGCGCCGGTGGTGCTGATGCATGCGCCGGGCAAGGCGGACGACCTCCATTCCAACGGCACTTACGCCGACGTGGTGCTGGACGTCTACGACTGGCTCGAACGGCGCCGGGACGAGTGCCTGGCCGCGGGCATCCGGCCCGAGAACATCATGCTCGACCCCGGCGTCGGCTTCGGCAAGACCCTGGCCGAGAACCTCGCGCTGATGAACGGCCTCGCGATCTTCCACGGCCTTGGCCATCCGCTTTACGTCGGTGCCAGCCGCAAGCGCATGATCGGCGCGCTTTCCAACGAGGCGCCCGCGCATGACCGGCTCGGCGGCTCGCTGATGCTGGCGATCAGGGCGATGGATGCGGGCGCGCATATCCTGCGTGTCCACGATGTGCGCGAGACGGTGCAGGCGGTCCACGTCTGGCGCGGCCTGCGCGACGCCGCACTGACCGATTTCGGCCAGCTCCCGCGCTGATTTCTGCGACAAAACTGGCTGGCGGATGAACCCGGGATTGCCCCCGGATGAATGCGCGCGCCTGTTGTGTCGCCTGGTGACCGCATGGCCGCGTCCGGTTTCGGATCGTCCGCCCGGCGCCCCGGTTCGTCTCTCCGGCTTGAGCAAAATCGTGTTTCGGCTCGTTTCTCCATCGAACCGACCACACGAAGCCAAGGGAGAAGTCCCCATGAAGAAGACGATTTTCCGCACCGCACTGGTTGCGATGGCCCTCGTTCCCGCCGGTGCCGCGATCGCCGTGCCGACGATGTACGAAAAGGAAGTGGCGCGCGGCGAGGAAGCCCGTATCATCCAGAGCCCGATCGGCGGGATCCAGAACAGCAAGTGGTATGACTATCGCATCAACGTGAACGAGAGCCGCAAGGAACTCGCCAGCGATCTGCGCCGCGCCAGCGACATCGAGGACCAGCGCGATGCCTACAGCGAATATGCCACCGAGCTTTCGCATGAGCGCGGCAAGTACGTGAAGTACATGGCCAAGCGCGGCTACCGCGTGCCGCAGGTCTATCTCGAAGCGCTGTAATCTCAGCCTGCGCTAGGCTTGACTGATCGCAGGTTGGTCAAGCCCGCGCGGCGCCTTAGCGTTCCAGGCGGCTGATGCCTCTGCATCACCGCAGCCTGGTATGGCGCCTGCAATCCCCTTGGGGGCAGCCCCGCAAGGGGCGGCGGCCTCGGAGCTACGGCTCCGGGGCCGCCTATCGTTATGCCGCCTATCGTTAGGCCGCGTTGTCGATGCCGAGTTCGCTGAGCTTGCGATAGAGCGTGGACCGGCCGATCCCGAGCCGGCGCGCGACTTCGGTCATGCGTCCGCGATACAGGCCGATGGCGAGACGGATCACGTCCGCCTCGATATCCTCCAGCGGGCGCAAGTGGCCGTCCGGCGTGTAGAGCATGACGCCCGAGCTTTCCTGGCGCGGATTGGCCGCCACGCTCGACGAATCGGTGCCGAGGATGCTGAGAAGCTGGGGGAAATCGTCCGAAGTCAGCGCATCGCCGTCGCAGAATACCGCCGCGCGGAACAGTACGGCCTGGAGCTGGCGGACGTTGCCCGGCCAGTCATAGGCGGCAAGCAGCGAGAGGGCGCCGTCGGTGATGCCCAGTTCCCTGAGGCCCGGCTGCTCGCCGATGCGGGCGAGGAAAAAGCGGGTGAGGGCGGGGATGTCGCCCGTCCGCTCGCGCAGCGGCGGCAGCTCGACCTTGGTGGGCGAGAGCAGTTCCAGCAGGTCCGGCAGGAATTCGCCGACATCGACAAGGTCCTGCAAGGGCATGTTGCTGGCGGCAATGACCCGCACGTCGACCCGGAACGAATGGCGCGCGCCGATCGGGCGCACGTCGTTCTTGCGCAGCGATTCCAGCAGGCGTTCCTGGACGCTGAGGGGAAGGCGGTCCACCTCGTCGAGCGCGATGGTGGCGCCGTCGCAATGCTGCATGGCGCCGATCTGCCGTTCGAACGCGCCGGGAAAGGCGCCTTTTTCGTGGCCGAACAGGTTGGATTCGATCGAGTTGGCGGCCAGTCCGGCGATATTGACGATCCGCAGAGGCGACTTGGCGCGGGGGCTGGCGGCGTGGATCGCGCGAATCAGCACTTCCTTACCGGTGCCGCTTTCGCCTTCGATCAGCACGTGGCCGTGCCCGCGCGCGGCCTTGGCGGCGACCGCCAGCGCCTTGCGGAAATTGGGCGAGGCCCCGATCATCGATTCGAAATCGGGGGTGGAGGGCATCTTCTCGGTCAGCGGCGCCAGTTCGTCGCGCGGGGCTTCGCGCGTGGTGGCCGAGCGCAGCGCGTGCATCAGCCGGTCCGGCGCGATGGGCTTGACCAGATAGTCGGTCGCGCCCGCGCGCATCGCCTCCACCGCCAGCAGCGGCGAGGTATTGGCGGTGAGCATCAGGATCGGCAATGCCGGGCGGCGCACCTTGAGTTCGGCGATCAGCGCGCAGGCATCGTCGCCCGGTACCCATTGGTCGAGAACGATGGCGGAAAGCTGCATGCCCTGGCGGGTGCCGAGCGTGGCGATCGCGGTTTCGGGGTCACGGGCGATCAGCGTGCGCCAACCTTCCCGCGCCGCCAGCGCCGAGATGAGGCGGCTCTGCGCAGGTTCGTCGTCGATCAGCATGAGGAGGCGTTGTTCGGAATCCGCCATTTCTTACGCTTGTTCTTGCGCCCCCTTGTTGTGGTGCCAGAGACTTAGGTCAAACCGGTAAAGAGCAACTTAAGCCTGACGCCGCGTTCAGGGCTAGCCGATTGTTGAACCTTAAGGGAGTCTCCAGTCTCAAGTTCGATCCGAAATGGCATCAATCCGGCGCCATCGCGATGCCAAGGCCCTTGAGCCCGGCGCCCTGCAAGGTTAGACCATCGGCAATAACACAAGAATGACAACGCTTTTGAAAGCGGCGGACCTCGCCAAGGCGCGCAACAGGGGATTTCATCTGATGGCTTCCGGCACGGACATCAAGGCAGCTACCGAAACCTACAACAGCTTCATCAAGGCGACGGTCTGGGGCACGGCAGTCGTGCTGGTGATCGTTGTCCTCGTCGTCGGCCTGATCGCGTCCTGAGCCGCCCGGTGGCGGGCACGCGCTTCGCCGTCCTGAAAGAGCGGGCGGCGGGTGAAACGCGGGTTTCGGCTACGCCGGAGACCGTCAGGAAGCTCATCGCGCTTGGCGCAAGTGTCGCGGTGGAAACGGGCGCAGGGTTTGCGGCCAGCATCGGCGATGACGACTATGCGGCGGCCGGGGCCGAAGTCGGCCCGGCGGCGCAGGTGATTGCCGGCGCGGATGTGGTGTTTGGCGTGCAGGGCCCGGATCCCGCCTTGCTGTCCGGCGCGAAGGCTGGGGCATGGGTGGCGGCCGGGCTCGATCCCTTCGGGAACCGGGCGCGGGTGGATGCTTACGCCGCAGCCGGTATCGAGGCGCTGGCGATGGAATTCATGCCGCGCATCACCCGCGCGCAGTCGATGGACATCCTCTCCTCGCAATCGAACCTGGCGGGCTACAAGGCGGTGCTGGTCGCCGCCAATCTCTACGGCCGGGCCTTCCCGATGATGATGACGGCGGCCGGCACGGTCACGGCGGCCAAGTGTTTTGTTATGGGCGTGGGCGTTGCCGGATTGCAGGCGATCGCCACCGCCCGCCGCCTTGGCGCGCAAGTCTCGGCAACGGACGTGCGCTCGGCCACGAAAGAGCAGATCCTGTCGCTGGGCGCCAAGCCGATCTTTGTCGAAACCGTGGCGGGGATCGAGGGGGAGGGCTCCGGAGGCTATGCCACCGAAATGAGCGAGGAGTACCGGCAGGCACAGGCCGAGCTGGTTTCCGGGCACCTTGCCAAGCAGGACATTGTGGTGACGACGGCGCTCATTCCGGGCCGGGCGGCACCACGCCTCATCACCGACGCGCAGATCGCGACGATGAAGCCGGGCAGTGTGATCTATGATCTGGCAGTGTCGCAAGGCGGCAATGTCGAGGGTTCCGAGGCGGACCAGGTGGTGGTGCGCCACGGGGTGAAGATCGTCGGCTATTCGAACACGCCCGCGCATCTGCCCGCTGACGCTTCGGCGCTGTTCGCGCGCAACCTGTTCAATTTCATCTCGGCGTTCTGGGACAAGGAGCAGGGTAGGCCGGTACTTGACGAGGAGATCGGCAATGCCATCCGGCTGACGCGGGGCGGCAAGGTGGTGAACGAGAGGCTGTTGGGGTGAGGGCCATCGCTTTTGGACTCGCAATAGCGATGCTGGCTCTCCCGCAAAATGTCTGGCCGCAGGTCAAAACTGATACCGGATCGATCAGGTACCTATTTGAGACCCTTCTCGTCCCGGATGCAGGGGCTGAACGTTCGATAACCGTAGACAAATACGGCCCTTGGGTCGGCGGCAAAGCGGTTCCTGCGAAGGCCGTAGTGCTGGCGACCGATGTGCCGCTTCCCGAAACAGGGATCGTTCTGCGCAGCGGCACGGTCATGACGGCCGCAACCGCAGATCGTCTGATCGCATGTGCAAACCGCGCCCTTGTCAAGGCCGGCGTAGGGGGGATGGGGAAGTCGCCGATATGCCTTGTCGATCTGGATCAGGATGGCAGGCTCGACGGGTGGTTCAAGGGTAGCATCAACGCGCTAGAGCCTTGGGGATATTACGAAATTCGTTTTGGGCAGGGCATGCTGACTTGGTGCATCGGGCGGTCAGATGAGTGCAAGCAGGGGGCGCCCAAGATCAAATTGACCGATAGCGAGCAACTGACCGAGTTCATGGGTGGGGTGTTCGCCTATCGCAAGTTGGCCGACGGAAATCTGGCGGTTCGAATAGTTCGCGATCCTGGGGAGGGAAAATACTAGCCATGGACTTCGTCTCGATCCTCTCGATCTTCGTGCTGGCCTGCTTCGTGGGGTATTACGTCGTCTGGTCGGTGACGCCGGCGCTGCATACGCCGCTGATGGCGGTGACCAATGCGATCTCCTCGGTGATCGTCGTCGGCGCTCTTGTGGCGAGCGCGGCGCCGGGCTCGCCGCTATCGAAGTGGCTGGGGCTGGGCGCGGTCATGCTGGCCAGCATCAACATCTTTGGCGGTTTTGCCGTCACCGCGCGCATGCTGGCGATGTACAAGAAGAAGGACAAGCCGGCCTCCAGGGAGACGAAGTGATGGAGGCCCACGCGGTGAACCCCTGGGTGGCGGTCGCCTACCTGATCGCCGGTATCTGCTTCATCCTCGCACTGCGGGGGCTTTCCTCACCCGCGACCAGCCGCAGGGGTAACCGCTACGGCATGGCGGGCATGGCGATTGCCGTGGTGACGACGCTGCTGACGCACGTGCCCACCGTGACGGCGATCGGGACCGACTATAAAGTCCAGATCGACGGCTGGCGGTTTCTGGAGATTTTTGCCGCCATCGCGATCGGCGCGGTGATCGGCCTCACCACGGCGCGCAAGATCCAGATGACCGCGATGCCGCAGCTTGTGGCGGCGTTCCACTCGCTGGTCGGCCTGGCCGCGGTGCTGGTGGGCGTGGCGGCCTTTTACAATCCGGCGGCCTTCGGCATCCTGGAGGCGGGCGGGCTGGACATCCTCAAGGGAAGCCGGATCGAGATGGGGCTGGGCGTTGCCATCGGCGCGATCACGTTCTCGGGTTCGGTGATCGCCTTTGCCAAGCTCAACGGCAACATGAGCGGGGCGCCGATCCTGCTGCCCGCGCGCCACTCGATCAATCTGGCCGCGCTGCTGGCGATCATCGTGCTGGTCAGCCTGTTCCACGGCGATACGCCGCATCTGTTCTGGGGGATCGTGGCACTGAGCTTTGTCATCGGTTTCCTGCTGATCATCCCGATCGGCGGGGCGGACATGCCGGTGGTTGTCTCGATGCTCAATTCCTATTCGGGCTGGGCGGCGGCAGCGATGGGGTTCACGCTGCACAACACGGCAATGATCGTGACCGGCGCCTTGGTCGGCTCCTCCGGCGCGATCCTCAGCTACATCATGTGCCGGGCGATGAACCGCAGCTTCATCTCGGTGATCGCCGGCGGGTTCGGCGCCGAGAACGCGGCGGGCGGCGGCGAGGCAAGGGAGCAGCGCCCGTGGAAGCGCGGATCGGCGGAAGACGCGGCTTTCCTGATGCAGGAGGCGGAGAACGTCATCATCATTCCCGGCTATGGCATGGCCGTGGCGCAGGCGCAGCATGTGCTGCGCGAGATGGCGGATCTCCTGAAGAAGCACGGCGTCAACGTGAAGTACGCGATCCACCCGGTCGCCGGGCGCATGCCGGGGCACATGAACGTGCTGCTGGCCGAAGCCAGCGTGCCCTATGACGAGGTCTTCGAACTGGAGGACATCAACGGCGAGTTCGCCCAGTGCGACGTGGCCTTCATCATCGGCGCCAACGACGTGGTGAACCCGGCCGCACGTACCGACAAGTCCTCGCCGATCTACGGCATGCCGGTGTTCGACGTGGAGAAGGCCAAGACGATCTTTTTCGTCAAGCGCTCGATGGGCGGCGTGGGTTATGCCGGCGTCGACAACGACGTGTTCTACATGGACCAGACGATGATGCTGCTGGCCGACGCCAAGAAGATGGTCGAGGACATCAACAAGGCGCTGGCGGATTGAGGATGAGCCGCTAAGGGCGCGGCATGCGTATGTTGAAGCGAATCCTGTTGCTTGCGGGTCTTGTCGTGGTTCTGGTTGTCGGCGCGCATTTCTATGCGGCCTGGCGCCTGCATTCGGCACTGATCGAGAATGGCATGTCGAACCGTGTCGCCACTTGCATGACCAGGCGCATGATGAAGCGGCTGAACCTGATCCAGATCGTCAAGCTGCAGAAGCTGGAGGGCGACAAGCCCACGCTGGGCGCCTGGGTGCGTGCGGTGAAGTCGGTGGACGATAGCGAGGTGATCCTTGTCACCACGTCCTCGGCGGCGCTGTGCAAGACCGGTCTGGCCACGTGAAGCGGTTGCAAGTCAGGTGTTTCCCCCGCCACTCGAAATGCTCTAGGGCGGCGGGAAATTTCTAGGCCGTGAACTCATCAACGGCACCATCGAGGCGCTCAAATGGCGAACATATCGGACCGAAGCGTCCGCCGGGCGGGCTGGATGCCCGTCCAAGGCCGGTTCGGTTCGAGATGGAAGCCATTTGGACGCCCCTTCGGGGTTTGACCAAAATGGTCCATCGCTGCGTCAGGAAGCCTTGAAATATGGACATATTCCTACGCCTTCCTTCCTGGCGCTGAACCATTTTGCCTCAAACCTCGATGGTGCCGTTGATGAGTTCACGACCTAGCTCCAGGAAAGACCAAGGCTTGACCCTCGCTCCTTACGCATCCGATCCGGCTCGCACGCGCGGGCGCGAGTTCCTGACCGACGACAGCGGCACGCGCGGGCCGCGCAGCGCCTATCAGCGCGACCGTGACCGCATCATCCATTCGATCGCGTTCCGCCGCCTGCGCTACAAGACCCAGGTCTTCATCGCGCCCGACGGCGATCATTATCGCGTGCGCCTGACCCACAGCCTGGAAGTCGCCCAGATCGCGCGTGTCATCGCCCGCATCCTCGGGCTCGACGAGGATCTGAGCGAGGCGCTGGCGCTGGCGCACGATATCGGTCATCCGCCGTTCGGCCATGGCACCATCGAGGCGCTCAAATGGCGAACATATCGGACCGAAGCGTCCGCCGGGCGGGCTGGATGCCCGTCCAAGGCCGGTTCGGTTCGAGATGGAAGCCATTTGGACGCCCCTTCGGGGTTTGACCAAAATGGTCCATCGCTGCGTCAGGAAGCCTTGAAATATGGACATATTCCTACGCCTTCCTTCCTGGCGCTGAACCATTTTGCCTCAAACCTCGATGGTGCCGTTGATGAGTTCACGACCTAGCTCCAGGAAAGACCAAGGCTTGACCCTCGCTCCTTACGCATCCGATCCGGCTCGCACGCGCGGGCGCGAGTTCCTGACCGACGACAGCGGCACGCGCGGGCCGCGCAGCGCCTATCAGCGCGACCGTGACCGCATCATCCATTCGATCGCGTTCCGCCGCCTGCGCTACAAGACCCAGGTCTTCATCGCGCCCGACGGCGATCATTATCGCGTGCGCCTGACCCACAGCCTGGAAGTCGCCCAGATCGCGCGTGTCATCGCCCGCATCCTCGGGCTCGACGAGGATCTGAGCGAGGCGCTGGCGCTGGCGCACGATATCGGTCATCCGCCGTTCGGCCATGCGGGGGAGGAGGCGCTCGACGCCGCGCTCCACCAGGCGGGCGGGTTCGACCACAATGCCAATTGCCTGCGCACGCTGATGCGCATCGAGACGCCCTATTGCGAGCACGACGGGCTCAACCTGACGTGGGAGACCCTGGAAGGGCTGGCCAAGCACAACGGCCCGGTCACCGCGCCGAACTGGGCGCTGGGTGAGCTGGATGCGGCCTATAACCTCGAACTCGGCTCCTATGCCTCGCTGGAGGCGCAAGTGGCGGCGCTTTCCGACGACATTGCCTACGACAACCACGATATCGACGATGGCCTGCGCGCGGGGTTCCTCGATCTCGACGAACTGCTGGCGCATCCCTTTGTCGCCGCGCGCTGGCGCGAGGTGGAGCGGCGCTTCCCGGGCGTGGCGCGCAGCCGGCAACTGGCGGAGCTCATCCGCAGCCAGATCGGTTTTATGGTCAACGACCTGATCGCCCAGACCAGGGCCAACCTCATCGGCATCGAGAGCGTGCACGACGTGCGCACCGCGGGGCGTCAGCTGGTCACCTTCTCGCCGGACGTCGAGGAGGGGGAGCGGGCCTTCAAGCGCTTCATGTACGAGAAGCTCTATTACCACCCCGAACAGCTCGAAACCGCGCGCCGCGCGCGGGCGGTGATCGCCGAACTCTATGCCGCCTATTCGCAGGAGCCGGTGCTGATGGAGGAAAGCTGGATCGACGGCTTGCCGCGCCAAGAGCCGCAGCGCAGCCGCCATATCGCCGACTATATCGCCGGCATGACCGACCGCTACGCCATCGCCTGTCACGCGCGGATCTACGGATCGACGCCGGAGGGGCTGCGCAATGTCTGAAGCCGCAACGCCTGTACGGCGGCTTTGCCTCGTCGGGGCGAGCGGGCTGGTCGGGCAGGCGGTGATCGCCGGCAGCGTCGCGCGCGCCGATGTGCGTGTGGTCGGTGTTGCCCGGCGCGAGGTGCCCTTGCCGGAAGGTGCGCGAATGGAAGTGCTGGTGGGCGATAGCGACCAGTGGCCTGCGCTCATCGCCGCCGCCCGGGCCGAGGTGCTGGTCTGCGCGCTCGGCACCACGCGCAAGGCGGCGGGCAGTGACGAGGCGTTCCGGGCGGTCGATCACGACCTCGTGCTGGAGGTGGCGCATGCCGCCCGCGCCGCCGGGATCGCGCATTTCATCCTCGTCTCCTCGGTCGGCGCCGACCGGGCGAGCGGCAACCTCTACTTGCGCACCAAGGGCGACGTCGAGGATGCTGTCCACAAGCTGGGTTTCCGCCGCCTCGACATCCTGCGCCCCGGTCTGCTGCGCGGCCCGCGCCGCGAGAGCCGCCCGCTGGAAAGCCTGGCGCAAGTCTTGAACCCGCTCGCGGATGCCACCGTGCTGCATGGCCGGTTCTCGAAATTCCGCTCGATCACGGTACGCCGCCTTACCGAGGTGATCCTCGCGCTGAGCGCCGAGAAGACGCGCGGCCGCTTCATTCACGAGCACGCAGCGATGATGCGCGTGCTGGGCCGGGCGCAAAGATAGGTGGGACGGGCCGGGGGTTGCGGCGGCGCCTTGCGCGAAATTGTGCGGCACTGCAGCGCAAGCGGCGTTGACACAAACGCACCGGTCACCCAAGGGACAAGGCATCGCTGACAGCGCGGGAGAGACCTGCCGATTCGCATGTGCGGCCTAGGCCGCATTTGGGATGAAGTGGGCGCCGAAGGAGCAACCGCCCCGGAATCTCTCAGGCAAAAGGACCGCGCAGCGTCGATAGCGAGACTCTGGAAAGTGTCTCATTCCTTTGGAATGAGGCCGCCGACGGTGTAACTTTGGCCTGCCTGTCATGGGCGCGCCAAGGGAAGCTCTCAGGTTTCCGTGACAGAGGGGGCACCTGGAATGGTGTGCCGAACTGTGCGGAGTCATGTCTTGAGCGAATACCCGATTTCCGATTCCGATCAGGAACCCGAAGAACTGGCGCCGATGCTGTTGCCGCTGGATGGCTGGCACCGCGATCACGGCGGCCGCATGGTCGAATTCGCCGGTTACATGATGCCCGTCCAGTACGAAGGGATCATGGCCGAGCACCTGTGGACGCGTGAGAGCGCCGGGCTGTTCGACGTCAGCCACATGGGCCAGCTGTTCATTTCCGGCGAGGGTGTCGACGCCGCGCTCGAAGCGGCGCTGCCGATCGATCTTTCGACCCTCAAGCTCGCCTCGGTGCGCTATTCGCTGCTGCTCGACGAGAACGGCGGCGTGCTCGACGATCTCATGGTCACCCGCCAGGAAGACGGCTTCTACGTTGTCGTCAACGGCGCGACCAAGTGGGACGACATCGCCGTCTTCCACGAACTGCTGCCCGAGGACGTGACGCTCAACCACCTCGATGACCGCGCGCTGCTGGCGCTGCAGGGGCCCAAGGCGGTCGATGCGCTGGAGCGCGTGGCGCCGGGCGTTGCCGCGCTCACCTTCATGAAGAGCGGGCGCTTCACGCTGGGCGGCGTCGAGGCCTGGATCAGCCGCTCGGGCTATACCGGCGAGGACGGTTTCGAGATCTCGATTCCCGGCGATGCCGCTGCCGAGGTGGCGGACCTGCTGCTGGCCCAGGCTGAAGTGAAGCCGATCGGCCTTGGCGCGCGCGATTCGCTGCGTCTTGAAGCCGGCCTGCCGCTCTATGGCCACGACATGGACCCCGAGCGCGGCCCGGTCGAAGCCGGTCTTGCTTTCGGCGTGAACAAGCGCCGCCGCCTCGAAGGCGGTTTCCCCGGCGCGGCGCGTGTCCAGCGCGACTTTGCCGAGGGCACGGCCCAGAAGCGCATCGGCCTCACGCTCGAAGGCCGTCAGGCCGCGCGCGAAGGCGCCAAGGTTTTCCATGGTGAACAGGAGGTTGGCGTCGTCACTTCAGGCGGTTTCTCGCCTTCGCTCCAGCATCCCATTGCCATGGCCTATGTCGACGCGGCGCTTGCCGCGGACGGCACGGCCCTTTCCATCGACATCCGGGGCAAGAAGCTGGGCGCCACCGTCGCAGCCATGCCCTTTGTCCCCAATCGCTATCACCGCTGAGGAACTCTCCCATGACCCGTTATTTCTCGCAGGAACACGAGTGGATCGAAATCGAGGGTGACCTCGGCACCGTGGGCATCACCGACTACGCACAGGGCCAGCTGGGCGACATCACCTTTGTCGACCTGCCCGCCGAAGGCGCGACGTTCGAAAAGGGCGATTCGGTTGCCGTCGTCGATTCGGTGAAGGCCGCTTCGGACGTCTACACCCCGGTTTCCGGCACCATCGCCGAAGCCAACGAAGTTCTGGCCGATCAGCCCGAACTGGTGAACACCGACGCCGAAGTCGGCGGCTGGCTGTTCCGCATCACCCTGTCGGACGCTTCCGAACTGGAAGCGCTCATGGATGAAGCGGCTTACAAGGACTATGTCGAAAGCCTCTGAGCCTTCGATCCTCCCCCTGAGGGGGAGGGGCACCGCCGCCAAGCGGTGGTGGAGGGGTATTCCGGCCCGCGGCGTGGTTCCACGCCGCGGGCAGCTTGCCCCTCCGTCAGCCCTCCGGGCTCCGCCTTTCCTCAGGCACCTCTCCTTGCAGGTGAGGATCCTCGAGATTTCTGACCAGGAAACCCCATGCGCTACCTTCCCCTGACTCCGGCCGACCGTGCCGAGATGCTCGGCGTCATCGGCGCCGCCAGTGTCGATGATCTTTTCATCGACGTGCCCGCCGAAGCCCGCCTGTCCGGCCCGATCGCAGGCCTGCCTGCCCACGCCAGCGAAATGGCGGTCGAGCGCCACATGGCGAGCCTCGCGGCCAAGAACCTCTCGGCCGGCACGGCGCCGTTCTTCATCGGTGCGGGCGCCTACCGCCACCATGTTCCGGCCTCGGTCGATCACCTGATCCAGCGCGGCGAGTTCCTCACCGCCTACACGCCCTACCAGCCGGAAATCGCGCAGGGCACGCTGCAGGTGCTGTTCGAGTTCCAGACGCAGGTCGCGCGCCTGTTCGGCACCGACATTGCCAATGCCTCGATGTACGACGGTTCGACCGCGTGCTGGGAAGCGATCCTGATGGCCAGCCGCGTGACCCGCAAGGTCCGGGCCGTGCTGTCCAGCGGTCTGCACCCGCACTACGCCGAAGTCGTGCGCACGATGGCCAAGTTCACCGAGGACGAGATCGTCAGCCTCAAGCCCGAACTGGTGGCCGAGGCCGATGATGCCGCCGTGATCGCCGCGATTGACGACAAGACCTCCTGCGTCGTCGTCCAGTACCCGGACGTGATGGGCCGCATTCCCGATCTCGCCGCGATTGCCGATGCCGCGCATGCCAAGGGCGCGCTGCTGATCGCCGTGGTCACCGAGCCGGTGGCGCTGGGCATGATCGAGGCGCCGGGCGCGCTGGGCGCTGACATCGTGGTGGGCGAAGGCCAGTCGATCGGCGTCGGCCTGCAGTTCGGCGGTCCGTACCTGGGCCTGTTCGGCTGCCGCGAAAAGTTCGTGCGCCAGATGCCGGGCCGTCTCTGCGGCCAGACCGTGGACGCCGAGGGCAAGCGCGGCTTCGTGCTGACGCTTTCCACGCGCGAACAGCACATCCGCCGCGAGAAGGCGACCAGCAACATCTGCACGAATTCAGGGCTTTGCGCGCTGGCTTTCAGTATTCACCTGACCCTGCTGGGCGGTGAGGGCCTGGCCCAGCTGGCCGCCGTGAACCACGACAAGGCGCAGGCCCTGATCGAGCGTCTGGCCAAGGTGCCGGGCGTGACGGTGCTGAACCAGGCCTACTTCAACGAGGCGACCGTGGTGCTGCCGCGTGACGCCCGCGAAGTCGTGCGGGACCTTGCCGACCGCAAGGTGCTGGGCGGCGTCTCGCTCGGCCGCCTGTTCCCCGAGGACAGCGATCTGCACAACGGCCTGCTGGTGACGGCGACCGAGACCGTGACCGACGAGGATATCGAAACCTTTGCCCGTGAGCTTGAAGGAGTGCTGGCATGAACGCGGTAAACGCAAGCGGCTGGCGCCCCCAGATGGGCGAAGCCGGTGAGGGCGCTGTCTTCAAGACCGCCTCGGGCGACTATGGCCTGATGCTGGAAGAGGCGCTCAGCTTCGAACTCGGTTCCTCGGCCAAGTGCGGTGTCGATCTCGACACCCCGACGCGCCCCGTTGCCTCGGGTCTTGCGAAGTTCCTGCGCAAGGCGGCCCCGGCGCTTCCGGGCCTCACCGAGCCGGAAGCGGTGCGCCACTACACCCGCCTGTCACGCCAGAACTATGCAATCGACCTCGGGCCGTTCCCGCTCGGTTCGTGCACGATGAAGCACAACCCGCGCCTGAACGAGAAGATGGCCCGCCTGCCGGGCTTTGCCGACGTTCACCCGCTCCAGCCGCAGAAGACGGTCGAGGGCGCGCTGGAAGTGATCGAGCAGCTGGCCGACTGGCTGATCACGCTCACCGGCATGGCCTCGGTGGCGATGAGCCCCAAGGCAGGCGCGCACGGCGAGCTGTGCGGGTTGCTCTGCATCCGCGCCGCGCTCGACGCGCGCGGTGAGAAGCGCGACGTGGTGCTGGTGCCGGAAAGTGCCCACGGCACCAACCCGGCAACCGCGGCTTTTGCGGGCTTCAAGGTGCAGTCGATCCCGGCGACCCCGGAAGGCCGCGTCGATGTCGAGGCGCTCAAGGCGAAGCTCGGGCCCAACGTGGCCGGCGTGATGATCACCAACCCCAACACCTGCGGCCTGTTCGAGCCGGAGATGAAGGCGATTGGCGACGCGGTTCACGCCGCCGGCGGCTACGTCTACTGCGACGGCGCGAACTTCAACGCCATCGTCGGCAAGGTGCGCCCGGGCGACCTCGGCGTCGATGCCATGCACATCAACCTGCACAAGACCTTCTCGACGCCCCACGGCGGCGGCGGTCCCGGTGCGGGTCCGGTCGTGCTGTCCGAAGCGCTGGCGCCCTTCGCGCCGCTGCCCTTCGTCAGCCGCGGGGACGATGGCCGCATCCACCTCGTCGAGGAAGAGAACCGGGGCGAGGGTCACGATCAGGCCTTCGGCCGCATGGTCGCCTTCCATGGCCAGATGGGCATGTTCACCCGCGCGCTGACCTATATCCTCAGCCACGGCGCGGACGGTCTGCGTCAGGTTGCCGAGGATGCGGTGCTCAATGCCAACTACGTCCTGCGTTCGTGCGAGGACCTGCTGCCGGCGCCTTTCGCCAAGAGCGGCCCGTGCATGCACGAGGCGCTGTTCAGCGATGCCGGGCTCGCCGAGGGCTTCTCCACGCTCGACATCGCCAAGGGCCTGATCGACGAGGGCTTCCACCCGATGACGGTCTACTTCCCGCTGGTGGTCAAGGGCGCGATGCTGGTCGAGCCGACCGAGACCGAAAGCAAGGCGGGCCTCGACCGCTTCATCGCTTCGCTGCGCAGCCTTGCCCAGCGCGCCAAGGACGGCGACCAGAGCCTGCACAGCGCGCCGCACTTCGCGCCGCGCCGCCGGCTTGACGAAACGCTCGCCGCGCGCAAGCCTGTGCTGGTATGGCAGGGCACCCCGGGTGAGCCGGGCACGCCTGCGCTGAGCGAGTTCGGAGGCAGCTGAGGCATATGGGGGGATCCGGTAACGGCATGGCGGCATGGGTGCCGCTGGCGATTTTCGGCGCGGTGATGCTCTGGCGTTTCCGCAATCTGGAAAAGGCCCGCCCGCTCCGGCTCCCCCTCCTGTGGATCATGCCGCTGATCGTGACGGCAGTGGTCTGCTTTGCGCTCAGCGCGATGATGCCATCGCCGCTGGGGTGGGCCAGCCTCGCTGCGGGTTTCGTGGTCGGCGGCGCCATCGGCATGCAGCGTTCACGCCTGATGCGGCTTCATGTCGAGGGTGAGGGCGAGGATGCCCGCGTGATGGTGCGCCAGTCGCCGCTTGCGCTGATGCTGATCGTCGGCGTCGTGATGGCGCGCAAGCTGGTGCTGCCGGGCGGCATGGCGATCGGGGCCGGGCATCCGGCGGCAACCGCCTTGCTGGTGACCGACGGGATGCTAGGCTTTGCCTTGGGCGTGGTGCTGGTGAGCCGGCTGGTGCTCTGGCAGCGCGCCCGCGCCATGGTTGCGGCGCACGTCTCAGACAGCTGAAACACGGGAACGGCCTGCCGGGATGACCCGGCAGGCCGTGTTCCTCACATCGCGCGGTCGACCGAGTTCGCCGCCGATTCCAGGTCCTGCCCGACACCGCGTACGGTGTTGCAGGCAGCCAGGCCCAGCACGAGACCGGTGCTCACGGCAACCAGGACCAGCTTCCTCACCATCTTTTCGCTACCCTTATTGCTCCGCGGCCACGATTGGCCGGGACCTTCTGCCGCTAGGCGAAGGCGAAGAATAGCGAAAGAGGAGAGGCGCTGCCGCCCGGATTATACCAGGCTGCAGTGATGCTGACGCATCAGCAGCTTGGCACGCTCAGGCGCCGCGCGGGCTCGGCCGACCTGCAATGAGCCAAGCCCAACGCAGGTTGGTATTACTTGTGGATCGCGTCGTCGCCGGCCTGGCCGACCGATTCGATGTCACGGCCTGCGCCCTTGACCGTGTTGCAGGCCGAGGCCGACATCACGATGCCGCCGGCCACGAGGGCGAGTACGATTTTCCTGACCATAGTGCGTTCCTTTCAGGCTCTTCCGGCGCATGGCCGGGATCGCTCAGAGCAACGCGTGATGGCGGAGCAGGTTCCCTCGAGGAAATTCAGGCGGCGATCTCTTCGGTCGCGCCTTCGTCGAGCGCGGACGTCGGGGCGATGCGCTTGGACAGGGTGTGTTCGCGCCAGGTGATGATGAGCCCGGCCAGGATGATCAGCGGCGCGCCCGCCCAGATCGATGAGGGTTGCAAGGCGCCGAAGATCGTCAATTCGTAGAGGGTCGCCCAGATCAGGGCGCTGTAATCCATCACCACCACGCTCGCCACCGCGCCGTAGCGCAGGGCGGCGGTGATCAGCAATTGCGCCAGCGTGCCCGCCAGCCCCACCGCGACCAGCAGCGCCCAGACATGCGGCGCATGGAACTGGCCGTAGAACGGCAGCAGCACGGCGGCGAACAGGGCGCCGAAGAACGAGAACCAGAACACGCAGGCGATCGGCGCCTCGGTGCGGGCAAGGTCGCGGATCTGGAAACTGACGATCGAGACGACCACGCCGGCGCCAAGCCCTGCCGCAAGACCGGCCAGCGGCACCGCCTGTTCGCCCGGCCGGGTGATCAGCAGCACGCCCACGAAGCCCAGCACCACCGCCGTCCAGCGCCACGGCCCGACATGTTCGCGCAGCACCAGCGCGGTGATCAGCACGGCAAACAGCGGCGCGGTGAAGCCCAGCGTCGTGCCCACGGGCAGGGGCAGCAGCATCGCGGCGGTGACGTTGCACACGAGGCCCACGGTGCCGGTGGTCGCACGCATCGCGTGATTGCGCAGGCGCTGCGTCTTGAGCACGCCGATACGCCCGGTCGCGAGCAGCCAGCCGGCGATCAGCGGCACCGCCATGGCCTGGCGCCAGAACACCATTTCCGGCGCCGAGACGCCGTTCTGCCCGGCCAGCCGGATCAGCATGAACATCGTCGAGAGCATGACCATCGCCAGCAGGCGCAAGCCGATGGCGAGCATCGGGCGATCGCGTGACGGCGTGGCGGTCCGGGCGGGCATGGCGGGCGATGCGTTCACGAGGGAGGGCTTTATCTTCCTGTCACGACGAGGCAAGGGGCTGCGCCATGATCGACACCGACCTTGTCATGGCCATCGCGGGCCTTGTCTGCGCGTTTGTGGCTGCCGTCGCCTGGATCGGCGACCATCGCCGTATGAAGCGCCGCGATCTCGACCGGGTCGGCTTCATGCCCTGGACGGCGCTGTTCTTCATCGGCCTGATGGGGGCGGTGCTGCTGCTGGGCATTTCCGCCAAGGACTGGTTTTCGCGCTAGGTCGAGGCCGACCGCTGGCTGCGCGGCTTTTGCAGTACGGCGCCGGAGGCCTTGCGCACGGCATCGGTCAGGGCGCGCAGCGCCCCTGCCTGAAGCCGCGTGACGGTCCAGTAGAGGCTGACTTCGAGTGCCTCGCCCGGCGGCAGTTCCTTGAGCTGGCCCGAGGCGATATGCGGCAGCGCAAGCGGTTCGGGGTGCATGCCCCAGCCGATGCCTCTTGCCGTGAAATCGAGGAAGCCTTGCGTGGAGGGCACCCAGTGCGTCGGCGCCGAGAGCTTTACTGCGTGGAATTCGGCCGCCCAGCGGGCCTGCACCGCGTCGCGGCGGTCGTAGCGCAAGGTCGGGGCGGCGGCCAGCGAACGCGCATCGACGCCCTCGGCAAAATGGCGCGCAAAGAATTCCGGCGAGGCACAGGCGCGGTAACGCAGGGCGCCGAGTTCGATCGTCGAGCAGCCCTGGATCGGTTCCGGGTCGGAGGTGATGACGGCGGCCACTTCGCCCGAGCGCAGACGGTCTGCGGTATGCGCCTCGTCATCGACGATGAGGTCGAGCAGGGTGCCGCTGGTTTCCACGAACAAGGCGGCGGCATCGGGAAACCACGTGGTCAGGCTGTCCGAATTGACCGCGACCTTCAGCGTCAGCGGCGCTTCGCCCTTGCGCAGCTGGGGGGTGAGGTGCGGGGCAAGGTCGGCCTCCAGCAGCCGCACCTGATCGAAATGGGCGCACAGGGCGCGGCCGGTCTCGGTCGGTTCGCAAGGCTGGGCGCGCACGACCAGCACCGTGCCTAGCCGTTCCTCGAGGCCGCGCACGCGCTGCGACACCGCCGAGGGCGTGATGCCAAGCGCGTCGGCGGCCCGTTCGAACGAGCCTTCACGCACCACCGCGGAAACCGCCGCCAGAGCCGGATAATCGAGCATGATGAAGCAATGCTTCATCAGCCTTAGGCGATCAAGTTTTATTGATCTGGTCGACGCAGGTAGAGGTGCTGCTCATGGACACGATCATTTTCCCCCTCTGCCTTGCGCTCGGCGTGGTCTGCGCTTCGCTCGTCTCGTTGTGGTCCGGCCTGCGTGCCGGGTCCTCGGCTCCCCGCAAGGGCCTGGCACGACGATGACGGCCGGGGCCTACCTTTCCGGCTTTGCGCTGTCGGCGGCGCTCATCATTGCGATCGGCGCGCAAAATCTCTTCGTGCTGCGGCAGGGGCTGCGGCGCGAGCATGTCGGCGCGATCGTGCTGTTCTGCGCGGCGGCGGACTCGATCCTGATCGCGGCGGGCGTCGCCGGGGTGGGGGCCTTCCTGTCGGCCCTGCCGCAACTGACGAGGGCGCTTTCGCTGGGCGGGGCCGCATTTCTGGGCTGGTACGGCGTGGCCGCGCTTCGCCGCATGGCCGCGCCGGGTTCGGTGAACGTCACGGGCGGCGGCACCGTCACGCTGGGACGCGCGCTGGCGGCAACTGCGGGTTTCACGTTCCTCAATCCGCATGTCTACATCGACACGGTGCTGCTGATGGGCGCGGCGGGTGCGACCCAGCCGCTGGCCTTGCGGCCGGTGTTTGTGGCCGGTGCCGCCAGCGCCAGCGTGTTGTGGTTCTCGGCGCTGGGCTACGGCGCGCGATTGTTGATCCCGCTGTTCGGCCGCCCCGCGGCGTGGCGGGTGCTGGACGCCGTGGTCGGCGCGACGATGCTGACGCTTGCCGCCTCGCTGATTGCCCGCGCGCTGGGATAAGCGCGCTTTCCTACAGCGGGCAAATCTGTCCTAACCTTGCTGATGCAACGCCCTTCGCTCCGCAGCAAACCCCGCCATCTGCGGGTTCCCGCTTTCTCGCCCGTGCCCTTGCGCGCCCGCGCCGATGGCTGGACTGCGGCCCGGCAGGCGGCCTTCCTTGGCGCCCTGGCGGAGACCGGCTCGGTCCGCGAAGCCGCGGCGCGCGCGGGCATGACGCGCGAGACCGCCTATCGGCTGCGGCGCCGGCCGGGGGCGGGCAGCTTTGCGGCGGCGTGGGACAAGGTGACAGGCGCCTCGGCGCAAGGTGACAGGCGCCCAAAACGGAAGGTCACACTGGAGGAGCGGGCGGGGCGGGCGCTTTACGGCGTGCTCAAGGTGCGGATGTACCGTGGCCGCCATGTCGCGACCGAGCGAAAGGTCGACAATTGCGCGCTTCTGGCCTATCTGTCGCAGCTTGATCGCTTCGCCGCATCCGGCGAGCCCGACTTCACAAGTTTACGGCGTTTCACACCCGCTTGCGTGTCAACCGGGTGTGAAACGTGAAGTGCGTGCGCTCAGAGGCAGGCTTCGAGATAGGCCTGATCGAACCCGAACTGGCGAGCCTTCTCCAGCGTATAGGGACGCAGGCCCGAGGGGCGGAATTCGCCGATGATCTTGCCGTCGTCGGTCTCGTCCAGATACTCGAACTTGAAGAGTTCCTGGGTGACGATGACGTCGCCTTCCATGCCGATCACTTCGGTGATGTTGGTGGTGCGGCGCGAACCGTCGCGCAGGCGCTTCACCTGCACGATGATGTCCACCGACTCGGCGATCTGGCGGCTGATGGCTTCCTTGGGGATCTTGATGTCGCCCATCAGGATCATGTTCTCCATACGGCCAAGGCACTCGCGCGGGGAGTTGGCGTGGAGCGTGCACATCGAACCGTCGTGGCCGGTGTTCATGGCGGCAAGCAGGTCGAAACACTCGGCGCCGCGGATTTCGCCCAGGATGATGCGGTCAGGACGCATGCGCAGCGCGTTCTTGACGAGGTCGCCGATGGTGATCGCGCCTTGCCCTTCAAGGTTCGGCGGGCGGGTTTCCAGCGGCAGCCAGTGCGGCTGCTGCAGGCGCAGTTCGGCGGCGTCCTCGATGGTCAGCACGCGCTCGCCCGGATCGATCATCTTGGACAGGGCGTTGAGCATCGTCGTCTTGCCCGAACCCGTACCGCCGGAGATGACGATGTTCATGCGGCAGGCACCGGCGATCTTGAGCGCGGTCGCCATCTTCTCGCTCATCGAGCCGAAGTCCTTGAGCATGTCGATGGTGATCGGCTTCTCGGAGAACTTGCGGATCGAGATCGCGGTGCCGCGCAAGCTGAGCGGCGGCACGATGACGTTGACGCGGCTGCCGTCCTTGAGGCGGGCGTCGGCCAGCGGCGTGGTCTGGTCGACGCGGCGGCCGACCTGGTTGACGATGCGCTGGGCGATCTGGAACAGGTGCTGCTCGTCGCGGAACTTGGTGGGGGCGAGCTGGAGCTTGCCCTTCTTCTCGATGTAGGTCTGGTTGGGGCCGTTGACCATGATGTCCGACACGTCGGGGTCGTTCAGCAGCTCTTCCAGCGGGCCGAAGCCGAGCAGTTCGTCGATCAGCACCTTCTCCAGCGCGAACTGTTCGCGGCGGTTGAAGGTGATCTTCAGTTCGGCCAGCACCTCGATGATGATCGGGCGGAATTCCTCGGAAAGCTCGTCCTTGGTCAGCGTGGCGGCGGCCTCGGGGTCGACGCGTTCGAGCAGGCGGGGAAGCACCTGTTCCTTGATCTTGTGGATCGAGGCTTCGAAGCCGCCCTGTTCCGACTCGCCCGAGTGCACCGCGTTGGAACGCTCGGCAAGGCGCGACATCGCGTCGTCGCGCAGGTTCTGCGGGGCGGAGGAGGAGCCGTCCATGCCCGGGACCGGCGGGAACTGGTCGCCGCCGGGAAGCGGCGAAGTGCCGGGGGCAGGGGCCTTTTCGCCGGCGCCGCTCTTCAGCGGCTTGGCCACGCCGAACGCGGGACGCGCGCCCTGGCCCATCCCTCCGATGCCGTTACGTCGCCCGAATGCCGTCATGTCTCACTAAACCTTTCCAGCGCCACGATTGCCCAGGTTTCCCCGGGAACCTGTGCGAATATGCAGAGGATTAAGGTTGAAACTTTGATAACTTCCTAATGCCGCACCGGCTCGCGCCGGGATTTTGGGGCTATCGTCCACAGCCGCTGAACACGGTCTGCACTTGCGGGCCGTTGTGATCGTAGATGGTGAACTTGCGCTGGCGCTTGCAGGCGCGGACATAACGCTCGACCTGCCGGACGTTCGTCATGTTGAGCGGCGCGGCCTGGATCGGGAACTGCGAGATCACGGTGGAGGGGCGGCCGGCAAGCACCTGGCGCAAGGCTGCAACCTCGTCGATGCCGGTCCATTCGCGGCCCTCGTACATGTGCGGAGCAAAAGCGAGCACGCTGGGCGGACGGGTGCCGACCACGGCGTAGAGGAAGTTCGGATTGCCCCAGACGAAGATGTCGTGCCGTGGGGTCTGCTCAAGGATGTAGTCCACCATCTCGCGCGCCGCCGAGCGGGCCTGCCAGCGGTCCTTGAGGTGGAAGGTGCCGGAGAGCGCAAGGCTCACGCCGACCAGGGCGGCGATGCCGAGCCAGGGGCTGCGGCGATGGATGAAGTAGCCCGCGCAAAGGATGGCGAAAGGCGCCAGGGTCGACTGGGCGTAATGGACGTAGATGTTGGGGAAGGTGGCAAGCCCGAACAGCGCGGCGGCGAGCCAGAGGCAGACGAACGCCAGAACCTCGCGTCGCTGCGGTTCGCCGCAGGTTCGCGCCTCGGTGACGAAGCGGTGCAGGCCGATGCCGCCAAAGACCAGCGGGATGCCAAGCATGCCGATCATGACCAGTTGGCCCTTGAAGCGGATGCCGGGGTCGGCATAGCCGCGCGCCAGATTGGATTCGACAAGCGCGGTCCACATCTCGGGGAAATGACCGCGGGCAAAATAGAACAGCCCGGTCAGCAGCATGGGCAGCGCTCCTGCAAGCGCAAGCGGAGCGGCCTTCCAGAGCACGGAGAGCGGTTTGCAGCCGCCGCGAAGAAGCATGACGATGACAAACAGGCCGAAGCAGGCGCCTTCGATCGCGGTCGACTGCTTGTAGGCGATCGCGATCCCGGCGCAGGCAAAGGCGGCAACGACGGCGCGGTCGATGTGGCCCCGGCGCAGGCGATCGAGGCGCGAGACGATCAGCGCCGCTGCCGCGATCAGCCAGGTGTTGAAGAACACGCCGGCCTCGGCGTTGTCACCCTCGAAGCGATTGAGCAGGGCGATGTAGACGACGCCGGACAGCAGCGCCCACTGTGCGGGGGCGAGCCGTCTGGCAATGCGATTGACGCCGTAACCGCCCATCGCGGCAACCAGGGTGGCGACAAGCTGATAGGCGATCGCCGAGCGCGAGATCAGCCCGATCAGCGAAAAGGTCAGATAGAGGGCAGGGCCCTTGCGGTCCCAGATGTCGACATAGAGCAAGTCGCCGTCGAGCAGGCGGTGGCCTACGAGGGCGTAGTACTGGTCGTCGATGGCGTAGTTCCATTCGCCGTAAGCGGGAAACCGGAACGCCACGGCCAGTGCCAGGATGACAAGAAACTGCGCGGTGCGGCTTGCGCACAGACGCGACACAAGGGATCGTGCAGGGATAGTGGTCGATCGCGGGAAGTGCGACGTCAGCGGCATGCTTGTCATGAGGATCTCGCAGATTTGCGAGTATTCCTAGGCATGCAGTGGTTACCAAAGCGATAAATGCAAAAGGGGGCGCCGCGGTTGCCCGGCGACGCCCCCTTTCAAAGCCATGCGGCCTGCTGCGAGATCAGCCTTCGACGTGCTCGGCCAGCACGGTCAGGCCCTTTTCGCCCACTTCGGCGAAACCGCCGGTGATGCGGATCTCTTCCGGCATGCCGCTCTCGGTCTTGTAGACCTTGATGGCGCCGTCAGCGACGGTCGACATGAAGGGCGCGTGGCCCTCCAGCACGCCGAACTCGCCTTCGGTGCCGGGGACGACCACCATGTGGACGCTTTCCGAGCGGACGAGCTTCGCCGGCGTGACGAGTTCGAAGTGCAGAGCCATGATCGCTTACGCCTCTTCGGCCAGCTTCTTGGCCTTGGCGACCACTTCCTCGATGCCGCCGACCATGTAGAAGGCTGCTTCCGGAAGGTGGTCGTATTCGCCTTCGACGACGGCCTTGAACGACTTCACGGTGTCTTCGAGCTGCACGAACTTGCCCGAGATGCCGGTGAAGACTTCGGCCACGTGGAACGGCTGCGACAGGAACTTCTGGATCTTGCGGGCGCGGGCGACGGTGAGCTTATCTTCTTCCGAAAGCTCGTCCATGCCCAGGATCGCGATGATGTCCTGAAGCGACTTGTACTTCTGCAGGGTTTCCTGGACCTTGCGGGCGGTCTCGTAGTGCTCGGCGCCGACGACGCGGGGCTCAAGAACGCGCGAGGTCGAGTCGAGCGGGTCGACGGCCGGGTAGATACCCAGTTCCGAGATGGCGCGGTTCAGCGTGGTCGTCGCGTCAAGGTGAGCGAACGAGGCAGCCGGTGCCGGGTCGGTAAGGTCGTCCGCGGGGACGTAGATCGCCTGGACCGAGGTGATCGAACCCTTGGTGGTCGAGGTGATGCGTTCCTGCAGCGCGCCCATGTCGGTCGACAGGGTCGGCTGATAGCCCACGGCCGAAGGAATACGGCCGAGCAGAGCCGACACTTCGGCGCCCGCCTGGGTGAAGCGGAAGATGTTGTCGACGAAGAACAGGACGTCCTGGCCTTCCTGGTCGCGGAAGTACTCGGCCATGGTCAGGCCCGAGAGAGCGACGCGGGCACGGGCGCCCGGGGGCTCGTTCATCTGGCCGAAAACGAGGGCAACCTTCGAACCGTCCGAGGTGGCGTTGCCTTCGGCGTCCTTGGCGATAACGCCGGCGTCGAGGAACTCGTGGTAGAGGTCGTTGCCTTCACGGGTACGTTCACCGACGCCCGCGAAGACCGAGACGCCGCCGTGGCCCTTGGCGATGTTGTTGATCAGTTCCTGGATGAGAACCGTCTTGCCGACGCCGGCGCCGCCGAACAGGCCGATCTTGCCGCCCTTGGCGTAAGGCGCGAGAAGGTCGATGACCTTGATGCCGGTGACCAGGATCGCCGCTTCGGTCGACTGGTCGACGAATTCGGGAGCCTTGGCGTGGATCGGGGCGAACATGTCCGAACCGACGGGGCCACGCTCGTCGATCGGGTCGCCGACGACGTTCATGATGCGGCCGAGGGTCTTCGGACCGACGGGGACCGAGATCTGCTTGCCGGTGTTGGCGACGGGCTGACCGCGGGTCAGGCCATCGGTGCCGTCCATGGCGATGGTGCGGACGGTGTTCTCGCCAAGGTGCTGCGCGACTTCGAGAACCAGCTTCTGGCCGTTGTTCTCGGTCTCGAGCGCGGTGAGGATTGCCGGCAGTTCACCTTCGAAGGTGACGTCGACGACGGCGCCGATGATCTGGCTGATCTTGCCAGTGGCGGTCTGGTTTAGCACGGGTGCGGTGGCCATTTTGGTTTCCTTGCCTGCGATGTCTTAGAGCGCTTCCGCGCCCGCGATAATTTCGATGAGTTCGGTGGTGATCGCGGCCTGGCGGCTGCGGTTGTACTGGATCGTCAGCTTCTGGATCAGGTCGCCGGCGTTGCGCGTGGCGTTGTCCATCGCGGTCATCGACGCGCCCTGTTCGGAAGCGGCGTTCTCCAGCAGTGCACCGAAGATCTGCGTACGCAGGTAGCGCGGCAGCAGCGCGGCGAGGATTTCTTCCTCTTCCGGCTCGTATTCGGTCACGGCATCGCCGGACACGACCGCCTTGGGGGCGGGAACCGGGATGATCTGCTGGTCGGTCGGCTCCTGCAGAAGTGCCGAACGGAACTTCGAATAGAACAGGTGCGCGACATCGAACTTGCCGGCCTCATACATGGCCACCAGTTCGTCGGCGATGCGCTCGGCTTCGTTGAAGCCGGGGTCACGCACGTCGGTGGTGTCGAACATGTGCGCGATCTGCTTGGGGAATTCGCGGCGCAGCGCGGCGCGACCCTTGCGGCCGACGAGGTAGAACAGGACGGTCTTGCCCTGTGCTTCCAGCTCACGCGCCTTGACGCGAGCGGCCTTGACGATGTTCGAGTTGAACGCGCCGCACAGACCCTTGTCCGAGTTGGCGACGACGAGCAGATGCACCTTGTCGCTACCGGTGCCGGCGAGCAGCTTGGGGCTGTTCTCGCTGACCGTGATCTTGCTGGCGAGCGAGCCCATCACCTCGGCGAGACGCGCAGCGTAGGGACGCGCGGACTCCGCGGCGGCCTGCGCCTTGCGCAGCTTGGCCGCGGCGACCATCTGCTTGGCCTTGGTGATCTTCTGGGTCGACTTGACCGAGTTGATGCGGCCTTTGAGTTCCTTGAGCGAAGCCACTCGTTTCTCTCCGTTTTCCGCTCCGGCCGCCTTTACAGGCAACCGGAACGGAGGATCAGGTCAATCTCAGGCGAACTGCTTGGCGAACGCGTCGAGCGCAGCCTTGGTCTTCGCCTTGGCTTCGTCGCCGAAGTCCTTGGTCGAACGGATCAGTTCGAGAACGTCGGCGTGCTTTTCGTGCATGAAGTCAAGCATTTTGGCTTCATACTCGGTGACCTTCGAAACCGGCAGGCCGTCGAGGTAGCCGTTGGTGCCGGCAAAGATCGACACGGTCTGCTCTTCGAACTTCAGCGGCGAGAACTGCTTCTGCTTGAGCAGTTCGGTCAGGCGCGCACCGCGGTTGAGGAGCTTCTGGGTCGAGGCGTCGAGGTCCGAACCGAACTGGGCGAAGGCCGCCATTTCGCGGTACTGCGCCAGCTCCAGCTTGATCGAGCCGGCAACCTTCTTCATCGCCTTGGTCTGGGCCGAACCGCCGACGCGCGACACCGAGAGGCCGACGTTGATGGCCGGACGGATGCCCTGGTAGAACAGGCCGGTTTCAAGGAAGATCTGGCCGTCGGTGATCGAGATCACGTTGGTCGGAATGTAGGCCGAGACGTCACCCGCCTGGGTTTCGATGATCGGCAGCGCGGTGAGCGAGCCGTTGCCGTTCTCGTCGTTCATCTTCGCGGCGCGCTCAAGCAGGCGGCTGTGGAGATAGAACACGTCGCCGGGGTAAGCTTCGCGGCCCGGAGGACGACGCAGCAGCAGCGACATCTGGCGGTAGGCGACGGCCTGCTTCGAAAGGTCGTCGTACACGATCACGGCGTGCATCGCGTTGTCGCGGAAGAATTCGCCCATCGCGGCGCCGGTGTAGGGCGCGAGGTACTGCAGCGGAGCGGGCTCCGAAGCGGTTGCGGCGATGACGATGGAGTATTCCATCGCGCCGTTTTCTTCGAGCTGACGGACGATCTGCGCCACGGTCGAGCGCTTCTGGCCGACGGCGACGTAGATGCAGTAGAGCTTCTTGGACTCGTCGTCGCCCGCGTTCGCTTCCTTCTGATTGATGAAGGTGTCGATGGCGACGGCGGTCTTGCCGGTCTGGCGGTCACCGATGATCAGCTCGCGCTGGCCACGGCCGACGGGGACGAGGGCGTCGATCGCCTTGAGGCCGGTCTGCACGGGTTCGTGCACCGACTTGCGCGGGATGATGCCGGGAGCCTTGGCTTCGACGCGCGCGCGCTTTTCAGCCACGATCGGGCCCTTGCCGTCGATCGGGTTGCCGAGAGCGTCCACCACGCGGCCGAGCAGGCCCTTGCCGACGGGAACGTCGACGATGGTGTTGGTGCGCTTGACGCTGTCGCCTTCCTTGATCTCGGCGTCCGAGCCGAAGATCACGACGCCGACGTTGTCGGCTTCGAGGTTCAGGGCCATGCCCTGCACACCGTTGGCGAATTCGACCATTTCGCCGGCCTGGACCTTGTCGAGGCCGTGGATGCGGGCAATGCCGTCACCCACCGAGAGCACGGAACCGACTTCCGAAACCTGGGCTTCGGTGCCGAAATTGGCGATCTGGTCCTTGATGACCTTCGAGATTTCTGCGGCGCGGATGTCCATTGTGGTGCCTTTCTTAGCCCTTCATGGCCTGGGCGAGCGAATTGAGACGGGTGCGGATCGAGCTGTCGATGCGCTTGGAGCCGATGGTGACGACCAGGCCGCCGAGCAGATCGGCGTCAACGCTGGTCTTCACGCTGATCTTGCGGCCCTCGCGCAGTTCCAGCTTCTGGCGCAGCTCTTCGACCTGAGCGTCGTTGAGCGGGTGCGCGGTGGTGACTTCGGCAGTCGCCTCGCCGCGCTGGGCAGCGGCGATCGCGGCGAAGGCACGAATGATCTCGGGCAGCGCGGAAAGACGGCGATTGGCCGCCAGCACGCCGACGAAATTCTTCGTCAGGGGTGCCAGGCCAAGCACGTCGGCCACAGCCTCCATGGCCGCACCGGCCGCCTTGCGGCTGATTTCGGGATTGCGAATCAGGTCGGCGAGGTCGCCGTTTTCCTTGATCGCAGCGCCGATACGCTCGAGGTCGCCCTCGACGCTCGTTACGACGCCGTTCTCGCTGGCAAGGTCAAACAGCGCCGAAGCGTAGCGCCCTTGCAAGCTGGCTTTGATGCCGCCGGAATTCTCCACGCGTGTCCTATCCTTACATCGGGTGGGCTGAGGCACTTGGGTACACGAATATAACGTGCCCCCCGGCCCGCAGACGGGGCGCGCATAGCGACGATAGTGTTACTATGCAAGGTGCGGGTGGCCACCTGGGGACAATGCCCAAAAAAGCGGTTTGAAAGCAAGGTGCGGGAAGCGGGGGCGGCGTGGGTGCTGCAGAACTTCGGGTGAAGCGTGGCAGGAGTGTGGCAGTGTCTTTTCGAATCGTTGGCCTGGAGGCAGGTGATTTCGCCCCCTATTTCTTCATGAGTGACGCGGAACTGAGACGTTCCGGCGCACGAATGGTAGTCGCCGATGCGCATCCCGGCTTTCCGTGCCGCGCCAGCCTTGAAGATGCGCGGCAAGGTGAGCGGGTTCTGCTGATCAATTTCACGAGCCACGATGTGGCGAATCCCTATCGAACCGCACATGCGATATATGTTCGCGATGGGGTGTCGACGCCCGAGCCGTGGATCGATCGGCTGCCGCCGGTGTTCGCCGGCCGGACGATGTCGCTGCGTGGATTTGATGATGAGGGCATGATGGTGCGGGCGCTGCTGGCCGGGTCGGGAGAGGTGGAGGCGGGAATCGCTGCGCTCTTTGCCGAACCGCGTGTGGCCTGCATTCATGCTCACAACGCCGCCTATGGCTGTTTCGCGGCCCGGATCGAACGAGAGGGAGAAGGCTTGTGACTCCGACGACCGCCCAAGCCGATCACGCTCCCGTCGATGAGGAGCGGGCCTGGCAGGCCGTAATGGCGCGGGACAAGTCCTTCGACGGGCGTTTCGTTACCGGGGTTCTCTCCACCGGCATTTACTGCCGCCCGTCCTGTTCGGCGCGCCATCCCAAGCGGGAGAACGTGCGCTTCTTTGAGGAGGCCGGTGAGGCAGAACTCGCCGGGCTGCGGGCCTGCCTGCGATGCAGGCCCAATGAAGTTTCCCGCGACGATGAGGCGGTGAATCGCGCGCTGAAGATGCTGGACGCGGTGGACGGCGTCGCGCCGGGGCTTTCCGAACTGGCGGATGCGGTCGGTTATAGCCCCACGCATTTCCAGCGTGTGTTCAAGCGGGCGGTGGGGCTTTCGCCCGCCGCATATGCCCGTGCGCGGCGCTTCGATCGCGCGGGTGAGGCGCTGAGCAATGGTGCCAGCGTGACCGAGGCGATCTACGAAGCCGGTTTTGGTGCCGCGTCCCGGTTTTACGCGGGGAGCGACGGGCGGATGGGCATGGTGCCTTCGGCTTGGCGTGGCGGCGGAGCCGGGGTGGTGATCCACTGGTCTGTGGTGCCGACCACGCTGGGGGCGATGCTGGTTGCCGCCACCGCCAAGGGCGTTTGCCGGTTGTCGTTCGGTGAGGGACGCGAGGAATTGGCCGAGCGCTTCCCCAAGGCCGACCTGGTCGAAGGCGGCGAGGACTTCGCGCGGATCGCAAGGGATGTCGTTGCGGCCGTCGAGCAGCCGGGGCAATCGCGCGCGATCCCGCTCGACGTGCAGGGCACCGCGTTCCAGCAGGCGGTCTGGCGCGAGTTGCAGCGCATTCCTCCCGGGGAGACCCGGACTTACGCGCAGATTGCCGCTGCCGTCGGCAGGCCCGGCGCGGTTCGGGCTGCGGGGTCGGCCAATGGCGCCAACAACGTGGCCGTGCTGATCCCTTGCCACCGCGTGATCCGCTCCGACGGATCGATCGGCGGTTATGCCTATGGCGAGGCGATCAAGCGCGAACTGCTGCGTCGTGAGAAGGCTCAGACGAAGCTGTAGGGGTCGACGTCGATGTGCACGCGCACGCCGCGCGGGAACTGGAGCGGCTCCAGCCATTCGCGCAGCACCCGCTGCAGTTCGGCTGAGCGCTTTGCGTTGATCAACAAGCGAAAACGGTGGCGCCCGCGCAGCAGCGACAGCGGCGCGGGGGCCGGGCCCAGCACCAGCATGTCGGGCAGGTTGGGTGCGGTGCCGCCGATGGTGCGGGCGGCGGCCTTGGCCTCGGCCTGATCCTCGGAAGAGACGATGATCGCGGCCCAGCGCCCGAACGGAGGGGCATTGGCATCGCGCCGTGCCTCGATTTCGGCGGCGTAAAAGGCGTCGCGATCTCCGGCCGCCAGCGCCGCGATGACCGAGGCTTCCGGATGGCGCGTCTGGATCAGCACTTCGCCGGGTTTCTCGCCGCGCCCGGCGCGCCCGGCGACCTGGGCGACCTGCTGATAGGTCCGTTCCGCCGCGCGCAAGTCTCCGCCTTCAAGGCCGAGATCGGCATCGACCACGCCCACCAGTGTCAGTTCGGGGAAGTGGTATCCCTTGGTGACCAGCTGGGTGCCGACGATCACGTCGATCGCCTTGTTTTCCGCCTTGGCGACGAATTCGTTCATGGCTTCGGCGGTGTTCATGGTGTCCGAAGTCACCAGCGCCACGCGCGCTTCGGGCAAGATTTCCGCGACTTCGTCGGCAATGCGCTCGACGCCGGGGCCGCAGGCGACCAGGCAGTCGCCGGTGCCGCATTCGGGGCAGGCCTCGGGCACCGGCACTTCGTGGCCGCAGTGGTGGCAGGCCAGGCGCTGGGAGAAGCGGTGCTCCACCAGCCAGGCCGTGCAGTTCGGGCATTGGAAGCGGTAGCCGCAGTGGCGGCACAGCGTCAGCGGCGCATAGCCGCGGCGGTTGAGGAACAGCAGCGATTGCTCGCCGCGCGCAAGGCGGGCCTTCATTTCCTCGACCAGGCGCGGCGCCAGCCATTTGCCGCGTTCCGGCGCTTCCTTGCGCAAGTCGACGATCTGGATGTCGGGCAATTGCGCGCCGCCGAAGCGGGCGGGGAGGTCGATCTTTCTGTAGACCCCGGCCTCAGCCAGTTGCATCGTCTCCAGCGCCGGCGTGGCGCTGGCGAGGATGACCGGAAAAGCCTCGAATTTGGCGCGCATGACCGCCACGTCGCGGGCGTTGTAGCGCACGCCGTCGTCCTGCTTGAACGAGATTTCGTGGGCTTCATCGACGATGATCAGGCCGAGATGGGCGTAAGGCAGAAACAGGGCAGAACGTGCCCCTACGACGACCTGAGCGTCCCCTAGAACGATGGAGCGCCACGCGCGGCGGCGTTCGCTGGACTTGAGCGAGGAGTGCCAGAGGATCGGCGATACCCCGAAGCGATGTTCGAAGCGGCGAAGGAAGTTCTCGGTGAGCGCGATCTCCGGCAGCAGCACCAGCACCTGCCGATTCAGACGCAGCGCTTCGGCCACGGCCTCGAAGTAGGTTTCGGTCTTGCCCGAGCCGGTGACCCCGTCGAGCAGGAACGGCGCGAACCTGGGGGTGCGGACGGCCTCCACGAAAACATCCGCGGCGGCCTGCTGTCCCTCCGACAGTTCCGGGACCGCGAATTCCGGGTTGGCGCGCGGATAGGGGCGGTCGAGGTCGACGGTGACCGGCTCCAGCAGTCCCGCGCCGACCATGCCGCGCAGCACGCCGTCGGAAACCGAGGCCAGCTCCGCCAGTTCCTTGATCGAGGCCTGCTCGCCCTGCAGCGCATCCAGCGCTGCGGCGCGCTGCGGGGTGAGGCGGGCCGGTTCCATGCCGGTCAGCCTGTACTCGGTGGTGGTCCCGCCGCCGCGCAGCGCTGCCATCGACCCCAGTGCCATGCGGGCCACCGAGGCCAGCGGGGCGCAGTAATAGTCCGCCGTCCACTCGATCAGCCGCCGGAGCCGCTCGGGGATGGGCGGGACCGGCAGGACTTCCAGAATCGGACGCAATTTGCTTTCGGGCACTTCTTGCGCGCTCAGGCGTTCCGCCTCCCAGACGATCCCCAGAACCTGACGGGGGCCGAGCGGCGCGATCACCACGGATCCGTGTTCGACGGGCCTGCCTTCGGGCACGCGGTAGTCGAGCACGCCCAGCGCGGCATTGAAGACAAGGATTCGAATGCGTTTCATCTGAAATGCATATAGGCATCGGAGTAAGGTCGCGTGAAGGACATGATGATGGTGAATTGGGGATCGCCGGACCTGGCGGACGGACATGAAGGTGCGGGGCAGGGGTACATGATCGAGCGCCGTGCCCTGCTGGGCGGCTTCGCGCTGCTGGGGGCCTTTGCCGTTTCCGGCTGCGCCACGACGGGCCTGCGCCGAGCTTTCACCAGCGATGCCGAGCCGGTGCGCCGCCTGATGCGGCTGTCGTCCGAGCGTGCCTTCACCTGGCTGGTCCAGCCGGACGGGTTCTGGACCAGCCCGGTTGCGCGCATTGCGCTGCCGGTGCTGTTCACCCGCACCGGTGCGACCCGCTCGCGCAAGTTGCGCTCTGCCGATTTCAGGATGAAGCTGCAGCACCAGCTCAACACCATCGCCGGCAAGAGCGCGGCGGTGGCCGCCCCGCTGGTGGCGCAGGCGGCCCGGCAGGTTCCGATTCCCGACCCTGCCGAGGTGCTCGGCGGCGGCCGTACCGCGGCAACCACGTTGCTGCGCAAGGCGATGGGCCCGGCGCTGGTCAATGCCATGCTCCCGGACATGGAACGGGCGATGCAGCAGGCCGGTGATCCCACGCTGGGTGAGGCGATTGCCGCGCTGAAGGGGGTGACGATCACCGATGCCGCCCATGCCCTGGCGATCGAGGCGGACAATGCCATCTGGTACGAGATCGGCTCGGCCGAGGCGGCCATCCGGCAGGATCCGGCACAGACGGGCGACAGCCTGCTGATCGCCACCTTCAAGGCGGCCTGATCGTTCGGCCGTTCGGCGGGGTATCCAGCACGGCGCTCTGTGCCTATAGGGGGCGCCAGAATCGCCCCTCGGGCCGTGGGCCTGAGGGGCGTGATGCCATTACAGGAACCCCGCCATGAAGTTCTTCGTCGACACCGCCGACACTGCCGAAATCGCCGAGCTGGCCGCTACCGGCCTGCTTGACGGCGTTACCACCAACCCGTCGCTGATTGCCAAGTCCGGCCGTGACTTCATCGAAGTCACCAAGGAAATCTGCGGCCTTACCGATGGTCCGGTCAGCGCCGAAGTCGTCGCGCTCGACCATGCCGGCATGATGCGCGAGGCCGAAATCCTGCGCAAGATCGCCGACAACGTCTGCATCAAGGTGCCGCTCACCTTCGACGGCCTCAAGACCTGCAAGGCGCTGACCAGCGACGGCACCATGGTCAACGTCACCCTGTGCTTCTCGGCCAACCAGGCGCTGCTCGCCGCCAAGGCGGGCGCCTCGTTCATCTCGCCTTTCGTTGGCCGTCATGACGACAACGGCTTCGACGGCATGGACCTGATCCGCGACATCCGCCTGATCTACGACAACTACGCCTTCGAGACCGAGATCCTCGCCGCCTCGATCCGCCACCCGGTTCACGTCCTCGAATGCGCCCGCATCGGCGCCGACGTCGCGACGATGCCGCCGGCGGTCATCAAGAACCTGGTCAAGCATGTCCTCACCGACAAGGGCATCGAAGGCTTCATGGCCGACTGGGCCAAGACCGGCCAGAGCCTCTGACAGGCTGCAAGGGAAATGCCCATTCGGGCATTTCCCGTGCGGCACCGGCCCACTCCCCCACCCGACCTCCCACGAGCATATCCTGACGGGAAGTCGGATGGGGGAGTGGGCCGGTGCCGCAAGATCCGCGTGTCGCGGATTTCCATTCCAGCGTCTTGCGCCTGCGCGGCGATGTCGCCATTGAGCGGTGATGTCCGAAGAAACACCTGTCGACCGCTTCAAGCTCGCGCTGACCGGCGCTTCGCGCGCCATCGCCAACGATGCCGAAGTCGAGGTCAACTGGACCGCCGATGCCCCCAGCGCGACCGGGGGCACCTTCCGCATCCCGATGCCGGGCCGCTCCGTACCACGCGCCGCCGCGATGCAGGCGCGTGGCTATGCCGACAGTTTTGCGCTCAGGCTGCGCCACCACAACGAGGCGCTGCACCGCCGTCACGCCCCGTCCGAACCTTCCGCGCGCGCCTGCTACGACGCGGTGGAGATGGTCCGCTACGAAGCGCTGGGCGCCAATGCCTATGCCGGTATGCGCGACAATCTTGACGCCTCGCTGGAAGCGCGCATCGCCAGCGACCCGATCGCGCGCGCCGATGCGCCGGACAAGGTTCCGGTGCCGACGGCGCTGGCACTGCTTTTGCGCGAGCGCCTGACCGGCCAGCCCGTGCCCGACGTGGCGCAGGACGGCGTGCAGATGGTGCGCCGCTGGATCGAATCGAAGGCGGGCGACGATTTCGACGCGCTCGCCGGATTGCTGGAGGACCAGAAGGCCTTCCAGAAACTCTCGCTCGACATGCTCGCGCATCTTGAGATGACGCAGGCCGATGAAGTCGACCTGCCGCCCGAGGACGCCGACGAGATGGACGGCGACGAGCAGACCGAGGAAGACGAGACCGGCGATGAAAGCGGGCGCGAGGAGCAGCCTGCCGAAGCCGCCGCCGAACCCTCCCGGGGCGAGGACCAGGGGGAGGCCGAGGCCGAGGGCGAAAATCCGGCGGACATGGACGAGGGCCAGGAAGGCGACGAGGGCGATGAGGGCATGCTGCCGGTCCGCCCGAACCGCCCCTGGACCGACATTCCGGAAAGCTTCGACTATCAGGTCTTCACCGAGGCCTATGACGAAGTGGTCGGCGCCGCGGACCTCTGCGACGAAGAGGAGCTGACCCGCCTGCGCGCCTATCTCGACGCGCAGCTCAAGGGCCTTCAGGGCGTCGTCACGCGGCTGGCCAATCGCCTCCAGCGGCGCCTCATGGCGCAGCAGAACCGCTCGTGGGACTTCGATCAGGAAGAGGGCATGCTCGATGCCGCGCGGCTGGCCCGTGTGGTCGTCTCGCCCGGCCAGTCGCTGTCCTACAAGATCGAGCGCGATGTCGAGTTCAAGGACACCGTCGTCACGCTGCTGCTCGACAATTCGGGGTCCATGCGCGGGCGGCCGATCTCGATCGCGGCGATCAGTGCGGACGTGCTGGCGCGCACGCTGGAACGCTGCGGCGTGAAGGTGGAAATCCTCGGCTTCACCACCCGCGCGTGGAAGGGCGGGCAGAGCCGCGAGGCATGGCTCGCCAGCGGCCGTCCCGCCCATCCGGGCCGCCTCAACGACCTGCGCCACATCGTCTACAAGAAGGCGGACGAGCCCTGGCGCCGCGCGCGCAAGAACCTCGGCCTGATGATGCGCGAAGGGCTGCTGAAAGAGAACATCGACGGCGAGGCGCTGCTCTGGGCGCATAACCGGATGCTCGCCCGCCAGGAAGATCGCCGCATCCTGATGGTGATCTCGGACGGCGCGCCGGTGGACGATTCGACCCTCTCGGTGAACTCGGCGGGTTATCTCGAGGCGCACCTGCGTCGGGTGATCGAATGGATCGAGGCCAAGAGCCCGGTCCAGCTTGTTGCCATCGGCATCGGCCATGACGTTACGCGCTATTACCGGCGCGCCGTCACCATCATGGATGCCGAGCAGCTTGGCGGCACGATGATCGAGCAGCTTGCAGGTCTGTTCGAGGAAGAGTGATTTTTCTACCGGGCGGTATTGAATATGTGCCGCCCGGTCCCAAGTTCGGCGGCGGATTGCAAACTGCCGCCAACGAAGGGAAATTCATGAACGTCACCGACGCCGTCCTCAGCCGCCGCTCGATCCGCGCCTTCAGCGACGAGCCGGTGAGCCTCGACGTGCTGCACCGCGTGCTCGACAAGGCGCGCATGGCGCCTTCCGGTTGCAACTTCCAGCCCTGGGAAGCGACCGTGCTGACCGGTGAGCCGCTCAAGGCGCTGCAGGATAAGATGCTGGCCAGCCAGCCACAGGATCCCGAGGAATACAGCTGGTCCGCGCCGATGCAGTCGCCCCGCCACGCCGCGCGGCTGCAGGAACTGGGCGGTCTCATGTATGGCGCCATGGGCATCGCGCGGGACGACGCCGCAGGGCGCCAGGCCTTCATGAACCAGAACGTCACCTCGTTCGGCGCGCCGGTGCTGCTGGTCTGCTATTTCGAGCGTTTCATGGGTTCGCCGCAGTGGTCGGACGTGGGCATGTGGCTGCAGACGATCATGCTGCTGCTGCGCGAGGAGGGCCTCGATTCCTGCCCGCAGGAATGGATGGGCCTCTATGCCCGGCTCATCAAGGACCACATCGGCGTGTCGGACGAGACGCACCTGCTGTTCTGTGGGCTCTCCATCGGCAAGCGCCTCGACGCGCCGGTAAACGCCTTCGATCGCCCGCGCGTGGCGCTGGACGATCAGGTGAAGTTCCTCGGTTTCGAATGACCGGAATGCCGGGCGTGGCTTGACTGCGCCCGGCACCTGCCTAATTGCCCTGCGTCATGACCGAGACGCAAAGCCTGACGCTGTTCAACAGCCTGACCCGCCAGCTGGAGCCGTTCCAGCCCGTCCACGCCGGCGAGGCGCGCGTCTATACCTGCGGGCCGACGGTCTACAACTACCCTCACATCGGCAACATGCGCGCCTATGTCTTTGCGGACATCCTCGGCCGGACGCTCAGCCATGCGGGGTACAAGCTTACCCACGTCATCAACATCACCGACGTCGGCCACCTGACCGACGATGCCGATGCGGGTGAGGACAAGATGGAGAAGATGGCAAGGGCGCAAGCCCAGTCCATCTGGGACATCGCCGAGCACTACACGCAGGCCTATTGGGCCGACATCAAGGCGCTCAATATCCGGCAGCCGGCCAAGTGGTCGATCGCGACGGACTACGTTCCGCAGATGATCGCATTTGCCGAGAAGATCGCGCCAAGGCACTGCTACGAACTGGAAAGCGGCCTCTACTTCGACGTTTCCACCGTTGCCGACTACGGCCGCCTTGCGCGTGCCGTCACCGATGAGGGGGAGGGGCGGATCGAGGCCGTAGAGGACAAGCGCAACGCCGCCGACTTCGCGATCTGGCGCAAGACGCCCGAGGGCGAGAAGCGCCAGATGGAATGGGATTCTCCCTGGGGCCGGGGCGCTCCCGGCTGGCATCTCGAATGCTCGGTGATGTCGGGCGATCTGCTCGGCTTCCCGTTCGACATCCACACCGGCGGCATCGACCACCGCGAGATCCACCACCCCAACGAGATCGCCCAGAACCAGGCGTTCTGCTGCCAGCCCGAAGATGCCTGCGGCCTCGACGTGCCCGCAAATTCGGGTGCCAAGGTGTGGATGCACAACAATTTCCTCGTCGAGCGTTCCGGCAAGATGAGCAAGTCCTCGGGCGAGTTCCTGCGCCTGCAACTGCTGATCGACAAGGGCTACCACCCGCTTGGCTACCGCATGATGTGCCTGCAGGCGCATTACCGGTCGGAGCTGGAGTTCTCGTGGGAGGGCCTCGCCGCCGCGCTCGTGCGCCTGAAGCGCATGATTATCGTGGTGGAGCGGCTGGGCGATGTGGAAGCCGGCGATCCCGGCCACCCCAAGCTCGCGCCGATGCTCGAAACGTTCGAGAAGGCCATTCGTGACGATCTCAACACCGCGGTCGCGCTGACGGCGCTCGAGGATGTGCTGGCCGCCAAGAAGGTCGATGCGGGTGCCAAGCGGGCCGTCGTCGAGCGAATGGATGCCGTGCTCGGGCTTGATCTGTTCGGCACCGGCCGCGCCGATCTGCGCCTTCGTCCCAAGGCGGCCGAAATCACCGAGGCCGAGATCGAGGACGTGCTGGCCCGCCGCAAGGCCGCGCGTGCGGAGAAGGACTTCGCCAGCTCCGATGCGCTGCGCGATGGACTTGCGGCCAAGGGCGTGGAGGCGATGGACGGCGACCCGCTCGGCTGGGAATGGAAGCTCGCCTAGCCGAGCGGCACGACTTTCAGCTTGTAGGGCAAGAAGAGCAGCACTTCGGAAAGGCCGGCGCGCGTCCACTCGACCGGGCATTGCAGACCTTCGATTTCCACGCCGTAGCCATTGCCGAGCCGGCTCGCCATGCCCCTGGCATCGGCGGCGATGGCATCGGCGATCTGGCCGCGATACTGGTCCGGAGCGACGATCGAGAGGGTCAGGTCGCCGCTCTCGCTCATCAGCGCGCGGCCGACGGGCTTTACCGATTTCACGAAACGCGTGATCGCGGCCTGTGCGCTCTGGGCATCGATCGTGCCGGTCAGCGGTACTTTCGCGAGAAAGCTGGTGCGTTGGCTGTCGGGCCGGGAATCGTTGCGCAGTGTCAGGTCGCGGTAGTTCTGCGGGGTGAGCGGCTGGAGCGTACGCTCGCCATAGGCCAGTTGCACGCCGGCGCCCGGCGCGGCGGCGATGGCGCTGCGGATCATGTCGTAGATTTCGCTCTCGCGCTGGGCCTTGTCGCGGCTGTCGCCCGATACGGTGACTTCGACGATGGCAAAGTCGGCCTTTCGGCGTAGTCCCACGGCGGGCATCGTCGCGGAATAGTCATCGGCATCGCGGCGCGAGGCGGTGACCACGACTTCCTGCGAGCCTTCGTCCTGCGCCATTGCGCCGAACGGGACCAGCGAGCCCAGAAACGCAACCGCATATGCCCATTGCCGTCTTGCCATGTCGGCTTCCCCTGCCAATTTCACTCTTCTTCAAGTTGTTATGTCTGTCCGGAGCCTGTCAATGACCATCGTCCTCATCTCCGCGCAGTTCCGCCCCGGTCTTGAGGGGCGCTTGCCGGAGGGGATCGAGGCGCGCTGGTACAGCGATGGCGTTGAACTTCTTGCCATGGTGGAACAGGCGGATGCGGTCTGGCTGCACCTGATCGACGGCACGACCGCGCGCGAGGCGGTCACGCGGGGAACACGGCTCAAGTGGTGCAACGTGCTGTCCTCGGGCGTCGACTGGCTGCCGCTCGACCTGCTGCGCGAACGGGGCATCACGCTGACCAACGGCGGGGGCATCCATGCGCAGTCGGTTGCCGAGTTCACTGTCATGGGTATGTTGACGATGGCCAAGGGCTGGCGCGAGGTCGTGCGCGCGCAGGATCGTCACGAATGGCTGGCCGAGCCTCCGGGCAAGCGCGAACTGCTCGATTCGCAGGTGCTGGTGATCGGCGCCGGTGAAATCGGCAGCCGCATCGCGGAAATCCTGCGAGCCTTCGGCGCTCGAGTGACCGGCGTTCGCCGCCGTCCGGGCCCGGGGGAACTGGGCGCGGAGGAGTGGCGCGGCGTGCTGGGGCAGTTCGACTGGGTGATCCTGATCGTGCCCTCGACTCCGGACACATACCGCATGTTCGGTCCGGCGGAACTGGCGGCGATGAAACCGGGGGCGGCACTGGTCAATTTCGCGCGCGGCACCGTAATCGATCAGGAGGCGCTGCTGGCATCGATCGATTCGGGGCATCTGGGCGGCGCGTTCCTCGATGTCACCGATCCCGAGCCGCTGCCCGCCGATCACCCGCTATGGTCGCGGGAGAATGTCCATATCTCGATGCACCTTTCGGGGCGGGCGCAGGATCTGCTCCATACGCGCGGCGAGACGCGCTTTCTTGCCAATGCCGAGCGGTTCGTTGCGGGCGAACCGCTCGGCCATGTCGTCGATCCGGGGCGGGGGTATTGATACCAACCTGCGTTGAGCTTGACTCCTCGCAGGTTGGTGTGATGCGCGCGGCGCCTCAGCAGTCGTCGAGCAGCAGCAGTTCCACTTCCACCGTCATGCGCGCGGGCGGGCCTGCCGCATGGTCGACCGCGGCGATGGCGGCATCTGCGACGATTCGCCCCGGCACGGTGAATTCGTGATCGGGCAGGGCGGCGATCAGTGCCTCGCCCTCGACGATGGCATCCACGCCCTCGAATGCCAGCGCGATGGTGTGGCGCGAACCGGAGAAGGTGGCGCTGCTCCACGGCCGTTCGGCGTGATGGATGAATTCCACTTGTTTGCCTGCCAGCAGCAGCACTTCCGAAAGCAGGAGCAGCCAGGGGCCGCGCGGCCTGCCCGCGCCATCGCCCAGCGCGCTGCGGGCGGTTTCGAGCATGGAGCGGAACTCGCCGGTGTTGCGGGCCTGGTCACGGCCGGCTTTGTGATGGGCGGCGGAATTAGTGCGCATGGAGGCTCTCCAGATAATTGTTCATGAAATGTTCGACGCGTTTCACGGTGCCGGCGCGGGGATTGCGGCCGTTGCGCAAGTCGGCGACGAATCGCGGGTCATGGGTCGCCAGGCGACCGAACTTGGTCCACGGCATTTCCGTCAGGCGCAGAAAGCGCTCGATCTGGCGCAGTAGCATCGTGTGAAAGCTCCGGTTTTGGATGTTTTCGTAATGTTCCGGAAATCTCGGCATCCAAATCCTACTTGTCTAGGAAATTTCCTTCGGTTACGGATTACATTATGGAAACCCCGGACCCCCGCTCCCGCCTGCTGCAACTCGCCGATGCACGAGGGGTCAGCCTTTCGTCGCTCTCCCGGATGATCGGGAAGAATGCCAGCTATCTCCAGCAATTCATCAAGAAGGGCAGTCCTCGAAAGCTGGAGGAGCAGGACCGCAGCCTGCTGGCGCGGTTCTTTGGCGTGGATGAGGTGGAGCTGGGCAAGGGCGGGGAAAAATCCTACGATCTGACCGGATGGGTCGATGTGCCTCGGCTGGCCGTCGGCGCATCCGCCGGGCCGGGGGCTCATGCGGGGGAGGAGGAGACTTTCGGCACCTTGCGCTTCACCGCGCGGTGGCTGCGTTCGCTCGGGCTGCGGCCCGATGCGCTCTCCGCGATCAGCGTGACCGGCGATTCGATGGAGCCGACACTGCGTCATGGCGACGAGATCCTTGTCGACCGCGATTGGCAGCCGCTGCGCGATGGCATTCATGTCGTGCGTCTGGACGATGCCGTGCTGGTCAAGCGGCTGGAACCGGTCGGGGCCGGGCGGATCGCCTTGCTCAGCGACAATCCGGCCTACCGGGTGATCGAATGCGGGCTCGACGATGTGGTGGTGATCGGGCGAGTCGTCTGGAAGGGCGGGCGCATCTAGCGCAGTTGCATTCAGGGCGGCTTGCGGCCATCTCGTGCGGCATGACCGAAACTGCCGACGAACGTCCGATGCGGGTGGGAATCATTCCCGTCACGCCGCTCCAGCAGAATTGCACGCTCCTGTGGTGCACCAGGACGATGCGCGGCGCCTTTGTCGATCCCGGGGGAGACTTGCCCAAGCTGCGTCAGGCGCTGGAGAAGACCGGGGTGACGCTGGAGAAGATTCTCGTCACCCATGGTCATCTCGACCACTGCGGCATGGCGGGCGTGTTCGCCAAGGAAATGGGCGTGCCGATCGAAGGCCCGCAGGAGGAGGACCGGTTCTGGATCGCGCAGCTTAATGACGACGGTCCGCGCTGGAACATGGAGGCGCATACTTTCGAGCCCGATCGTTGGCTCGAGAATGGCGATAAAGTGACGGTGGGCGAGCTGGAACTCGATGTTGTCCATTGTCCCGGACACACGCCGGGCCACGTGATCTTCCACCATGCGCCGAGCAAGTTCGCGATGGTGGGCGATGTCCTGTTCCAGGGCGGAATCGGTCGCTGGGACTTCCCGCGCGGGAACCTCGAGGATCTCGTCAACTCGATTACCACCGGGCTCTGGCCGCTCGGCGACGATGTGACGTTTGTGCCGGGGCACGGTCCGATCAGCACGTTTGGGGATGAGCGCCGGACGAATCCCTATGTCGGTGATGCGGCGCTGGAGCGCGGCCTGCCGGCGTGATCTTTGCGGTGGATTAAATGAAAAGGGCGCCGGTCCGACCGGCGCCCTTTTTGTTTGCCTGCCCTGCGCGGCAGGATCAGAAGCGGCCCAGCGCGATCAGCACGGCCATTACCGAAAGCCCCAGCAGCGTGAGCACGGTGACAAGTACGCCGGCCATGCGAAGCAGGTTGGGCTTGGGGATGTCCATGCCAAGGCCATGCGAGACGCGTCCCAGCATGAAGACCGCACCGACGATGGCGAGCCAGGGGCCCGCCTTTCCGGTCATTTCTATGGCGGCAACGAGGATCAGCACGAAGGGTGTGCTTTCCACGAAATTGAGCTGGGCGCGCATGCGGCGCGACAGCAGGTCGTGGCCGCCGTCACCGAAAAGGACCTTCTCGCGCATGCGCAGCTGGCCGATACGTGCTATGTGCCAGAAAGTGATGACGGCCGCTGCCGCCGCAAGGCACAGCGTGGTTTGAAGAATCATGGGCTCGTTTTCCCCTTTGTCGATTTCGCGTTCTTGCTGCGGGGACGAACGGGTTGCAACTGGTGAGAAATCGGTTATAGGCGCGCCTTCGCAAGCCGCCGGTCCGCGAAAACGGTTCCCGGCGGCCTTTTTGACATTAATCCAGTTTCAGGAACAGGTGCCGAAATGGCTGTCCCTAAAAGAAAGACCACCCCGTCCCGCCGTGGCATGCGCCGCAGCCATGATGCGCTGAAGGTCGAAGCTTTCCACGAGTGCCCGAACTGTGGCGAACTCAAGCGTCCGCACAACCTGTGCAACGCTTGCGGTCACTACAACGGTCGCGAAATCGTCGCGGTCGAAGTCTAAGACCAAAGACGAGTTTCGGAGAAAAAGCATGAGTCTGCCGCGTATCGCTATCGATGCGATGGGCGGCGACGAAGGTGTGCGCGTCATGATCGAGGGCGCCGCACTTGCGCGCCGTCGCCATGACCAGTTCAAGTTCCTGCTGGTGGGGGACGAGCCGCGGATCAAATCCGCACTTGAGGCTCATCCCAACCTCAGGGCCAGCTCCGAAATCCTGCATACCGAAGGCGTCATCAGCGGTGAGGACAAGCCCAGCCAGGCCTTGCGCCGGGCCAAGGGTACGTCGATGGGGCGCGCTATCGAGGCGGTGAAGGCGGGTGACGCCGGAGCCGCCGTCAGCGCCGGTAATACCGGCGCGCTGATGGCGATTGCCAAGCTCTCGCTGCGCACGATGCCCGGTATCGACCGGCCCGCGCTTGCCGCCTTGCTGCCGACGCTGGAAGACCATGACCTCGTCATGCTCGACCTTGGCGCCAATGCGGAATGCGATGCGCGCAATCTCGTGCAGTTCGCGATCATGGGCGCTGCCTATGCCCGCGTCGCCACGGGGCGCGAGCAGCCGCGCGTGCGTCTGCTGAATATCGGCACCGAGGAAACCAAGGGCACCGAAATGCTGCGCGATGCGGCTGCGATGCTCAAGGCTTCCGCCGCCGACCTGTCCATGTCCTTCGACGGTTTCACCGAGGCCGACAAGCTGGGCCGCGGCGACATGGATGTCGTCGTGACCGACGGTTTCTCGGGCAATGTCGCGCTGAAGGCGGTGGAGGGTACGGCCCGTTTCGTCGCCGACCTGCTGCGTCGGGGCTTCACCAGTTCGCTGCGCTCGAAGATCGGGTTCCTGATCTCGAAGCCGGCCACCGAACTGCTCAAGCACCATCTCGATCCCAATAATCATAACGGCGCAGTTTTCCTGGGTCTCAACGGTATCGTGGTGAAAAGCCATGGCGGCGCCAATGCTGCCGGGGTCGCCAATGCCGTCGCGGTGACTGCGCGACTCCTGGAGGAAAATGTGACCGAGCGGATTTCCGCCGACCTCGCCCGTATGGGTGGGACGTCCCTGCGCAAGACGCGCGTCCAGGAAGAGCGCGCCTGATGCGGCGTTCGGTCATCGTCGGCACGGGCTCGGCCCTGCCGCGCCGCGCGGTCAGCAACGCAGAACTGGCAGAGAAGGTCGATACCAGCGACGAATGGATCGTCGAGCGTACCGGCATCTCCAACCGTCACATCGCCGATGCCGACGAGACGACGTCGAGCCTGGCCACCGATGCCGCCCGCAAGGCGATCGAGGCAGCCGGCATCGACGCCGCGTCGATCGATCTCATCGTGCTGGCAACGGCCACCCCGGACCAGACGTTCCCGGCCACCGCCACGATCGTCCAGGCCAATCTCGGCTGCCGCGGCGGTATCGCCTTTGACGTGGCGGCTGTCTGCTCGGGTTTCCTCTACGCGGTTGGTGTTGCCGATTCGATGCTGCGCTCGGGCATGGCCCAGCGTGCGCTGGTGATCGGTTCGGAAACTTTCAGCCGGATTCTTGACTGGGAAGACCGCACGACGTGCGTGCTTTTTGGCGACGGCGCGGGCGCGATCGTGCTTGAAGCGCAGGAGCAGGAAGACGGCGAGAAGCCGCGCGGTGTGCTTGCCACCCGTCTGCATGCCGATGGCGCGCATAACCAGCTTCTGTTCGTCGATGGCGGACCGTCGACGACGGGAACCGTTGGCAAGTTGCGCATGAAAGGCCGCGAGGTGTTCCGTCACGCGGTGACGAATCTCGCCGAAGTGCTTGAGGAAGTGCTGACCGAAACCGGTCACACCGCGCAGGACATCGACTGGCTGGTGCCGCATCAGGCCAATGCCCGCATTCTCGATGCGACCGCGCGCAAGCTCAATCTTCCCGCCGAAAAGGTGGTGATGACGGTCTCCCAGCACGCCAATACCTCCGCTGCATCGGTGCCGCTGGCGCTCGATCAGGCGGTGCGGGACGGCCGAATCGTGAAGGGCGACCTGGTCGTGCTGGAAGCGATGGGCGGCGGCTTTACCTGGGGTGCCAGCCTGATCCGGATGTAATTCCGTAGAGCCTGTTTCAAATCGGCGCAGTCTCCTGCGTCGAGCATTGCTTTTCCCTCATTTTTTCATATTATCGTCATGGGGGTTCGGGCTCGAAGGGGATGTGGTGGTATGCGCTCCACGGAAACATTGACAAGGGCTGAGATCGCGGAAGCCATCCATCGCCGGTTGGGCCTGTCACGGGCAGAATCGCTTGGTATGGTCGAAGCCATTCTTCAGCATATGTCCAACGCATTGACCGATGGGGAGAACGTCAAGATCTCCGGTTTCGGTACGTTTTTGTTGCGGGAC